>NZ_JASTTF010000004.1:0-194573 GCF_055700955.1 Corynebacterium sp. 1103A
ACTTTCTCGCCGTTGGCGTTGGTTTTGGTGCCGGTGCCGAAGGCGTCGAGCCAGGTGCGCAGAAAGTTGCGGTTGACCCCGAGATCGGAGGCGATCGCGTTGATCGTTGCTCCGGGAGTCGACTCGTACAACGAGACTGCGTCACGCTTGAACAACTCGGTGTAGGTCTTGCGTGGCATGGTGGAAAGGTACCTCACTTCCCCAGCGACATGCTGGTTTCAGCGTGTCCACCATCAAGGGGTCAGGTCCCTCCTTATGCGGGTTAGGTTCCCACACACAAACCATCAGACACTCTCAACAAAGGACATGACAGCCTTCAAGCTAGGCAGGCTGAGTTCGCGGCACAGGTCCAAATACTGGATCCCGTCCGCGAAGATGGAGTGCGCTGCTTTCACAGTGTCCAAGGCTGTCGTTGCTGTCATGCCTCACACGCTAGAAGCACAGATCAACCCCGACAAGGGTACCATCCCGCGCCTGTGGATAACTCCGCCGCCCGAGTGCAATGGTTAACGCCCGGGAACCGCAGCCTGTGGAAAACAGATAACTAAGGAATGCAAAAGTTCGCGAAACTTCCGCAGAAGAGTACGCTGTATTGGCCGAACAAATTTGATACGAGAAAGGAACGTGTAGCAGCACCGTGACGGACAACCCTACTCCTCAAAGACCAGGTACCCTCCAGCTGCTGACTACCTTCCACTCCTCCGCCCCGCGGTGGCCCGGCGCGCTGCGCGCCGCCTTGGCCATCCTCCTGCCGGGTTGCGTGGCCCTGCTGCTGGGTTATACCAACGCTATCCTGCTCATCGCTACCGGCGCCTTCGCCGTCATCTACGGCGAGGGCCACCCCTACCGCACGCGCGCCCGTGTCATCGCGGTGGCCGGCACACTGCTGATCATCGGATCGGCCACCGGCACCCTGGTTGGCACGCTGGTCTTCGCCCCCGGCCACGGCCACTGGTGGCTCATCCTCTCGGCGCTGTTTACGGTGCTGCTGGCCACCACGGCCGCGTTCGTCCAAAACGCCCTGCGCCTGCCGCCGCCGGGCGGCTTCTTCATCGTGATGGTCTCGGGTGGCTCCACCATGCTCGCTCGTAGCGGCACCCACGTCGGCGAGGTCATCCTATGGGCCTGCGTCGGCGCGGGTACCGCGTGGATCCTCGGCATGGCCCCGTCGCTGCTGGATAAGCACGGGCCGGAGCGGCGCGTGGTCGACACCCTGGAGCGCGCCGCCGAGGACTACGCCAACGCCGACAAGGACCACCTGGCCCGCCACCACCAGGCGCAAACGGCGCTGTCGAATGCGTGGCAGTCGTTGGCGGATGCGGGCATCGTAAGCGGTGGTCGCATTATCAACCAGTCGCAGTCCGAGCTGGTGCGGCGCACGCTGGCGGCGCAGCGCAGCATCGTCAGGCATAACCTGCGCGACGACTTCGGCGCCGCCGAGGCCCTGCTCACCGACACCCCAAACGACATCGACCCGAGCCGCACCGTCATCCCGCACAGCCGCCCGACGGTGAACTACCGCCTGTACCGCTCCGCGGTGCGCAACGGCCACGCCTTCATCACCGCCGAGCGTGTCTTCTTCGCCGGCCTGATTACCGCGCTGCTGGGCGTGGCGCTGGGCCTGGGCCGCCCGGACTGGGGCGCTATCTCGGTCCTGCTGATTCTGCAGTGGGGCCCGGATCGGGTGCCGGGCACGGTGCGCGCCATCCACCGCGCGGCCGGTTCGGTGCTGGGCGTGTGCCTGTTCGCCACCTTCCACTACTTCGGCGTATGGGGCTGGTCGCTGCTGCTTGCGCTGGCGGCCTGCCAGTTCTTCGCGGAGATTTTCGTGGTGAAAAACTACGCCTTCTGCGTTATCTTCTCGACGCCGCTGGCGCTTTTGATGGGCAACTCGCAGGCGCCGGAGCTGGCGCCCGTCGTCGGCGCGCGCATGGCGGAGATTTCCCTGTCCATCCTGTTCGCGCTGTTGGCGCTGTGGCTGTACCGGCCGACATCGGCGGCGCTGAACCACTACCGGCTGCAGATCCGCTGCTACGAGTCGATGGGCGCGCTACTGGGCGCCCTGCTGACCGAAACGCCGCAGCAATCCCTGAGCCAGCGCCGCGACCTGCAGTACGAGCTGCTGTCCGAGCGCCGATCCATCCAGTCGGTGGGCGCCAACCAGCCGGATCGCCTCGGCGAGTTCAGCGCCCAACACGAGGCGATCCAGCACGCCGGCTACCAACTACTGGACTTTTGTAACTTGGCGCCGGATAGCCAGCCCAGCGCCGCGGATATCCGCCAGTTGGCGGACAAGGTGAGAATGGCCAGTCCGCAGGCCCGCTAGCGCGGCTGCAGCAGCAACGAAGCATCGAGGAGGTGCTCCTGGACCACCGGGGCGAAAAGCTCTTCCAGTTCGGCCACAACGGATTCTGGGAACTGCATGGTGGGTTTATACCTCGCTGACACAAAGTTAAAGGGGATCGCTTAGACCTGCGATACCCCTTCATCCTAACTCACACCCGTGTGATTAGCCTCCCTTAACGACGGTGACCTGCCAACCGGCATCGCCGGCGCGGTGGAAGTCGGTGATGCGGTGGCCGGCATCGGCCGCCCAGGCCGGGATAGAGTCGGTGGCCTGGGTGCAGTCGAAGTCGATGACCAGGGCCTCACCGGTCTCCAGCTCGTCCATGACCTGCTTGGCCTCCATCAGCGGGAAGGGGCAGACCGCGCCCAGGGTATCCAGCGCGTAGCGGCCCTGCCCCAGCGGGCGGGCCTTCTGGGTGGACGTACTCACCTGGGGCTTGAGCGCGACGGCGCCGGTGGCAACAGGAAAGGGCTGCTGGGTGGTGGCTGGGGCGTCGCGAAGCACGGCGTCTTCGGCCGAGGCCGGGGACTGGTTAACGCGGTGGGGCTTGAGCCACAACTTGGCGCCGACGGCCACGCCCAGGGCCATGAACAGCAGAGCGCCCCAGCCCTTGAAGCTGAACAAGGAGGTCTCCACCATGCCGTTGCCGACCGTGCAGCCGCCGGCCAGGGACGCGCCCACGCCCATCATGATGCCGCCGGCCACGGCGCGGTAGGCGGTCTGCGCGTCCGGGACGCGCACGCGGAACTCGCCGGTGGCCTTGGCCGCGAGGAAGGCG
Source organism: Corynebacterium sp. 1103A (assembly GCF_055700955.1). NCBI lineage: Bacteria > Bacillati > Actinomycetota > Actinomycetes > Mycobacteriales > Corynebacteriaceae > Corynebacterium > Corynebacterium sp. 1103A. The sequence continues at coordinate 3,126 of NZ_JASTTF010000004.1, forward strand.
CCGATGAACAGGCCGACCACCAGCAGCGTGCCCCAGTTGAGGTACTGCCCGTCACCGGTGGTGGTATACCGCATGACGTCGGCGGTCGGGGTGGTAATGCCCAGGCCGCTGTTGCGCCCGGTGGCCGCGGACAGTGGGAAGGCCACGGTGGCGATGAGGCCTACCAGGATGGCGGCGGTGTTCAGCGACAGCGGGCGGGCCCACCATGGCTGCCCCAGGTCGTAGGAGGGGCGGCCGGCGTCCTTGCGGCGGTAGTGGCGCCACAGCCCGAAGGTCACGGCCCAGACCACAGCAACCAGCAGCCAGGGCGTGATCCCCAGCGCGCCGTGGATGGTGGTCAGCGGCATCTCCCACTGCTTGAACCAGCCGTCGACCTCGGCCAGCGGGCCGGATTTCATCGCCGCGGCGGAAAGGCCGTAGAGCAGCAGCGCGATCCAGGAGCCGACCAGGCCCTCGGCGGAGCGGTACCATGTGCCGGAGGCGCAGCCGCCGGACAGGATGATACCCAGGCCGAAGATGAAGCCGCCCACGATGATGGCCACCGGGGTGAAGTTGGCGACCTCGGGCTGGATGACGCCCAGGCTGGTCAGCAGGGTCAGGCCGAAGGCGTGCACGGAGATAAGTATCATCAGCGCGGTAAACCCACGCCAAGTCTTGTTCATGAAAATATCGCGCAGCATGCCGGTCACGCAGAAGCGTCCGCGCTGCAGCACGGCGCCGAAGACGCCGCCCACCAGAAGTCCAGAAATCAACATGACGCCTACCCTATCGGCTAATAGACGGGATTGTCTAGCATGTCTAGACTAAGCAGTTGCAGCGAGGTTCCGAGTTGTGGCTTATGCCAATATCCTGAGATTTACCTTCGTGTCGAAACCAGAACCTGAATCCTCGTCCTCCTCATCCACCCCTGCTACCCCGTCTAGCTTTTCCGCTTCCTCCAGCGAGCCGCAGCCGCGCAGCGCCGGGCCGACCGGCAGCACTGGGCCCGCGATGAGCCTCTACCCTCACAACATGCACCCGGGCCTGGTCCCGGGTATCGGCGTGGAAGACCAGCGCAACACCTTCGGCCTGGACAAGATCATCTTCAGCGTGACGGCGGTACTCGTAGTCGGCTTCATCGCCTGGGGCGTGATATCGCCGGACCAGGTGGCGCAGACGGCATCGGCGGCCTTTGGCTGGGCCATTACCAACGCGGGCTGGCTGCTGAACATCACCATGATTCTAGCCATCGTGGTGATGGCGTACGTAGGCCTGTCGAAGCTGGGCCGCATCAAGCTGGGCACCGACGACGAGCAGCCGGAGTTCGGCTTCTTCTCATGGGTGGCGATGGTGTTCGGGGCGCGGGCATCGGCGTCGGCCTGTTCTTCTACGGTCCCTCCGAGCCGCTGAGCTACTATCTGACCCCGTCGCCGCACACGGTGGACGAAGGCGGCACGGTCGAGGCCCTCCACCAGGCGGTCGCGCAGTCCCACTTCCACTGGGGCATTTCCCCGTGGGCGATGTACTCGGTGGTCGGCGCGGCGATCGCCTATTCGTCCTACCGCCGCGGGCGCGTGCCGCTGATTTCGTCCATCTTCAAACCGCTGTTTGGCTCCAAGGACACCGACGGCCCGCTGGGCAAGGTCATCGACATCATGGCGCACATCGCCACGCTGTTAGGCACCGCCGCGACCTTGGGCGTTTCCGCCGTGCAGATCGGCCAGGGTGTGGAGATTATCTCCGGCGCCGGGCCGCTGCCCAACCGCATCTTGCTTATCATCATCGCCGTACTCGGCGTGGGTTTTGTTGTTTCGGCAGTCTCCGGGGTCTCCCGCGGCATCCGCTACCTGTCCAACCTGAACATCACGCTGACGCTGGCGCTGGTGGCCTTCGTCTTCATCACCGGCCCGACGTTGCTGCTGATCAACCTGTTGCCGTCCGGCATGCTCACCTACCTGGACGAGCTGCTGCCAATGATGTCGAAGTCGCTGTCCTGGGGTGACGAGACGGTCGAGTTCCAGTCCTACTGGACCGCCTTCTACTGGGCCTGGTGGATCGCCTGGGCGCCGTTCGTCGGCATGTTCGTCGCGCGCATCTCCCGCGGACGCACCCTGCGCCAGTACGCGGCGGTGACCATCCTGGCCCCGACCATCATCCTCATCCTGGCCTTTACCATCTTCGGCGGGACGTCCATCACCTTCCACGACGCCGGCATCCCGGGCTTCGACGCCGACACCTCCGGCGAGGCCGTCCTGTTCAACATGTTCAGCAACCTGCCGCTGGGCACCATCACCCCGTTTGTCCTGCTGGGCGTGCTGGCCATCTTCTTTATCACCTTGGCGGACTCGGCCTCGGTCATCATGGGCACCATGGCCTCGAAGGGCAACCCCTCCCCGAACAAGGCCTTGGTGGTCTTCTGGGGCCTGTGCATGATGGGCATCGCCGTGGTCATGCTTCTGACCGGCGGCGAGGAGGTCCTGTCCGGCCTGCAGAACCTGACCATCCTGTCGGCGCTGCCCTTCTGCGTGGTGCTGCTGGTGATGATGGTCGCCTTCATCGTGGATCTGCGCAGCGACCCGATGTTCATCCGCCGCCAGTACGCGCGCACGGCGGTGGAAAACGCGGTGATCCGCGGCATCGAGGAGCACGGCGACGACTTCGAGCTCTCCGTCGAGCACGCCACCGACGGTCGCGGCGCCGGCTCCGACTTCGACTTCGCGGCCAGCCGCTACACCCGCTGGTACCAGCGCACCGACGAAGCCGGCGACGCCGTCGATTACGACTTTTCCACCGACACCTGGTCCGACGGGTACGACCCGAAACACGATTCCACGCACCCAGACTACATCGGCGAGAAGGCCGAGCAGGCCGAGCAGGCGGACCAAACCGGCGCAGACGTCCCAGAAGGCCAGCAGGGCCGCCAGGACTAGCTTCGTAGTGGCCAGGCTTACAGCGCTATCCCGCCCGCAGCGGAGCGGGTGCCAGTAGGATTTTGAGGCATGGGCCTTCCCGCAGACGTCGTCCTTGACGGATTCACGCTCATTGACCAGCACCGCGTCGACCACAAGTTCTTGCTCCACGGTTCGCCGTTTTCTGTCCAGACGCCACTGTGGTTCGCCGCCACGATGGCGGGCATAGTCCTCGTTGCCGTAGGACTGCTGTGTTGGGCTTTTCGCCGCGGATCCAGGGGAACCATTGCCGGCGCTTTAGTACTCGGGGCGGGTCTTGCCACCGTAAAGCTCTGGTGCTTAGCGCTGAGCCTGGCCGGACAATTCGACGACGGCCAGGTCTTTGGCTACACCCTGCGGTACTATCCCACCTACTGGTCACTAGCCGGCTGGTTACCGCTCGCGGTCGCCGCTATCGGTGTGATCGCCGCAATCATTGCAGTAGTGACCATGCCGCGGCAGCAGAAGACGCAGTAAACCCCTACTACGTTTGCGAGGATCCTCATCCTTCCAGCACAGCGATAGCTATGTGCACACGGTTGGTGCCGTCAATCTTCGACAAGATGTGTTTGAGGTGGGTCTTGACGGTAGTCAACGAAATAAACAGCGTGTTCGCAATTTCCTGGTTACTAAATCCTTGCGCTACTAAGCCGGCGACCTCGTTTTCCCGTTCACTAAGCTCCGCAAGGTAGCGCGGTCTTAGGGCCGCGTTTTCTGGCCCACGACCTGGATCGGGCTCTGGGACTGCGGCGCCCTCGGGCTGCCCGCTAATCTGAACGAGGGAGGAAAGGACCTCGGGGCTTAAGATCTGTTGCCCGGCCGCGGCAGCCCGCACCGCCGCCACTAGGGGCTCCGGACCGGTAGTCTTCAGCAGGAACCCCACTGCCCCCGCGCGCAAGGCAGACAGGATAAATTCTTCGGTATCAAAGGCGGTCAACATCACCACTGGAATATCGCGCGCCGAAGACATGGACGCCAGCCGCGAGGTCGCCTCAATGCCGTCCATTACAGGCATACGGATGTCCATTAGCACCACGTCCGGACTGGTTCGTGTCACCAGTTCCACACCGTCGCGGCCGTTACTGGCCTGTCCGACCACGGTGATATCCGCAGCGCCTTCAAGCACCAGAGCCAGACCGCTGCGCAACAGTTCTTCATCATCAATTAACGCCACTTTAATCATTTGTAAAAAGTCTAACCTTTTCCGCGTCTAACCTTCTTTCCGAGGCAACCGGAGACACAAGCGGAACTGGCCGGCGGTGTGGTCCACGCGCAAATCCCCGCCAGCCACGCGGGCGCGCTCCTTCAGCCCTACCAAACCATAACCACCTGAGTTCCCAGTGGCGCCGGCACCTAGCACCGGGTTCGTTAAGGTGACGATGAGGAAGCTGTCATCCGCAGTGACGGAGAGGTTTAGGGCTTGCCCAGGGGCGTACTTTCTGGCGTTGGTAAACCCCTCTTGCAAGGTACGGGTCAGGGCATGGGCCGCGAGGGTTGATAAGGCGGAAAGTTCGGCCTCGTCTACGACAAGGTCAGTGCGAATATCAGTACCGCGTTCTCGCTCGTCCTCGACTAGATGGACCAGTCCGGTCAGTGGATCGATCGAATCGTCATGACGCAATGCATGCAAGACCTCCCTTAAGTCCCCCACCGCGCCTTCCGCCTCATGTTGAATGGTCCGGGCAGCCGATTGGATGACGTCTGTTGGCAGATCATCTCGATAAGATAATGCCGCGGCTTGAACAGAAATAAGCGACAATCGGTGCGAAAGGGAGTCGTGCATATCACGGGCGATTCGCTCCCGCTCAGCTTGGCGGGCCGCCTCCGCCCGAGCATTGATGTGCTCCTGTGTTAGCTGCGCCTGAGCGGCCAGCGCGATGATCCGTTCCTTCCGAGATGCCCGCACTTGCCCGATCGCCAAGCACCCCAAGATGAATACCGGGTAGACGAGGAAAGCCCCAATGAAACTACCTATCTGGTAAGGCAGCGATCCCTCGCCTCGGGGGCCGACCGAGGTAGGACCAACCAGAGCTGCTACCGTCACTGCGACCATGGACGCCCCGGCAGCGCTAAAGGCCCAGCGTTGGCTGCGCCGCGAACACAATGATATTAACACCACCCACACGGTGGGACGATAGGTAATCAGCCCGAACGTCGCGCAGATTATAAGACCGGCAACGAGAGTACTACGCGGCCCCGGTCGGGGGTGCACGGCAGAGTCTTCGGCTGGCCCATGCCGCAGGGAGACAAAAAGCAGTGGCCAGCAGACCAGGAACAAAACGGGCCCACAAATGAACCTAAACACAAAATCGTTTCCGAGGTTTTCTGCCCGGTCGAGAAATTCCAACCAAGCAACGAAGTCCCCGACCACGCAAGCCAGCAAAAGGAGCACGGTCTGCCAACGGGGACGGGAAGAGTGGATCGTCATGCTTACCAATCTAGGCGCGAATTCCTGCCTACCTTCATCGTCCTAAAGGGTGATTGCAACCGGGAATAATCCACTCATTGGGCGATACCTCCTCCGGCCCGGATAGGACACAGTGGGAATCATGATTACTTATCACCAACTTGCTGCACATGATTCTCCAACCCGCGCCACGAGGTGGTGGCGGCCTATCATCGGAATCCTACTCACCGTCGCCCTGGTTTGCCTCATCCAAGTGGCGATCGTTGCGATCACGCTCCTAGCCGGCAGGATGGGCATAGCAGATCCGGACCGGTTCATGACCGGAGACGAAAATGATCCGCTCTCCCAGGGAGCGACCCTGCTGGCACTGGCCGTGACACTGTTATGCGGGCCCATCGTGTTGCGCTACCTAGGCGCCCGGCCAGGTCATTTGTGGTCTGTGGTGGGCCATATTCGCTGGCGATTGCTCCTCGCCAGCCTCACGGTAGCACTGGCGGTCAATCTCGCCATCACCTGCGGGATTGACGCTCTTGACGACGGGATAAATTTCGTTTGGCCGGACCAGGATGGCTGGATCCTGCTCGGGATAGTCGTTCTTTTAGTCCCCTTCCAAGCCACCGCCGAGGAGGTACTCTTCCGGGGGCTATGTCCACAACTCTTTGGCTGCTGGTTCACGCCGGCGTGGGTGTGCTATCTGCCCGGAATCCTCGCGTTCGTATGGGGCCATACCTACAATTCTAAAGGCCTGGTTATCACCGGAGTGTTTGCAATCCTCAACTGCGCTTTGGTGCACTATACAGGCGGGCTTGAATGCGGTATTGGAATCCACGTAGCAGGAAACCTTATGGCTTTTGGTTTCCCAGTTCTGGTGGGACAACAAGCTCTGGGCGACGAGATCGGCTGGGGCACTATGGTCTTCAATATCGCCAGCAACCTTCTCGTGTTCGCCGCGGTAGCGTTCATAGCCTGGCGATGGTTCCGGCCACGTCACCACGCCCCGGATCTAGCAGCCGGCATCCAGCACCGTGATGGCGATGTGGATCCGGCTGCGCGCCGGCAGCTTCCGGAGAATGTGTTGCACATGAGTCTTGACCGTAGTGACGGAGACGAATTCCGTGGCGGCGATCTCCGCGTTGCTCAATCCCTGGGCGACCAGCCGGGCAATACCCAGTTCCCGCTCGGATAATTGAGCCAGCTTCGCCCGAGCTTCAGTTTGCTTCGGGGTGGCGTGCGGTTCTGCGTTGAGCAGCGACGCCACCACCCCGGGCGAGAGGATCTGCTGACCCTCGTGCGCGGCGCGCACCGCGGCGGTCAGGGCCTTCGGCGGGGTGTTTTTGAGCAGGAAACCCACGGCCCCGGCGCGCAGGGCGGCGGCGATAAACTCGTCGGTGTCGAAGGCGGTGAGCATGATGACCGGCACGGCCGGGTCGATCTTTTCTACCGCGGAGATGCCGTCGAGCACCGGCATGCGGATGTCCATGAGCACCACGTCGGGCTGCAGGTCGGTGACGACCGCTACCCCGTCGCGGCCGTTGCTGGCCTCGCCGACCACCCGGATCTTCGGATCGGATTCCACCACCAGCTGGACGCCGTCGCGCACCAGCTCCTCGTCGTCGACGATGACGACCCTAATCATTGCGCCTCCTTTAGCGGCAGGGTGATGCGAACGCAAAACTCGTGGCCTTGGTCGATGGCCAGGTTACCGCCCACCAGCTTGAGCCGCTGGCGCATGCCTTCCAGCCCGCGGCCGGTGCCTCTCCCCGTCACCCCCGCCAGGAACGGGTTGCTGACGTGGCAGGTGTAGGTGCAGGCAGTGGCATCGGTGGCCTCTACCACGGTGACCGGCTGGCTGGGCGCGTGCTTGCGAGCGTTGGTCAGGCATTCCTGCAGCGCGCGGGCCAGGGCCTGGGCGGCCGCGGTGGACAGGCGCGGGGTGGCGCCGTCGCTGGTGAAGGTGATGGCGTCGCCGGCCTCCTGCGCGGAGCTTATGATCTCGCGGACGCCGGGCCCGGGGGCCTGCCGCCCGGTGCTGGACCGCAGCACCTCCCGCAGGTCATCGACGGCAAGGGCGGCCTCGGCGCGGATGGTTTCGGCGGAGCGGCGCTGCTGCTCAGGGCTCAAGTCCTCGCGCTCGGCCAAAGCCCCGGCGTAGAGGGAAATCAAGCTGATCCGGTGCGAAAGGCTGTCGTGGAGGTCGCGGGCCAGGCTTTCGCGCTCGGCGGTTGCGGCGGCTGCCACCCGTGCGCGATGGTCCCGCTTGCTGGCAGCCCGCCCCATGCCGATGAGTAGCATGGGCACCATCACCATCGTGAGCGCGGCCAGGAAATACCAGTCGTCCAGGGGCAGGGCGCCGCTGGGGTTGAAGGTCCAATCCACTAGGAAGCCGGCTACCATCGCGACCACCCCGATCACGGACCAGCGCGTGGAGCCGCGCCCGACCAGGGAAATAAACGCCACCACAGAGGAGACGACGCCAAAATAGGAAAAGCTGCACAGGATCACCAGCGCGCTGCAGACCAGCGCCCCGCGGGTCCCAGGGCGGGCGGAGTCTTCCTCCGGCTCGTGGCGCAGGCCGATAAACAGCAGCGGCCACCCCACCGCGCTGACAAGCACCATGAAAGCAACGTAGGCGCCAAACTCCGGAGTATCGGCGGCGGGCGAATCCTCCAGATCGATGCCCACCAGCACCAGCCCTACCGCCACGTCGCACACAGCGCACAGCACGACGATGCCAATCCGGCGCACGGTCTTCGGTCCCACAGTCATAGGCTCAGTATAGGCGGCTACCGAGGCCACGAAATCCTCCCTGGGAAGGAAACCACCCGGGCCGAAACCTGACATCGTGGAAGGCATGGACGAATTAACGCAGATTTCATTTCACCGTATGCTGCCGGGCCCCTGGTGGCGCCCGCTACTAGAAGCCGTGGTCTTTATCTTTTTCGCCGTGGTCTTCTTCTTCGGCTTCGCCCTGGTCGCAGGGTTCAGCTTGGGCGACGAGGTCATCGACGCCATCGATGACATGTCCCGGCCAAGCACCTTCGCCGTCGGCCTGGGGCTTATCATCGTGTTGGGCGCCGCCGCCTGGGTGGCGGCGAGCATCTGCCGGCGTGGCTGGAACGTGGCGACCACCCGGCGCGGGGCCCGCGGGCTGTGGTCGGTTGACGGCCGGGTGCGCTGGGGGTTGGCTGCTCAGGCCGTGCTGCCGGCCGCGGTAGCCTGGGCGGTGGCCTACCTTCCAGTCATGGTCATCGAGGGAAATTCCCCGCACTGGGATTCCACCGCGGCCGTACTGCTGGCGCTCACGGTGACGCTGGTTCCGCTACAGGCACTCAGCGAGGAACTGGTCTTCCGGGCGCTTTTGCCCCAGTGGCTGGGGCACTGGATCCGATCGCGGTGGCTGGCCTACCTGCCCGGCTTCGGGCTGTTTATCGCCGGGCATGCCTACGATGCCAAGGGGCTGGCCGCCATCGCGGCCTTCGCCGCGGCCGCGACTGTGCTGACGTGGTACACCGGCGGCATTGAGGCCGCCACGGTGGTCCATACCGTAGGCAATGTCTTCGCTTTTGGCTCCGCGGCGGTGGGCATTACGGACCCCAATGCCGTGGAGGTGAGCTGGGCGACCGTTGCCGCCGAGGTCGTCTTCTCCGTGGGCGTGGCCGCCTGGATTCTCTACCTGGTGCGCCGCCGCCCTCAGCTGGTGGCGGCTAGTCCTGCTGGGCTGCCTGACGGGCCGCGTGAATGGTCGGCGACGGAAGCAGCTCCTCAGCCACCAGCCGCTCAAAGGCCACCCCAGCCAGCGCGGCGGCCTGATCGCCCAGAATAGAGTCGTCGAAGCGCGCCAGCGGCGAGTGGTTCCACTCGCGCTTGGCCTGCGGGGTCTCCGGGTTCGCGGTGCCCAGCCAGACGAACGTGCCGGGCACCTGCTGGAGGACAAAGCCAAAGTCCTCGCTGGCCATCATGGGCGAGCGCATCGGCACCACCCGGTCCGAACCGAACTGGCGGGACCACACGCCCGCGGCGAAGGCGTTCTCGCGCGGGTTGGTCTTGGTGGTCGGATAGAGGATCTCGAAGTCGATGTCCACCGCGCAGCGGTGCGCCGCCGCCACGTTCGAGGCCACCTCGGTGATGACTTGGCGGACGCGATCGATGGCGGCATCATCAAGCACGCGGACCGTGGCGGAAAACCCACACTTGTCCGGGATGGCATTGATGGCACCGTCGCCGGCCCACAAGTTGGTCACGGTGATGACCACTGGGTTCATGGCGTCGAAGCGGCGGGTGACGGCGGCCTGCAGGGCGACTTGGATTTCGGCCATGGCGGCGACCGGGTCTATGGCATCATGCGGGCGGGATCCGTGCCCACCCTTGCCGTGGACGGTCAGTCGCAGGTTAGACGAAGAGGCCATCAACGGGCCCGGCACGTGGTAGAAGTTGCCGTAGTCCTGCGGACCGACGTGGATGCCGTAGGCGGCGACCGGGCGGCGGCCGGCGGCATCCAGCACGCCCTCCTCAATCATGGGGCGCGCACCGCCCGGGCCCTCCTCCCCGGGCTGGAACATGAAGATGACGTCGCCGGGGATCTCCTCGCGATGCCGGCTCAGCAGCTTCGCCGCGCCGACCAGCGCGGAGGTGTGCAGGTCGTGGCCGCAGGCGTGCATGTAGCCGTTGGTGGCCGCGAACGGCGAGCCGGTGCGCTCGGCAACCTCGAGGGCGTCCATGTCTGCACGCAGCAGGACGGAGACCGGATGTTCGCCACGCTTGCCGCCGCGCAGGACTGCCACCACGGAGGTCACCGAAACCCCCGTGGTGATTTCCAGCGGCAGGCCAGATAACTCCTCGAGCACCTTAGCCTGGGTATAGGGCGTGTGGTTGCCGATCTCCGGGTTCTGGTGCAGGTCGCGGCGTAGCACCTGCAGGTGCTCGAGCAGCTGCGCTCCGTCCTCGCGCAGGACCTCTCCCGCCGGGCGCGAATCCAGGGTAGCCTGCGTGACGGGCAGCGGGGGCAGCTGCTGGCCCTGCCGGGGCACGGACTGCTCCGGGGAAGGCTGCCGGTAAGGGCCGGTACGGTAGGCGGTTCGCGGGTCCTTTTGATGCGGGGACTGAGGCACCGTCATCGTGACTTCTCACTCCTTGTTACTGGCGTTTAGCAACCGAGCGTACCAAGTTTTTCCTACCCACCCCTTTTATCTCACTTGTATACACACTAATCTTTCTTTTATGAGACGCACTTCACCTTTTACCATCGCCCCGCTCTTCTTCGTCGCTGCCTGCTCCACCGGCGAATCCACCCAAGACACCCCCAGCCCCGAAGCCGGAAGCACCGTCACGCAGGAATCCAGCGCAGCGAACGAGTCCGACCAAACTACCCCCAAGTCCAGCTCGAAGGCCAAAGACTCCAAGCGCCCGGCGGCTGGCGATGCCGACTCCTCCACCGAGAACACCGCCGCTTCTACCGGCGGCCCCCAGGAACCCGTCGCCGATAGCAACCAGGGAGCCGGCGCTGGTGCTGGCGCGAGCAACCGCGCCGTCGACTACGTCGTCTCCGACTACCTCGATCTGGTCATGCACAACCCCGCCCCCGGCCAGACCGCCACCGTGGCCGGCACCTATTACGAGGTCTGCGTGCTGGGCGACGGCTTCGGATTGCACACTGTCCTGGCCGGCGAGAACACCAGCTGCGGATTCGGTAGCGCCGTCCTCGACGCCCAGACCGCCGGACACAACCCCACCGGCGAGAACATCCGGGACTTCTACCAGCCGGAAATCTCCGTGACCAGCCCGACGACGGGCCAGACCTACAACATGCAGTGCAGCGTGCTAGGTGATAAGTCCATGGAGTGCACCGGCGGGAACAACGCGCGCGTGGTGCTGTACTAGTCGGAGTCGGTCGACAGCGCGGCGACGAAGGCTTCCTGCGGCACGGAGACCGAGCCAATGGACTTCATACGCTTCTTACCGGCCTTCTGCTTCTCCAACAGCTTGCGCTTACGCGAGATGTCGCCGCCGTAGCACTTGGCGAGCACGTCCTTGCGCATGGCGCGGATGTTTTCACGGCTGATAATCTTCGAGCCGATGGCAGCCTGCACGGGCACCTCGAACTGCTGGCGCGGGATGAGCTCTTTGAGCTTCTTGGTCATCTTGTTGCCGTAGTGCTGGGCGTGGTCGCGGTGCACGATGGCCGAGAACGCGTCCACGGGATCTCCCTGCAGCAGGATGTCCACCTTGACCAGGTCGGCCAGCTGCTCGCCGGCCTCCTCGTAGTTGAGGGAGGCATAGCCCTTAGTGCGGGACTTGAGCATGTCGAAGAAGTCGAAGATGATCTCGCCCAGCGGCATGGTGTAGCGCAACTCGACGCGGTCCTCGGACAGGTAATCCATCCCACCCATCTGGCCGCGCTTGGACTGACACAACTCCATGGTGGGGCCGACGAATTCCTCCGGCACGATGACCGTCATCTTCACGATGGGCTCGTAGACCTCGCCGACCTTGCCGCCCGGCCAGTCGGAGGGGTTGTGCACGATCTGTTCTTCCCCGTCCTCCTTGACCACCCGGTAGGTCACCGACGGCGCAGTGGAGATGAGATCCAGATCGAATTCGCGCTGCAGGCGGTCGCGGGTGATCTCCATGTGGAGCAAGCCCAAGAAACCGCAGCGGAAGCCAAACCCCAGCGCCACGGAGGTCTCGGGCTCGAAGGTGAGGGAGGCATCGTTAAGCTGCAGCTTGTCCAGCGCGTCGCGCAGGTCGGGAAAGTCCGCCTGGGAGATGGGGAACAGACCGGAATAGACCATCGGCTTCGGGTCCTCGTAGCCGCGCAGCGGGTTGTCCGCGCCGTTCTTGGCCCAGGTGACGGTGTCGCCCACTTTGGTCTCGCGCACGTCCTTCACGCCGGTGATCAGGTAGCCAACCTCGCCGGGGCCCAGCCCCTTGCAGGAGGTGGGCGTGGGCGAGACGATGCCGATGTCCAGGATCTCGTGCTCCACGCCCGTGTTCATCATGAGCACCTTCTGGCGCGGCTTCAGGGCCCCGTCCATCATGCGGATATAGGTGACCACGCCGCGGTAGGTGTCATAGACGGAGTCGAAAATCAGCGCGCGGGCCGGGGCGTCCGAGCCGCCCTCCGAGGTCGGGGCTGGCACCAGGTCGACCAGGCGGTCGAGCAACTCCACGACGCCCTCGCCGGTCTTGCCGGACACGCGCAGAACCTCCTCCGGCTCGCAGCCGATGATGTTGGCCAGCTCGAGCGCATACTTGTCCGGATCGGCCGCCGGCAGGTCGATCTTGTTGAGCACCGGGATGATTTCCAGGTCGTTTTCCATGGCCAGGTAGAGGTTGGCCAGGGTCTGGGCCTCGATGCCCTGGGCAGCATCGACAAGCAGGATGGCGCCCTCACAGGCCTCGAGCGCGCGGGAGACCTCGTAGGAAAAGTCGACGTGGCCCGGGGTGTCGATCATCTGCAGGACCATCTGGGTGCCGGCCAGCTCGCCCGACTGCGGGACCCACGGCAGGCGCACGTTCTGGGCCTTGATGGTAATGCCGCGCTCGCGCTCGATGTCCATGTTGTCGAGGTACTGGTCGCGCATGTCGCGCTCCTCTACCACCTTGGACAGCTGGAGAATGCGGTCGGCCAGGGTCGACTTCCCGTGGTCGATATGAGCAATGATGCAAAAGTTCCGGATCTTGGACGGATCCGTGAACGTAGTGGCCGCAAAATTCTCAGACAACGATGTCCCTTAATCTCCTCGAGTAAATAGATAGTCCGTCCCAGCTTACCCAAGACACGGGCGCTACCGGCAAGTAGGATAGACACATGGTTAACCCCGAGTCTGCTCGCACCTCTTCACCCTCCTGGGGCCGGAAAGTCCTGCACGCGCTGGGCGTGAGCGACAAGGAACCCATCGACAAGGGCTTAAGCCACATAAACCAGAGCTTGAGCCTGCACGGACACCGCACGAGCTGGGAGCCGCGCAAGCCCGCCAACATCCGGGTGGAGGCCACCCAGGACCGAGCACGGTCTATCTTCTTCGCCCCAGACATGGACGGCCAGGTCGACTCCGGGGAGGTCGTCTGGGTCTGGGCACCCACCGGCGGCCCGCAGTCCCCGCCCACCGAGCGCGCGGTCCTCGTGGTCGGCCGCACCCGCACCACGGTGCTGGGCCTGCTCATCTCCCCCAACCCGGAGCACGCCGAGGACGACTGCTGGCTGGAGATAGGCTCCGGCGAATGGGACGAGTCCGGCCGGCAGTGCTGGATCCGCCTGGACCGCCTGCTGGAAATCAGCGAGGAGCAAGTCCGCCGCCAAGGCATCCTGTTCCCGCAGCGCCGCTTCGAGCGGATCGCCAACCGTCTGCGCGCCGTCTACCACTGGGCCTAGCAAGAAGTCGCGTTTTGGCCGGGCAGGCGCCCGGCTGCTAAGATAGCCGGGTTACTTGGACTCCGGGCGCGTCGGCCGGGCGGGCAGGACCTTGGGTTCGTCTTGTACGCCGGCGCCGCGGCCACCAGCGGTGGCTTGGAGCCATGTCCGGAGAGTGCCCCAAGTTTCGTTGTCAATCAGATCGATTACTTAAGAGGTATTTTCAGCTATGGCTAACATCAAGTCCAAGCAGAAGCGCGTCATTACCAACGAGAAGGCTCGCCGTCGCAACAAGGGCATCCGCTCCGCGGTCCGCACCGAGATCCGCAAGTTCCGCGAGGCTGTCGCCTCCGGTGACAAGACTGCCGCTGAGAAGCAGCTGCGCGTCGCTTCCCGCTCCCTAGACAAGTCCGTGTCCAAGGGCGTGTTCCACCGCAACACCGCTGCTAACAAGAAGTCCGGCATGGCTAACGCCTTCAACAAGATGGCCTAAGCCCACCCCGGTTTCATAAATACTGACCGCCGGCCCGCACACTAAGGAGGATTCCTCCCCGCGGGCCGGCGGCCTTTTTTTACCCCGCCAGGCGAACACCTGTTCCCCGCAAGGCGGGCCGCGCGGCCGGCGGGTCGGTCGGGGCGCTAAAATATTGCCACGATGAACAACCTGAAGCCTTTAATGAAATGGGTAGGCGGCAAACGCCAGCTCCTACCAGCCATTCGGTCCGCCCTCCCCGCGGCCGGGTTTCAGCGCTACTACGAGCCTTTCCTGGGCGGCGGCGCGGTACTGCTCGCGCTCGCCCCGGGAAAAGCCACGGTCAACGACTTAAATACCGAGCTCATCAACGTCTACCGGGTCGCCCGCGACCACGTGGACAAGCTCATCGGCCTGCTGGCGGGCTACCCGAACACCCCGGAGTTCTTCTATGAGCTGCGCGCCCTAGACCGCGACCCGGAGGGCTTCGCTGCGCTTAGCGCCGTCGAGCGCGCCGCCCGTACGGTCTACCTGAACCGCACCTGCTACAACGGCCTGTACCGGGTCAACTCCGCCGGCCAGTTCAACGCGCCCTTCGGCCGCTACAAGAACCCGACCATCTGCGACGAGCCCACCCTGCGGGCGGTGGGCGCCTACCTGCGCGACAACAACGTCGAATTGCTCAACGGCGACTACGCAGTGCTGCTGGAGGCCGCCCAAGCCGGCGACTTCGTCTACCTTGATCCGCCCTACGACCCGGTTAACGTCACCAGCTCCTTTACCGGCTACGCCGCCGGCGGCTTCGACCGCAGCCAGCAGGAACGTCTCAAGCAGGCCTGCGACGAGCTGGACGCGCGCGGGGTCAATTTCCTTCTGTCGAACTCCGCCACGGATTTCATCCGGGACCTGTATGCGGACTACCCCACCGAGATCGTCGGCGCCACCCGGGCCATCAACTCCGTGGCCTCCCGGCGCGGGAAAGTCAATGAGGTCCTAGTCCGCAACTACACCGACACCACAGGAGGAGCCACCGCATGAGCCGGGCCACCGACGCCGAGGCCGCCGAAATAGCCGAGCTGCGCGACCGTTTCGGCATCGGCAAGGACACGAAACTCGGCGTCAACGACATCGGCTGGCTGCGTGTCTTCGCCACCGAGGAATTCGCCGGGCCGCTTGCGCGCGACGGCTTCGCCCGCATTACTGCCTCCCGCCTGAAGGAGATCAGCCGGCGCGAGCCCCGGCTGATGGCCTAGCACGACTACTCCAGCTCGCGGCCGTGGCCATTCCGCAAATACGGCCTGTCCGTGGTGCCGTTGTCGCGGGATACCTACCTGGTCGGCAAGTTCGGCCTCTACCAGCAATTCGAGCGCGGGCCGCAGCCCACCCGGCGCCTGCCGGTGCCGGCCGACATCGAGTCCCTGGACTTTTCCCAGATTACCTCCGAGTCGCTGGCCCTGGCTGCGGCGGATCTTAGCGGCATCCTGGAAGACTTCATCGGCAGCGCTCCCCTGCGCTCGACGGTCTCCGGGCGCATGTCCACCCACCAGATCCCGATGCGGCTGGACGGTCGGGACTTCACCGTGGACCGAGCGCAGATGGAGATCGACGGCGGCTACGAGTCCGCGGACTGCCTGATGCTTATTGAGGCGAAGAACCACCTGCCCGAGGACTTTAACATCCGCCAGCTGTACTTCCCCTACCGGCGCTTCCGGCAGGTGGTTTCCAAGCCGGTGCTGCCGGTCTACCTGTTGTATTCGAACGGCGTTTTCCACCTGTTTCTCTACGCCTTCGGCGACGAGAACGACCCGCGCAGCATCCGGCAGGTGCGCTCGGCCCGCTACTGCCTGGGCGGCACCCAGCTGACGGCCTCTTCGCTCCTCGACGCCATCGAGCGCACCCGCGTGGAACCGGAGCCGGCCGCAGCGCCCTTTCCGCAGGCGGACTCGTTTGCGCGCGTGGTCAACCTATGCGAGCTTCTCGCCGCCAGCGAGGAGCCGCTGACCAAGGACTATATCCACACCGCCTACGGCTTTACCGCCCGGCAGGCGGACTACTACGCGAATGCGGCGGCCTACCTCGGCCTGGTCCGCATCAGCCAGCGAGGAGTGACCCTGACCGAGCTGGGCGAGCAGGTCATGGCGCTCGATGACCTGGACGCGCGCAACTTCGCGATCGTGGAGCGCCTGGCCGCCCGCAGGGTCTTCCGCACGGCCGCCCAGCGCGCGCTGGCCGGGGAAAAGATAGGCCGCGACGAGGCCGAGGAGATCATGCGCGGCGCAGACTTGGGCCTGGGCGAGTCCACCCTCAAGCGGCGCGCGGCCACCGTCGCCGCCTGGACCGAGTGGGTTCGGGACCTGGCCCACGCCGCCCAGGCCGAGCCCCCGGCCGGGCAGCCGGGGCTATGGGAAGAGGATCTCCCGCAGGCCGTTGACCGCCAGCAGGACGCCGGCCACTAGGAAGAAGGCGCCGGCGGCGATGTCGATCCAGGGGCCGGCCGCCAGTAACTTCCGCCGGACCGCGTTGGTGGAAATCACACAGCTGAGCGCGACGAAGAGGAAGAAGCTGGACAGCGACAGCGACAGCACCAGCGCGACTGAGAGCCCCGGCGACGGGTGCGCCGGCAGCAGCGGGGCGATCATCGCGGCCAAAAAGAGCACGATCTTCGGGTTGGACAGGTTGGTCGCCAGCCCCAGCCGGAAGGCCTGGCGCATGCGGCCGAGCCGCTGCACGGCGTCATCCAGGCTCTGCGCCGGGTTGCGGCGCTCCTGGAGCCCGGCGCGCATGGTCTTCCAACCCATCCACACCAGGAAGGCGCCGCCGATGGCTTGGACGAAGCCCAAAACGAACGGGAAGGTGCTCAGCAGCGCGGCCGCGCCGAATACGGTCAGCGTGCACCACATCAGCACGCCGACCTGGATGCCCGCGGCCGCGGCGATGGCGTGCCGGCGGGACTTCGTGGCGTACCGGGTCACCAGGATGACGTCCGGGCCGGGGCTGGCGGCCCCGACCAGGTTCATCACGATGATCGCGAGAAACGATGACCAGCTCACGCTAGGCGCTCGACCAGGTCGGTGCGCTCAAACATGCGCGCGGTATCCAGGGCGTTGGGGGTGCCGGCCTGCGGATCGGCGCCGGCGGCCAGGAGGGCGTCGATAACTGCGTCTTCCTTCTTAAAAATGGCGCCGGCCAACGGCGACTGGCCCCGATCGTTGAGTAGGTCCACGTTTGCGCCCTCCTCCGCCAGGGCGGCGACCAGCTCGGCGTGGCCGTGGTAGGCGGCGAGCATGACGAAGGATTGCCCCTCGTGGTTGACCAGGTCGATATTCACGCCCTGGTAGATGTAGTCCAGCAGCGTCTTATCGCCCTGGCGAGCCATATCGAAGAGGCGGTTGACAAGGTCTTGCAGTTCCGGTCCAGGTGCAGTCATGCACTCAAGCCTAATCTTTGACCCCGGCCGACTGGCCTTAGGCCCGGCGTTTTATCCGGCCAGCTCCGCGATCCGGCGCACCGCCGACTCCACGGCGAAGTCCGGGTCTTTGCCGGACTGGCCCTTGACATCGTAGTCGAGCTCGTCGATGAGAATCACGGCCTCCGTGACCGCCCGGCTGGACCAGCGGCGGGCCACCGGTTGGGTCAGCTTGACCACGTACGGGTTCAGGCCGGCCTGCTTGGCCAGGGAATACTGATCGCCGCGGGCGGAGTACAGCCGCGCGATGGCGCTGACCTTGTTGGCCAGGGCGCTGGCGATGGCCACCGGGCTTGCGCCCAGCTGCAGCGCGCGGCGGCAGGTGGCCACCGCGGTGTTGGTCTTGCCCGCGACCGCGGCGTCCGCGATATCCCAGTTGGCCACCTCGGCAACGGCGGAATAATATTCCTGGACCGCCTGCATGGTGACGTTGCCGCCGGTGTCCGCCACCAGCTGGCTGACCGCCGAGGCTAGCTCTCGCAGATCCGAGCCCACTCCCTGGAGCACCGCGTTGACCACGTCCGGGGTCGGCTGCACGTTGTGGCGGGAGAATTCCTTAGTCACCCAGCGGCCCAACTCATTCGGGTAGAGGGAAAAGACGTCGTGGCGCTCCCCCAGCTTTGCAAACGCCGTGACCAGCTCGGGCTGCTTCTTCTTGTTTTTCAGTGTCTTCGCCGTGACGCTGTAGATCGCCACCAGGGTCATGCCCGGGGCCAGCTGCTTGGCGCAGTTAATCAGCAGGCCGGTTAGCTCCTTGCCGACTTTCTCGGCGTCGGTGACCACGATGAACCGGTTGTCGCCGAAGAGGGACGGGCTAGTGGCCTCGGCCAGTTCGCCTTCGGTGACCTCACTGGCCCGCAGGGTGGTCATCTCCGGGGTCTGGCCGGTATCCGCCGCGATCTGCTTGGTGATGGTGCGGCGGGCGCGTTCGGTGAGGAATTCGTCGTCGCCGACGATGAGGTGGACCGGTGAAGCTGGCATGCCCTTCATCTTAGAACCTCCCGTCCACCGCGTGCTGGGTGCCGTCCGCATAGACCCGCACGGGCCCGTCCCGGGCCGGGTAGAGCACCGGGATATGGTCCTGCGTGCGGGTGGGCCGGTCCGCCGCGGCGCCCTCGCCGGACAATACCACGATCACTTGCGTGCCGGGCGGGACCGGATCGATGTCGTCGTCCGTGTCCACCACGTGCGCGCGCAGGCCGGTCAGGTCGACCTCCGGGGCGCTGGTGTGCAAGCGCGCTCCGCCCCGGGCTTGAATCCAGGCGGGCGCATACCCCAGAGAACCCGCAAGCCCCAGCACCGCTGCGAGGCTCAGCACCAGCGTGACCGTCAGCCGCGGCCGGTGGAAGAGGAAGCCGGCCACGACCCACCCGTAAACCAGCGTGACCGCCACCGGGCCCGCAGTCACCACCGCCAGCGGCGTCCCGATCCCCGGGATGTTGACCGCGATGGCGGCCAGCAGCCCCACCACAGTCACCGGCGCGGTGGCCGGGGCGACGGCCACGTTCGCCACGATGGAGACCACCGAGACCTCCCCGGCCATCAGCGCCACGATCGGGATGGTCACGATGTCGGCCGCCACCGCCACCGCGACGGCCCGGGTCAGCAGGTCCGGCAGGCCGAGCGGGGCCAGCCAGCGGTAGAAGACCGGCTGCAGCGCCACAATCCCCGCCGTCGCCGCCACGGATAGGGCGAAGCCGTAGTTGACCGCCAACTCCGTGTCCCACCACAGCAGCCCGATGATCGCTAGGCACAGGCCGTGGACAGGTTCCATGCGCGACGAGTTCACCACCGCCAACAGCCCCACCATGCCGGTCACGGCCGCACGCAGCACGGAAGGCTCCGCACCCACCAAGGTCACGAAGACTGCCAGCGCCCCGACCGCGCTCAGCACCTGTCCTAACGGCGACGCCCGCGCCCAGCGCGCCACGAGCGCGGCCGCGGCAGTGACCACCACGACGTTTGCCCCGGAGACCGCCGAGAGGTGGCTCAGGCCGGTCTCAATATACAGGGTGCGCTCGGCCGCGTCCTGCAGCCCCACGTCCCCCAGGACCATCCCGGGTAGCAGGCCCTGGCTGGCCGGCCCCACGGTATCCAGCACCACGGCCTGGAATTTCTCGGTCACCCCGGCGGCCCAACCCGCCCAGCCCTGCGGGGCGGCGACGGTAGTAACCTCCCCGTTGACCACGACGTCGACCACCCCGGGGCGGTTCGACTCACTCACCGTGCCGTCTACGGCCACCCGCGTGCCCGCCGGCGGCGTGGCAAAGCCGGCACCCTCGGGAAGCGACTCACTAAAGACCGGCACCGCCCCCGGTACGCCCTCGACGTCCAGGCGCAGCAGCCACCCGCCGCTGTCCAGGGCCACCGGGGCCGATTGCAGCTCGCCTTCTAGCCGCCCGGTGGGCGCGAACGCCGCGGCGCGGGCCTGCCGTACCAGCGCGACCACCATCGCCACACCGCCGGTCGCCGCCACCACCAGCGCCTGACCGACGTGCCGGCGCAGCGCGGCAGCCACGACCACCGCTCCCACCACACCCAGGCCTACCAGCGGCCAGCCCAGCACTACGGCCAGGGTGGCTGCCCAGACGCTGGCGGCCGCGGGCACCAGGCGCAGCTCCCTCACACGGTCACCTGCCCTTCCAGCTGCGCGAACTTCGCCGGCCCGATCCCGCTGACCTCCAGCAGCTGGTCCACCGCGCTGAACCCGCCGATGCTGTCGCGGTAGTCCACGATGGCCGCGGCGGTGACCTCCCCCACCCCGCTGAGGGACTGCAACTCACTGGCGCTGGCGGTGTTGATATTCACCGCCCCGCCGGCGGCCCCCGAGGAGCCGCCGCCACCGTCGCCGGTGCCATCCCCGCCCTGGAGGCCGCCGGGCTCCACGGGGGTCTCGCCGGGGCCGACCACGTGGATCTGCTGGGCGTCCTGGAGTACCTGCGCGTGATTGACCTGCGCCAGGTCTGCCTCCGGGAGCGGGCCGGCGGCGGCGAGCGCATCCGCCACCCGCGCGCCCGGCTCCAGCGTGACCAACCCGGGCCGGGCGACCTTGCCGACCACGGAGACCACCACCGGGGCCGTAGTCGGCGCGACCTGCTCAGTTGCGACAGCACCCGCCCCACTGGCCTCAGCCGGATGGCCACTTAGCGCCAGGTAGGATTCTTCGATCTCGGGTCCTCCCTCCTGCCAGGCCAGGTGCGCCTCCTCGGCCGGGTCGTCCCGCAAGGCGGTGCAGCCCACCCACACCACCAGGCCAAGGATGAGCAAGACACCCAACACGGCGGCGGGTGCGATGGGAATGCGGAACCGGGGAGCCGGGAAGGACACGTTCATCAGCTCCTCGGTCCCGGTGGGCCGGGTCAGTTCCTTTAGTCTATCGCTCAAATGCGGTGCGTTCATGCCGCCGAGACTAAAGTGCCACCGACGGAAAGGGAAGAGATTATCCCTGCACACCGGCCACAAACCGGAATTTAACCCTAACCAATAATGGAGCCTTTATTGGTTACTCGCAATGGTCCCATCGAGGCACGAAAAATTTCGCCCTCGTTGGCTACATTGCTGTCTAGCGGCTATTGCTCGCGCTGATGGCGGGCGGCGAAGGTGCCCAAAGGGTTCCTCGGCTTCGGGGCCGAGACCGGGGTTTCGGTGGCAAAGACCGCAGAGACCCCGATGGCGCCGGAACCGACGTGCACGGATAGCACCCCGCCCAGCGGGAGCAGCATGAAGGACGAGCCCTCCGGTAAGGCCCCATCCAGCAGATCCTGGAGGCGCTCAGCGGCCTCCTCGTCGCCGTTGTGCTGAATGGCCACGAAGGCGGGCTCGCCCTCGGCGCGCTCGACGGCCAGCTCCACCAGCTTGGTAAAGGCCTTGGTCTGCGTGCGGGTCTTGCCCACCAGGTCCACCTTGCCGTGGACGAGCTCCATGATGGGCTTGGTGGCCAGCAGCGCGGTCGAGAGCATGGCGGTGGCGGTGGACATGCGCCCGGAGCGGCGCAGATCGTCTGTGCTGGACAGGTAGACCCAGGTATTGGAGCGCGCCAGCGTGTCCTCGGCCGCGGCCCGGCACTCCGCCAGGTCCGCTCCGTCTTGAGCCAGCCGCGCGGCCGCCATGACCGCCGCGCCCATGCTCATTCCGGTGGAGCCGGAGTCAATGACCGCCAGGGCATCGGCAGCAAAGGCCCCGGAGGCCGTCACGGCAGAAGAATACGTCGAGGACAGTTCCTTCGACAGGTGGATAGCCAACACGGCTTCCTCCCCGCCGGCGGCGGCCGCGCGCTCCATCTGGCGGCCGTAGAAAGCCGCGAGCTCAATCGCACTGACCCCGGAGGTGGACTGCTCGGTGCCCTCCTTGCCCTCGTCGTCCATGACGTGGAGCTCGATAACACCAATGCCCAGCTCCGCCACGATCTCCTCCGGCAGCCCGGCCGAGGAATCCGTAACTACGCGTACCGCCACTAGATATCAGCCCCGCCGTCGCCGGCGACGCGCCCTCCCATGTTCCAGCCGTCGAAGTACCAAGTGGCCTTGGCCGGCTGTGCGGGATCAAAGTGCACGGGGGCGAGCGGACGTGCGGCGTCGAAGACAGGGCGGGCGGTCAGCTGCGCCCAGTGGGTGTTCTTCAGCCCGGACAGCGTGCCGTACTGGCGGTCCTCCAGGCCGAGCAGGTGGCAGGTCAGCGCCGCGATGGCCCCGCCGTGGGCCACCACCAGCAGCGCCTGACCGTTCCAGTCCTGGAACGACTCCATGAGCTCGTCGATGACCGGGCGGGCGCGCTCGGCCACCTGCACGCGGGATTCGCCCTCCGGCGGGGCCCAGGTGGCGTCGTGGCGCCAGAGGGCGCGGGCGCCGGGGAACTGCTCGTCCACCTCGGCGGAGCTCATCCCCTGCCAGTTGCCCAGGTTGGTCTCCCGCAGGCGCGAATCGGTCTGGTAATCCAGCCCCAGGGTCTCGCTGACCACGCGGGCGGTCTCCGCCGCGCGGCGCAGGTCCGAGGCGACGATCTTGGCCACTCCCTCACCGCGCAGTAACTCGCCGGCCGCCCGAGCTTGGGCATAGCCGGTTTCGGACAGCTCCGTATCCAGGTGCCCCTGCATGCGGCCCGTGGCGTTATAGGTGGTCTGTCCGTGGCGTATGAGGATCAGGCGGCGGCTCATGATGGTGCGGCTACCTAAATCTCTTCGTCTTCGCCCGGGGCCTTGTCGGCCAGCGGGAGGTCGGCGACGGATTCCGCCTCGCGCGGGTTGACCTCGTCGGCCCACTGGCCGGGGCGCTGCGGAGCCTCGACGCCGGGGATCTCCACCAGCGGGCAGTCGTGGTAGAGGCGGTCGAGGCCGTAGTGGTCCCGCTCGCCCTCGCGCTGGACGTGGACGACCACATTGCCGTAGTCCAGCAGCACCCAGCGGTTTTCCCGGTTGCCTTCGCGGCGCTTCGGCTCATAGCCGGCCGCGGTCATCTCGTCTTCGATCTCGTCCACGATGGAGCGCACCTGGCGCTCGTTATCGGCGGAGGCGATCACGAAGACCTCGGTGACCGCCAGCACGTCGGAGACGTCGATAGCGGCGATGTTGCCGCCCAACTTCTCCTGGGCAGCGCGCGCGGCTACCTCGGCCATGCTCCGGGCTACGTCAGTAATAGACAATGCGGGAAATCCTTCAACAAATTCTGCAGGCGTTAACTTCTACCAATAATCGTTACTAGTGTCCCACGTTTTCGGACATTTTCCTACTCGCGGCGCGCTGCTAGAGCGGCTGTTCGGGGTTGATGCGGTAGAGATTGTTCTTGGCAATATATTGCACTACCCCATCCGGGACCAAATACCACACCGGCCGGCCGGCGGCAGCGCGCTCACGGCAATCGGTCGAGGAAATCGCCATCGCGGGGATTTCCACCAACTCTATCCCCTGCCGCGACTGGCGGGGCAGCATTTTGTCGGTCAGCTCGTAGCCCGGGCGCGTCACGCCTACGAACCGGGCCATCTGCAGCATCTTCTCCCAGTCCCGCCAGCTCATGATCGAGCTGAGCGCGTCCGCGCCGGTGATGAAGAACAGCTCGGACTCCGGGTAGAACTCCCGCAGGTCCTGGAGCGTGTCGATGGTATAGGTCGGCCCCTCGCGGTCGATGTCCACGCGGGAGACGGTAAATCGCGGGTTGGAGGCGGTAGCCACCACCGTCATCAGGTAGCGGTGCTCGGCAGGGGTTACCTGCCGGTCCGCCTTCTGCCAGGGCTGGCCGGTAGGCACGAAGACCACCTGGTCCAGCTGGAAGCGGTGCGCTACCTCGCTCGCGGCCACCAAGTGGCCGTGGTGGATGGGATCGAAGGTCCCACCCATAATCCCTATACGGTTGCTCATGGATGGCTAGTATACGTCCCGGCTAGGGGCGGGTGTGGCCGTTGCCCTGCAGCACCCACTTAGTAGAGGTCAGCTCCGGCAGGGCCATGGGGCCACGCGCGTGCAGCTTCTGCGTGGAGATCCCGATCTCCGCCCCCATACCGTAAACCTCGCCGTCGGTAAAGGCGGTCGAGGCATTGAGCATGACCGCGGCAGCGTCGACCTCGTTGGCAAAGCGCAGCAGGACGTCTGCGTCCTGAGCGGCGATGGCCTCGGTGTGGCCGGTGGAATAGCGGCGGATGTGCTCGATGGCCCCGTCGATACCGTCGACGACCTTGGCGCAGATGTCCATCGACAGGGATTCTTCCGCCCAGCCCTCCTCGCTGGCCTGCACCGCGCCCTCGACGCCGAGTGCGGCCAGCTCCTCGGTGTCGCCGTGGATGGTCACCCCGGCGTCCTGGAGGGCTTGGATGACACGCAGTTGGTCGGCGGCCGGCAGGGCGGCATCCACCAGCACGCACTCAGTGGAGTTGCACACCGAGGTCCGCCGGGTCTTGCCGTTGATGACCATGGCGACGGCCTTGTCCAGGTCCGCGGAGGCGTCGACGTAGAAGTGGCAGTTGCCGGTGCCGGTCTCGATGGTCGGCACGGTGGCGCCCGTGACCACGGCGTTAATCAGTCCGGCACCCCCACGCGGGATGACCAGATCGACCAGGCCACGGGCGGTAATCAGGTCCCGGACCGAGCCGCGGGTCTCACACGGCAACAGCTGGACCCCGGCGCGCGGCAGGCCGGCGGCCTCCAGGGTGGACTGCAGGATCTCCACCAGCTTCTCGTTGGAGTTGCGGGCCGACTTCGAGCCGCGCAGCAGCGGCACGTTGCCGGACTTTAAGGCTAGGCCGAAGGCATCCACGGTGACGTTCGGGCGGGCCTCGTAGACCATGCCCATAACCCCTAGCGGCACGCGGATCTGGCGCATCTGAATGCCGTTGTCCATGGTGCGACCCTGCACGATCTCCCCCACCGGATCCTGCAGACCGGCCACCTGGTTGAGGCCGTCCGCGATGCCGGCGACGCGGTCAGCGTCTAGGCTCAGGCGGTCGATGAGTGAATCCGACATGCCCGCCTTACGGCCGGCGTCGATGTCTTTTTGGTTGGCCGCGAGGATCTCCTCGGTGGCCGCGCTTAAGTCCTTCGCCGCCTGCCGCAAGATCTCGTTCTTCTGCGGGGTGGTCAGCTGCGCGATCTGCGCGGCGGCCTCCTTAGCCGCGCGGGCCTTGGTCAGCACCTCGTCCCGCTCGGCTTGGCGTTCTGGGCTCAGTTCATCCGTAGATTGAGTCATGCGTCCCAGTGTACGTAAACCCCCGCCGCTCATCCCCCGGATTGATGCACTGGGTCACACTCACGCGCTCCCGGGCAGGCGGTGATTCGCGGCGTTAATAACCGGCGTCGACGTCGACCTCGGTGGGCAGGCTGCCGCCCTGGGCGAAGGCCCGGGCCACGGTAACGGTGTGGGCGCCGCTGCGTTTTTTGACCGAATAGGGCGGATTGGCCACGTGTGGGGTGATGACCACCTGCGGCATCTCCCACAGCGGGTGCCCGTCCGGCAGCGGTTCCGGGTCGGTCACGTCTAGGCCGGCGCCGGCGATGCTGCCCTCACGCAGGGCCTTTACCAACGCATCCGTGTCCACGAGGGGACCGCGGCCAACGTTGATGACCACGGCGTGCTCCGGCATCTGCTCCAGGGCGCGGCTGTCCACCACGTGGTGGGTCTCGTCCGTCAGCGGCAGCAGCAGCACGAAGTAGTCCGCTGCCGGCCAAACCTTATCCATCTGTTCGGTCGGGATGGTGCGGTCCGCGCCCGGCACGTCTTTGCCGCTGCGGTTGACCGCGATGATCTCTGGGCCAAAGCCGCGCAGCATCTCGATAAGCCGCGCGCCGATGCCGCCGGCGCCGACGATGGCGACCGTCTTGTCCTCGAAGAGGAAGGAAGTGTGCGCCTCTACCTCGTCGCAGTTGTCCCAGGTAGAACCCACGCGGCGGTGGGCGTGCAGCTGCGCGAGCAACAGTGCGATGGCGGATTCGGCCACGGTCTCATCGTAGAGCCCGGCCGCGTTCGACCAGCGAGTGCCGCAGGTGCGGGTCAGCTCGCGCATCTGCGGCAGCAGCGCGTCCACGCCCGCAAAAGGCAGCTGCACGAAGCCGAGGGACTCCGGCAGGCTCTCCGGCAGATCGTCGGCGCCGCCGGTGAAGAACAGGAAGTCCGCCTGCCCCAGCTGCTCCATGCCCAGCTGGGTGAAACCGGCCTCGTCGAAGGCGGCTTGGGCGGCGTCCCAGCACTGCGGGTACATCACGTATTTCATGGCTTAATAACCTGCTTCCGGGTTGACTTCGGTGGGCATGCACTCGCCGGCGGCGAAGGCCCGGGCGTTGGCGTCAAAGACCGGGCCCATGTGGAAGCGCGCCACCCGCTGGGAGGCCGCGATGTGCGGGGTAATCGTGCAGTTCGGCAGCGCGTAGAGCGGGTGCCCGTCCGGCAGCGGCTCCGGGTCCACAACCTCCAGGCCGGCGCCGGCGATGGTGCCGTCTTGCAGCGCCTGCACCAGGTCGTCGGTCACCACCGTGGCCCCGCGGCCGACGTTGACAAAGATGGCGCTAGGCTTCAGGCGGGCGAAGAAAGAGGCATCGATAAGCCCGTTCGTCTCCTGCGTTAGCGGCAGGATGTTCACCACGAAGTCGGCGCGGCCCCAGACCTCACCGGCCTCTTTAAGCGCAAAGGTCTCGTTAGCGCCGGCGACCTCGCGGCCGGAATTATTCACGGCGATAACATGCAGGCCGAACGGGGCGAGCAGCTCAATCAGGCGCTTGCCGATGCCGCCCGCGCCCAGCACCACCACCGTCTTTGGCTCGCGGCCGGCCGGGCTGTAGAGCCACGCCTGCTGCTTGTCGAGCTGGCCGGCCACACTCCAGTCCGCGGCCAGCGCAAAGGCCTTGTGCTGGTGGGCTTGGGAGAGCAAAAGGCCCAGCGCGGACTCGGCGACTGGGGTGGCGAAGGCGCCGGCCGAATTCGCCCAGCGCAGCCCGCCTTCGCTAATCAGCCCGGCCCCGATGAGGCCCTCCACCCCTGTGAAGCAGTGCTGGATGAAGCCGATGTTGCCCGGCATATCCGGAATCTTGGCGGGGTTCGGCGTGGTGTTGATATACGCTTCCGCGTCCTCCAGCCGGTCGACGCGCTCGTGACCAGCCGCGTCGATATCGGCGACCGTCTCTTCCCAAACGTAGGGGCCCATAAAAAATTTCATGGGCCCCACGCTACGCGACCGAGCCGCCGGCCGCGACGCCTTGCGCTTTCTTTTTTACCCTCCGTTTTAAAGGCGGGAGGCGTAGTTGGACAGGTAGTCCGCGTGGACGACGGCGCGGTGCATCTCCACTGGGAGCTCGTCGGTGTGGCGGCCCATGATCTCGCGCAGGGTGCTGGAGTCGAAGTTGACCTCGCCGCGGCCGATGACCTTGGACTCCGGGCCGACGATGTCGACGATCTCCCCAGCGCGGAACTCGCCATCCACGTCGGTGATACCGACCGCGAGCAGGGAGTTGCCGCCGCGGGTGACGGCCTCCTCCGCGCCGGCGTCCAAGCGCAGGGTTCCGCCGGAGTCCGCCGAGTACAGCGCCCAGAACTTCCAGGCGGACAGGCGGCGCTCCTCGCGGGTGTGGAAGACCGTCCCGACGCGGGAATCTTCCAGGGCCGGGCCGATGTTGTCCGCCGAGGTCAGCAGCACCGGCACGCCGCCGCGGGCGGCCAGGCGCGCGGCAGAGACCTTGGAGGCCATGCCGCCGGTGCCCACTTTGCCGCCGTCGCCGGCGGCCACGCCCTTAAGATCCTTGCCGGTGCGGACTTCGTCGACGAACTGGGCACCCGGCTCCACCGGATTACGGTCGTAGAGCCCGTCCACGTCAGAGAGCAAGAAGAGCGCGTCCGCCGAGGTCAGGTGCGCAACCAGGGCGGAGAGCCGGTCGTTATCGCCGAACCGCATCTCGGAGGTGGCCACGGTGTCGTTTTCGTTGACGATCGGTACGGCACGCAGGTGGCGCAGGCGCTCGATGGTGCGCTGGGCGTTACGGGCGCGGTCGCGCTTGCCGGCATCGGAAGCCGTCAGTAGGACCTGGCCGACGGTGCGGCCGTAGCGGGCAAAAGACCGCGACCACTCGTAGGCCAGGTGCACCTGGCCTACCGCGGCGGCGGCCTGCTTGGTGGCCAGGTCCGTGGGCCGCTGGGTCAGCCCCAGCGGCTTCATACCCGCGGCTACGGCGCCGGAGGAGACCACGATGACGTCGGAGAACTCCATGCGGGCCTGGATGGCGTCCACAATCCGGTCAATTTTCTCTGGGGCGACGGAGAAATCATCGCCCGTCAGCGAAGAGGAACCGATTTTCACCACCACGCGCTTGGCTTTGGCGATTTCCTCGCGCAGTTGGGACTCGTGCCCCATCGCCAGGGACTCGTCGGCTTGTGGCGCCGGGTCCGGGAAGGGGGTCTCCGGAGCTTGATCCGCATACGGCTCCAGCGGCAGGGGCCGGGAAGGCTGGTCGGAAGAAGTACTGTGATTGTCCGATTGCGCAGTCATGCCCACTGATCATACAAACCTACCGCGCCGGTGTGCCGGCATTACCTACTTTTGGCCCACCTCGCCCCGCGCGGCCGGCGCCGGCAAGGGGGTTGTCTAGCCCTGCCAGCGGTCGCGGTTGGCGCCCTCGCGGGTGACTTCTTCGTCCTGGCCGTAGTCGTATTCGTCGATGAGCCCGCGGCGGGCCTGGGAGGCGCGCTTGCGCTCGGCGGCAGAAACGCGCGAGGTGCCCTGTAGGCGGGCGTCGTGGCCGCGGCCAGCCAGGGTCGGATCCCCGGCGGTCATCGGCTCCCATTCGAAGGTGATACCGCCGATGGTCACTGGCGCGCCCTCCACGGCGCCGGCCTTGCGCAGCTGGTCTTCCACGCCGGCCTTGGCCAGGCGGTCGGCCAGGTAGCCCACGGCCTCCTCGTTCTCGAAGTCGGTCTGGGTGATCCAGCGCTCGATCTTGTCGCCCTCGACGATGAAGCCGCCCTCGACCTCCGGGTCTTTTTCGACCGTGAACTGGGCGAAGGAACCGCCGGTGCGGGGGCCGACCGCCTTCGGGCGGATGACCGTGTGATTCGGATCCGCCTTCTGCTTCGGCCGCTCGCGGCGGGCCTTATCCACCGCTTCCATCAGGGCGTATTTCAGCGGCTCCAGACCCTTGCGGGCCACCGCGGAGATAATAAAGACCGGCCAGCCGAACTGCTTGTCCAGGTCATCCTTGACGAATTCCGCCAGCTCGGCTGCCTCCGGGACGTCGGCCTTATTGAGGACGATAAGCCGCGGGCGGTCGCGCAGATCGCCCAGGCCGGTGTCCTCGTCCAGCACGGACTTGTATTGGGACAGCTCGTTTTCCAGCGCCTCGATGTCGGAGACCGGATCGCGGCCCGGCTCGATACTGGCGGTATCCACGATGTGGACCAGCACTGCGGTGCGCTCGATGTGACGCAAAAAGTCCAGGCCCAGGCCCTTGCCCTGGGAAGCGCCCGGGATAAGCCCCGGTACGTCCGCGATGGTGAAGGAAGAATCCCCCATGTCCACCACGCCGAGGTTGGGCTGCAGGGTAGTAAACGGGTAGTCACCAATCTTCGGCTTGGCCGCAGAGAGCACGGAAATCAGCGAGGATTTGCCGGCCGAGGGGAAGCCGACCAGCCCGACATCGGCCATCGACTTAAGCTCCAGGACCAGGTCGTGCGCCTGCCCCGGCTCACCCTGGAGCGCAAAGCCCGGGGCCTTGCGCTGGGCCGTAGCAAGCGCCGCGTTGCCGAGGCCGCCGTAGCCGCCCTCAGCCGCGATGAAGCGCGTGCCCGGGACCGTCAGGTCCGCCAGCACCCGGCCCTTGGCGTCCTGGACTACCGTGCCGGCGGGCACCTCCAGCACCAGATCCTTGCCGCGGGCACCGTTGCGGTTGTCGCCCGCTCCGTTGCCGCCGCGCTCGGCCTTGATGTGCGGGCGATAGTGGAAGTCCATCAGCGTGTGGACCTGGTTGGAAACCTCCAGGACGATGTCCCCGCCGTGTCCGCCGTTGCCGCCGTCCGGGCCGCCGAGGGGCTTGAATTTCTCGCGGTGGACGGACACGCAGCCGTGCCCGCCGTCGCCTGCCTGCAAGTGCAAAACGACGCGGTCAACAAATCGGGCCATGGTGCCTCACCTACAATTCCCCACGTTAAGAACAGATTTTCACTTAAAAAGGGAGTCTACCAGCCCGGTGCCTAGGGCCCGGAATGCTCACCTGCTACGCCGTAGACACCATCGCCGGTCCTCGTCTCCGGTTGGTCAGCCTGCTGCCGACGGCGTCGCCGTCGGCGCCACTCCTTGACGGCCACGATGATTAAGACGATCGCGATGATGGCCAGAGCGGCGAGCATCCACCAACTAAACGACGGCTTCCACGAATAGTCCCCGTCGGATCCGAGATCCACGCGCTCGGCCTCGACCAACAGGCGGTCC
Source organism: Corynebacterium sp. 1103A (assembly GCF_055700955.1). Taxonomy (NCBI): domain Bacteria; kingdom Bacillati; phylum Actinomycetota; class Actinomycetes; order Mycobacteriales; family Corynebacteriaceae; genus Corynebacterium; species Corynebacterium sp. 1103A. Next base: position 33,636 of record NZ_JASTTF010000004.1, read on the forward strand.
GAGTTAATCCCGTACGGGGTGCAGGTCACCAGCGTGAGCTTGTCCTTGCCCTCCTCGTAGGTCACCGCCTGCCAGTAGTCCGGCTTGACCACCTTGCGGCCGGTGACCCGGTAGTGCAGCTTCTCCCCCATGACTTCCACGGTGGCGATCTCGCCATCCTTGAGCGAGGGCAGCCGGTCGAACATGGAGGCATCCACCATGCCGGTGTGGGCGGTAATCACCGCGTTGGTGCCGGCCCCGCCCACGGGCAGATCGCTGCCGAACATGTGGCCCGCCCCCTCGTAGAGCACGTCCGGCTGGGTGCCGTGGTAGACGGGCAAGTCCACGTCGATGGCCGGAATGGTAATGCGCGCCATCATGCCGTTGGTCTCCGGGGCGTTCAGCGTGGACAGGTACTCCTGCCAGCCCGGGGACTCATCGACCGGCGGCAGCGCGTGGTGGCCCTGCTGGGACAGCCGGGCATTGTAGTCGCGGGCCTCGGCCAGGTACTGCCGCGCCCGGTTCGGCGGGTCGATCTTTTTCACCGAACCGCTGTAGTCCTCCGCCTGCTTCTGGATCCGGTAGTCGTTATACAACGTCGCGACCACCGGGTAGGACAGGATGAGGATACCCACCAGGATCCACACCAAAGAGCGCCACCGGCGGTCCCGGCCCGACCGGCCACTATGCCTACTGCGGCCGTGCCGCACAGCACGGGCATCGCCGGCAGCGATGGCGGCCGGGTCAGCACCCGTGCTGGGGCTGGTTAGTTCCGCGATGACTCCTCCGCTCCTTGGGTTTCGTCCAGCTCGTTTTCTTCATCATCCCGGTGGCGCAGGTAGCGAATCAAGCCGGCGGCCAGAACCAGCAGACCCAGCAGGAGGATAAAGACCAGGGTCTGGCGACCAGTATCGGGCAGCATCCAGCCGATGCTCTCCGGCAGACGGATGGCGCCGTAGCTATCCGAGTCGCGCACGATAGCGCCCGTGTCCTCTTGGCCCACGACGCTGGCGGCGACCGTGACCGTGCCGTCGTCCCCGCCGCCGTAGCGGAAGAACTCCTCGCTGGTCTCCGGCACGGCGACGTCGAATTCGCAGGTAAAGGACGCGCCCGGTGCCAGCTCCTCGCCCGACATGCTAGCCGCGCAGACCTCCGCCGGCAAGACTCCGTCCTCGCCGACGGTGACGGTTTGGCCATCGCCGAAGCTTATCTCGCGGCCGGCCAGCCCCGGTTCGGCATACGAGAATTCCTTCAGCGGCAGCGCGCCCGGGTTGGTCACGGTGTAGCTGAAGTGCATCTGCGTGGCATCATCCGGCAGGAGTGCGGTGTTCGCAACCGCGCCGGTGATTGCGGACAGCGGCGCGCCGTCGATGTGCTTGTCGATGTCCACACCCGGCATCCGGTTGATGCCGGTAAAGGCCCACTCGGCCCCGTCACGCGAGAGGTCCGTGGCCGACGCCACCGGGTTCACGCGCACGGTCCAGCCGGTCGGGACCTGGACCGTGGAATCCGGGTTGACCTCGTCTGGGCCTTGGCGGTGCTCCACGCCGTCAGCGACCGGGCCCAGGTTCGACAGGTTCTCACCGAAGTCGTCGCCGAATTCGACCACCGCGTCTACGTTCGGGTTGTCGTCCTCGGTTTCGTAGACCGTACACGGCGCGTTCACGTCGACGTCGTGGATGACGTGGGTCTCCCCTGCCTGCAGGCTGAAGGACTCGCCCGTGCACGAAGCGTAGAAATCGTAGTCCGCGTCGCGCGGGGCGTCGCCGTCTACCTCCTTGGTAAACGCCAAGTCCACGGTAGCGCGCGGGTGCACCGCCTCGCCGGCCACGCTCAGGGCAACCTGCTCGGCGCCCGGGTTGCGGGCAGAGCCCGGAACCCCGAACTCGTAGGAGTAAATCTTCATCTCTTCGGTGACGTCCCACGGCGCGACATCACTGAGTGGGCGCGTTGGGTTCTCGGTTTCCGAGGTGGCCGCTCCCCAGTGGGCGAATTCCATGTAGGGGGCACGGTCGCCTTGGTTGACCTCTAACTCCGGGCGCGGCGCCAGGGCCGGGGACTCCCCCGCCTCGATGCGGCACTCAGAGCCGACCGGAATCTGGATAACCCTGCCGCGCAACGGCGGCGTGGAGGTGCTCAGATTACCCTCGGCGAAAGAGGACTGCAGGTCGAAGCTCAAGGTCTCGTCGAAGAGAACTGCGTCCCTATCATCTGCGTCCTGGCAGGTGAGGTGGTAGTTGTACCCGGCCGGATCGGCTCCCTCGAGGTAGCCATCGTGCATGCTTGTCACGCGTGCGTCCACCATGCGGCGCGAGTAGTTGTTCACGAACTCAAAGGTCTGATCGATCTCCTGGTCCGCGGCGTCTTCGACGCGGACGGCATCGCCCGGCGAATCCACGTTGAGCTCCAGCTCCTCCGGGGTGTCAAGGGGCTGGTTTTCGGTGAAATTACACAGCGCGCCCGACGGCACCTGGACCGGTTCCGACTCGAAGCGATAGACCCCGTCGCGCTCGATGAATTCGCTAAGCTCCAGCGTGTTCGGCAGGGTCACTTCGCCCAGGCCAATGCTGGAGTAGGAATATCCCACGCCGCGGCACTGGTAGGAGAAGCCGAACTGCTGGTCTTCTGCCAACCGCGCCAGGTTCACCGCGTCGCCCTTGACTTCCTTGGTCAAGCGCACCGTAGCCGGCAGGAACTCGTAGGTGTTAGTCAGGTTGATGACGTTGCCGGGATCGGAACCGTTGTCCGCCAGGACCGAGAATTCCAGGGATTCAGTGGCGTCGTTAGCCAACTCGTCATCGACCAGCGTCGTGCCGTCGTTGTGCACGGAGGCCCAGTTGACCTGCTTCGGGCGCAGGTGGGTCTCCAGCTCCATGCCGTCCTGCTCCTTCGTCATGTTCAGGGTGCCGAACTTGTTGCCGCTGATGCTACACTCGGCGCCTTCCGGAACGTCGACGAATTCGGTCTGCCCGGGGCCGGTGATGGTGGATTCGCGGACCGCGATGACCGAGTCCTTGTCCCCTGGATCGTGGCAGGTCAGCACGAAGTCGTGCTGGTAGAACACCCGACCGTTGTCCGGGTGCGACGGTCCGTTATCACCGCCGAAGGGACCTAAGTCCCACTCGGGGAAGGTGGCCTGGACGTCAATCGGGGTGCGCGCGATCTTGTTCAGCTCGACCGTGGCCGCGCGGCGGTTAAAGGTATTCGTGATCTTCGCGGCGATCTCGCCCGTATTCTGCGGGTTCTCCGGGTTCACGGCAACAAAACGCAGGGGGTCATCGATAGCCGGGCCGGAGCCATCGCCGCCCTCGAGGGAGATCTTGCTCTCCGAATCCAGGCCCGTGCCGCTGGCGAAGTCCTGCTCCACCAGCTCACAGCGGCTGCCGGCCGGAACCGCCGCCAGGCGCTCGGCGCCCTCGGTACTGGTCATCGTGTCGGTAACCGTGATGGTGGCCCCACCAGCCGGCGGCACGCACTGCAGGGTCACGGTGTACCCGCGCTCGCGCAGCGCGTCCTGGCCGGCCGGCGAAATCATCGGATCCTCCGGGTGCGCGAATTCGACCAGCTTCTGGGCCGAGATATCACGCATCTGGTAGGCGTAGGCGTGCTCCAGGTTGATAACGGTCGACTGGCCGATCGTGAACGAGCCTTCCATGAGCTCGTTGTCGGCGAACTCGTAGCGCTGCTCGCTGCCGTCGTCCTGCGACAGCGTCGCGCTACTATCACGACGGACTGGGAAGGTGATGCCATCCATGGTCCGCAGACCACTGGTGGATTCATTACGGATCTCCTTGATCCGGCATTCGGCGCCCTCGCGCAGAGAGGAGCTATCGATCTCGTGCCGCGGGTTGTCCGGACCCAGGGTGAAGTTTTCTTCCGCCGGCGACAGCGGCAGGGGCGCGCCATCGATCTCACAGGTCAGCTGGTATTCAACGTCCTCGCCCAGGCGCGCGATACCGGCGAAGTTCTGGTTGATGGTAAGGCCTTCACCGGCCGGCTCGAAGGTATTGGTCACGGTGACTTGGTTGTCGCCCTCGGTGACTTCGTGCGCGCTCTGCGACAGATCCGAGCTCCAGTTAACGCCGCTGGGCAGACCGCCCGGAGTAGTCTCCGTGAACGTACATTCGTTGCCCAATGGTACGCCGAGCGCCCCGTCTTGGTCGTTGACCAAGGCGGCTAGCTCCGGGTTGTCCGTGTCCGCGACCAAGCGCTGATCTTCGTTGGCAGCCAGCCGAACGCTACCGGTCAGGCTCACCGAGGGGTAGCTGCCGTCGGCGGCGCGGACGTTGCGGGTTCCGCAGCGGAACTGCAGCTCGTAGGAATCCGGGAACTGCCCGGCCATGCCGTTGGTGTCCACCAGCTTCTGCAGGTTAACCGGGGCGACCTCAACGTCATAGTCGTTCGTCACCACGACCGGCACCGTCGCTGCGCGGGAGGCCGGCGGGACGACGAATTCGACGCTTGCGGACTCAACCGTCCGCGTTTCCGACGTCCCGTCCGGAACGGTGATGCTCACCGGATTATCTGACGGGAGGATGCCGGCGTCCGCGGGGTAGTCAAACTCGCCTTCCTCCACGCGGCAGGTGGCGCCGACCGGAACGTCAGCGACGGAGAAATAGTTCTGCGTGCTGGTCGTTCCCTCGGCCTCAACCAGCGACTCCGCGAAATCGCCGCGCTGGCAGCGGACCGTCACTGGGTAGTCGTAATGCAGACCGCGCGCCTTTTCGCCGCCCGGGCCCGTCAGCTGCTTGACGACATTGAGCTCCCGGGTCTTGTAAGAATAGTGCGCTTCGATACGCATCTCCTCGGCGCCCGCGGCAGTCGGGTTCTCATCCAGCTCGAAGTGGTAGGAGCCGGATCCATCCGCCGGGGTGTCCTGTCCCTTGAAGGTGACCTCTCGGCCGTCGAAAATCATGAACTCTGTCTGCTCCCGGTCGAGGCCTGTCAACGGCGACAACGTGCAGTCACGGCCGGTGGGGATGCCGGTGATTTCGGTAGAGCCCGACAGCTCCCCGCTACCGGACAAGCTCAGGGTGACGTCCTGGGCGTAGTTGGTGCCCTCACAGGTCAGGTGGAAACGATAATCCTTGGGGCTTCCCAGCTCCGCTACCGGCGCGCCGGTGACGTGCTTGGACAGGTCCAGGGTGCCCAGCCGGGCCTCGTAGTTGTTGCGCAGGGAAACGGCGTTATTGCCCTCGGTCAGGGTCAGCACCTGCGCGTCAATGCCGTTTTCCTCCTCTGTCCGAGGAGCGGCGTCGGGATTCGATCCCTGCTTCACGTCCCATACCAGGTCCCAGTCCTGGCCCTTCGGACGCGGTTCCGCCTCCCCAAAGTCCTCGACCACGCGGCACTCGGATCCGGTCGGCAGGCCATCGACGGTGGTGGTACCACCATTGAGCAAGTCGGCTTCGCCCGTGACCACATCATCGCCGTAGGCCCACAGGTAGGCATCCGAAACGTTGCACTGGTATTTCAGGTGGAAAGAACGGTTCTGGTTTTCCGCGAAGGTAGCCGCGGAACCGGCGACCGATTTCTGCAGTTGCAGCGAGGCGGTCTTAAACCGCGGCTGCCATTCCACCTCACAGTGGACCGCGTGGTTGTCCGTGTTCGTGGTGCGTACCTCGGAAAAATGCTTCTCCGGGTCGTTGAACAACGTGAATTCGCCCGCTTTCGGGGAATTCTCGTCCAGGGTGTAGACCTCGTTCTCGGTGGCTTGGTAGGAACACTTCCATTGCGGGCGGTAGCGGTCAAAGACCTTGTCCACTTGGTCGCCCTTGGCCTGGGAGCGGAAGACCTGCTCCGACATGGCACGCGGGTTGCGGTCCTGCAGGTTACCGTTCTGGTCGCGAGTAGTGACAATCCGCAGGGCCTCGCTGTAGCGGTCGCCCGTCGACTTCGAGATCGGGGTCTCCTCGCCGTCGTCGGCCAAGAACATATCCGTGTCGAACCCGGTGGCCTGACCGGTCACGGTCTGCTCCATCGTCGTGTCGGCCTTCTGGCTAGTCCGCATCAAGGACAGCGGCACGGCCAAAGCAAAAGCCTGATTTCGGGTCGAAAAGGTCGTGACCTCGAGGCTCTTGGGAGTATCAGCCGACCACAAGTACGTACCGGACTTGCCCTTGGACTGCGGCCATGCGCCACGGCTTTCTGCACAGGCAATGTCCCTCGTCTCTTGGCGAGAGGGATCGCCCGCGCGGTAATACTCGTAAACATAGCGCCGGGCTCGCGGGCCATTTTCGCCGACGATTTCAGCATCATCGTTGCGGTAAACAAAGCTTCCATCGTCATTGCGCGCACGCCCGTAATAGTTGTCACCCGCTAAAGGTGCCGGCTGACAAGCAGAATCAAAATCCGGCGGGGTTATCTGCCCCCAGTCCTCAATAACCGTGTTCGGATTGAGGTCATCCATGACCATATGCTCGCCGTAGGCCTGCACCCTAGTCGACTCGGCGTCAGCCAGCACCATGTTGTAATTCGGCAGTGCCGCACCAGCCTTCTTGTCCACGATCTGGATATTCCGGAAGGTGAACTTTGCCTGCTTAATCGGGCTGAACGTGGCCGTAGCATTCCGCTGATCGACGTGGATGATGGGTTTGGTCTGGTCGCCGGCAAAGGGAGAATAGATAGTATTTTCCGCGTCTGCATACCCGAAGGCCGAGTAGGTTTGGCGCTCACCGCGCGCAGTCACGTGATCTGAGGGAATCGCCTGGTTGATCTGCAGGTCGAAGGACAGCTCGTAATGGCCGATCTGCTTGGTGAACTTCTTCGGGGTGGTAGACAGCGCACCAAGATCGCTGAAGTCGATCCAGCACAGCTCCGGAATGTCGTCGACGAGCGGGCCGCGGGTTTGCCGGACGGCGCAGTCCCCGAAGTCGAAGTCGCCGGCCTGCCCCGCCGAGCCGTCGTTGGTTTGGGCCTGCGCCTGCGGCGTCACTTCCTCTGAGAAATTGCCCGGCACCATGAACGCAGAAATGTACAAGACGACGACGAGAACAAAGGCGAGTAGCCTACGCCCGGGCATCAGCGTGCTCCTGTTCTTCATTCCTTACACCTCTGTCTCATTCGTTTCTTCGCGCCGCCGGCGCAGTAATACAATCGCGATGGCTATGGCGCATAATCCTGCTAGGACCAGCCCGAAGATACTCGCGCCCGTCGTTGCTAGCTTGTCCAGCACCTGCCGGGGCCCGCGCCCGGGCGGTACCGGAGTCTGCTGCGGTTGCGGCGTTGACGTCTCGGGCTGCCCATTCCCCGGCCGCCCCGGCGCCTCGTGGTCGGGCCGGTCGGGTTCTTCCGGTTTCGGCCACGGAGAGGTGCTCGGCACCGGCTCGTTCGAAGCGACCACGGTGATGGTAGCCCGGTTAGACTCCACGGCGTTGCGCTCCAGGCGCAGGCCGTCGACTGCGACCAACGCGGTATTCGGGACCCGCGTGTCCGCGGCGGCGTCGTCGCTAACGACCGCTTCCAGGTACACGCTGACCGTGGTTTCTGGGTGGCCGTCGCGCAGCCGCGCGAGCTCTGCCAGCCCGGGATCGCTAAACGATACCTCCAGCGTCAGCCCCACGGACTTATCCGTGTAGTGGACGCCTTCGTCCAGGGTGATATCCCGGTCAGCATTCGCGATGGTGATCCGCTTAATAGCCCCGGAGGCGAAGTTCCGGTTCAGCTCATCGCGGAACTCCCACCGGTGCAGTGCGCCTGCGGCGTCGACGTCGGGCACGTTGCTGGTGATCCGGTACGCAACAGTGTAGCCCGGCCGAGCGGAGGCCACGTTGACTTCCTTGTCCACGCGCAACGGCTGGTTCTTCGCGCGCACCCACGCCGTCCGGCCGGCTTCGACCCACACGAGCGTCGTGGTGGCTGCGGTGCGTTCCACATCGCCGGACTGGGAGGGCAACTCCCGCAGCTGGTAACCGCCCGGAAAGACTCCTTCAAAACGGGCGATGCCCGCCTGGTCGGTCTCTGCCACCAGACGCCGGCCCACAGGAACTCCAGGATCTCCGTAGAGCAGACGCGGGTTGGCGCGGACGAGTTCTTGTAAGTCTTCTTCCCTGTCAGCGCGCAGCTCCGGCAATTCGAGCAGCTGGAACTGGGCACCCGCGACAGCCGGTTCGGACTCATCCCCTACCCCGGCCGTCTTAGCAACCATGACGGTCCCGGTTTCTTCCGCCGCAGCGCTTTGCGGGGTACCCCACGGCGTGACCACTACGCCGAGTGCACAAAGCAGAGCTACTAGCAGACTTGCCGTCAACGACGAAGCGCCGCGGCGGTGCCGCCCTAGTGCGCTAACTATGTCCATAGTTCAAGTCCTTGTCTAAAACGTGTCCGGTACTGCAGGCTGCGTCTATGGAGTCTGCTTTGTGTCGTTTTCGTTCTTCCGGCGCTGGTGCCGCATCCACCACCACAGGTAGATGATGACCAGCAGGCCGATAATCACGGCGGCGATCATCCAGGGCTGCCAGGGGCTGTGGTAATCCTGCTCAATATCGCCTGGTAGCTCGGTGCGCTCCCCGTGTACCAAGAAGCGGTGCGAGTTAATCCCGTACGGGGTACAGGTAACAAGCGTCAGCAGGTCCTTGTCAGCCACCGGGCGGATGGTCTCAATATCTTCCGGGAGCACGGTCTCAATCGAGGTGACCTTGTAGGCGAGCTTCTCCCCCATCACCTCAACGGTGAAGACTTCGCCTTCGCGAATATGGGTGAGATTGTCGAACATGGTCAGAGTCGCCAGGCCGGTATGCCCCGTCAGCACCGAGTGCGTGCCTACGCCGCCGACGGGGAGCGCGGTGCCGTACAGGTGCCCGACGCCATGCGCCAGGACGCTGGAGTCGGTGCCGTGATAGACCGGCAAGTCGATGCCCACCGACGGCACCCGCAGGCGCACCATGTTGTCGAAGGCGTCGAGGTGGGTGAGGTATTCGCGGTAGCCTTCGGAGTCCTTGTCCGGCCCCAAAGTCCACGGGTCCGGGGCGTCGAACTCCGGTAGCCGGGAGTTATAGTCCCGGGCCGCGGCCAACGCTGCCTCCCGCTCGGCGGGGTCTAGCTGCGCCACGTTGCGGGAATACTCTTCCGCGATCCGGTTCTGCTCGACGTTTTGGTAATGCGTTAGCCCCACCGGGGTGAGGAAGATGAGGGCGGCGATGACGAGGTAGACGACGGAGCGGTAACGTTTCCACCACCCACGTCGGGGCGCCTGCGCGGCCGTTACCGGCTGCGCATGGTCACCGCCTGCTCGCATCTTTACTCCTCACATTCGCGAACGCACCGTTGACCAGCTAGGCCCTCGCCCGTCAGGATGACCCCGTGGTCTTAGGCCGTTGTGCGGGAATCCTTGTAGCTGGTGTACAGGCCGCGGGCCAGGAAGGCCATGCCCACCAGGAAGGCGATCAGGATGCCCCAGGCACCGGTAGCCGGCAGCTGGCCGATGATGGAATCACGCTGGTTTTCCACAGAGACGGACAGCGCGCGGTTTTCAATGTCCACGTTGACCGGCTGCGGCTGCGGGTTACGGACGAAGCCGTCCGGGGCCTGGGTTTCCAGCACGCAGTAGGTGTTGGCGACGACACCGGTCGCGCCGGTGGAGGTGGACTGCAGCGGGATGGCGTAGCCGTTCGCCGTTGCGTCCGAGGCATCATCGGCCCCGCCGCCGGCGGTGGTCATTTCGGTGCCGGTGGTGATGCTCTCACCGCTGGCCGCGGAAGCTACCTCGACGGCGTCACCAAGCAGCTGGTAGCTTCCGTCGTCCTGCGCGGAGCACTGGTAGAGCTCGAAGGTTGCGCCGTTCAGCGAACCTTCCGAAGCCGGCGAGGTCTTCGTGATGGTCAGGTTGCCGAAGACGGTGTTGGTCGGAGTATCACCGTCGTCGGTGGTGCTGTCCTGGCCGTTCGGAAGCTCCACGGTCGCGGAGTTGTTGATGACCCCGTTTTCTGGAATGGAGTTAACAACCGCCGGGAAGTTGACGCTGACCTGCAAACCCGAGTTGGACTGGCGGGCCTCCTGCAGCTTTGCGCGGCCCGCGGCGGTGAAGTTGACGCGGACTTCCTGTCCGTTCACCAAGATTTCGTAGTCGGTGCCGTCGGCCAGATCGACATCGCCGTTGGTGCTGACCGTCACGTCGCCGACCGTCGGTGCGGCCAGGCTCTCAACCAAGTTATCCACGATGTTGAAGCGGTTTAGATCCCCTGCCGGAACCGGAGCGTTGATGGTGTATTCCAGGGCCTTGCCGACGGTGACGCCGTCATCCTTGACCTGCTTGTTCGGGGTCACGTCTTGGTTCTTCGGCTGAACGGTGCGAGAGTATTCCCAGCTGCCGTTGTTGTCATAAGGAAGGGTGACGAAGAACGGGGCCGCCACGGTGTAGTTCTCGAACTGGACCTCGGTGACCCGGTAAACGCCCACGGATAGGCCGTTGGCGGCCGTGGTCAGGTTAATAACACCCTGATCGTTGGTGGTGAAGACGCCGTTTTCGCCGCCGGTAACCGCGGTCACGTCCAGGCTCTCATCGTCAGGGTTGAGGTTGCCAACCTGTGCCCAGCCGGCCGGGTCTGTCAGATCGATGCCGTTAACGCGCTCGACACGGAACTTAGCGCCCGGCAGCGAGGTGGAGGTATCGCCCGGCTCACCAAGGTACTTTTCGATGGTGAGAGCGACGTCGGCGTCGGCGTTGATGAGGCCGGCGCCGTTGTTGGGAGCCAGCGGGGCTTCAGCGCCCGCTTCTTCCGCCGGGGTGGATTCCGCACCGGTTTCCTGCGCGAAGGCAAAGTTCGCCCCAGCGCCGACGAAACCGGTGGTCAAGGTCAGGGTAGTCGCGGCCAGAGCGGCGGCAATCTTCTTGGAAGCGGTCATTAATACAAGAGCCTCTCAGCTAAAGAAATGTCACCCCTTGGGCCCATCACCACTGTTGGTTATCGTTAGGCTTGGGGAGTATGTATAACACAGGTAATATTAAGACAACTTCTAATTAAAGACAAGCCGAAAAGGCCTCTTTTGGTGTTGGAACTTTACTTGGCCCTTTAAGCTATTTTTACCCGGTTAAAATTCCATAAGCTGCATAATTGCGAAGCGCGACTAAAGCTGACCGCCATAATATTTATTCATACATCGGCGGTTGCAAACCCGCGCACACCCTGATAACGGGCGCGAAATTTGCCAATACTTTCACTTAACGCTATGGAAACTCGGAGCTTTCTTTCAGGTTCTCGATCGGCAGGTCCATCAGCTACCCCTCTTCCGCCTTCCCCGAGGGCCGCTGACCACGGTTCTCCCAGCCTCCAGTAAGCCCGAGAGTACCCAGGCATGCCAAAACCCCGCCCCCCACGCTTTAAGGCGTGGAATGACGGGGTGTGGAACCTAGAGTAGTACTAGGCGGAAGCTTCCGCAGCCGGGGCAGCTACCTCGGCCGGAGCAATGCTGACAATGCGACGCCCGCGCTTGACACCGAACTCGACGGAGCCGGCCTCGAGAGCGAACAGGGTGTCGTCGCCGCCACGGCCAACGTTCTCACCCGGGTGGAACTTGGTGCCGCGCTGGCGAACGATGATCTCGCCGGCCTTGACCTGCTGACCGCCGAAGCGCTTTACGCCGAGGTACTTCGGGTTGGAGTCACGACCGTTAGAAGTGCTGGATGCACCCTTCTTGTGTGCCATTGTGGTTTCCCTCCTTCAAGGGGTCTTTAGTGCAAGCCTCGCAGCTTACTTGATACCGGTAATCTTCAGAACAGTAAGCGGCTGGCGGTGGCCCATGCGCTTCTTGTAACCAGTCTTGTTCTTGTACTTCATGATGTTGATCTTCGGGCCCTTGGCCTGATCAACGATCTCAGCGTCGACCTTGACCTTAGCCAGGTCATCGGCCTTCGACTTGACGTTTGCGCCATCGACGAGCAGAACCGGGGTGAGAGCCACGGCAGAGCCTAGCTCACCCTCGATCTTCTCGACCTTGACGAGGTCACCTTCGGCAACCTTGTACTGCTTTCCGCCGGTCTTGACGATCGCGTACATAGAGGGTTACCCCTTATCTAAACTCGGCTCAGGGGCAGGCGAGGCCCACCCCTGAATGGACAATTACATTTTGCGCTTGAGTCCAGTGCCGGCGCGACACGTAAGTCATGAGACTTCTGGCGCGGCTCAACTGGACTTAAACGGTGACTTGGAAATCCTACCCCGACGGAACCAGAAAAGACAAACCGCGTCTTTCCTGCACCCGCCGGTCGCACCAATTTCTGCCTATTTCCTGCTTCGGCGCGTCGCCCGGCGGCGGCCCCGGCTGGGCTGCTTCCGGGTTTCTGCACCGCCGTCGGCCTTGGGTTCATCCGTGCCACGCCGCAACTGGTTCGCACGGGCGCGACCGGACTCCGGCTGCTCCGGCTGGGCGGCCTTCGTCGAGCGTCGCACTGCCCGCCGGCGGCGTCCGCGGATCACGGTCTTGGTGTTGTCCTCGGTGTTGTCCTCGGCCTGCGCCGAGGCATCAGCCCGCGAGGCCTGGGCCGGGGCCTGCTCCTGCGCCGAGGCGGACTGCCCACCGCGACGGTTGCCGCGCCCACCGCGCTGTCCGCCGCTGCGGCGAGTAGCCCGACGGCGACCTCGCTTGGCGCGCGCCGGCTGGGCCGCAGAGGAATCGCCGGAATCGTCAGCAGCGTCCTCCGGCTGGGCCTGCGGGCCGGCCGCGGGCTGCGCGGAACCACTGCCCTGGCTCGGGAAATCCTCCCGGCGCGGGCGGTGGTCGGAACGCGAGTTCCCGCGGGTCTTACGCTTGCGGCGCGGGGAAGCCTCGAATTCCTCGACTGCTTCGTCGTAGGAGATGGCGCCACTTCCCTGCTCCTGCTGCGCGTCCTCGTCCGGCACGTAGTCCTTGAACTCGGCGACATCGTCGCTATCGGCGGCGTTGTCGGCTGCGGCGAAGGCGATCTTCTCAATATCGCTGACCGAGTCCTGGGACCGATCGTCACCGGACTGGTCGTCGCGCGAGTGCTCGGCGCGGGAGCGGTTCGAGCGACCGCCCCGGCTGCCGCGGCGACGGCGGCGACGCGAAGACGAGCCCTTACGGTCCTCGGAATCGCGGTCGTTGCGCTCGTCGCGGTTTTCGCCGTCCTTGGCGGCGCTGTCATCCTTGACCACGCTGGCCACCAGCTCATCGAGCTGCTTAGTGCCGCCGCGGGACTCCGACTTGGAGCCCTGCTCCTCGTCGGAGCGCTGGTTGCGGCCGTGGCCCGAATCCCCGTGCTTGTGGTTGCGGCGGTCGTGATGCCCGTGGCCGGAGTGATCGTCGGTGTGCTCGACCGGGTCGTCGTGGATGATGATGCCGCGGCCCTGGCAGTGCGCGCACTCGGTGGAGAAAGTCTCGAGGAGACCTGCTCCCAGGCGCTTTCGGGTCATCTGCACCAGGCCCAACGAGGTGACCTCGGAGACCTGGTGGCGGGTGCGGTCGCGGCCCAAAGCCTCCTTGAGCCGGCGCAGGACTAGCTCCTGGTTTTCGGGCAGCACCATGTCGATAAAGTCGACGACAATCATGCCGCCCAGATCGCGCAGGCGCATCTGCCGCACGATCTCTTCTGCGGCCTCGAGGTTGTTGCGGGTCACGGTCTCCTCGAGGTCACCGCCGGAGCCGGTGAACTTGCCGGTGTTGACGTCGATGACGGTCATGGCCTCCGTGCGGTCGATGACCAGCGTGCCGCCCGAAGGCAGCCACACCTTGCGGGCCAGGGCCTTCTGCAGCTGCTCGTCGATCCGGTAGACCTCGAAGGCGTCCTGGCCGCCGTGTTTTTTCCGGTCGAAGCGCTCCACCCGGTCCGCCAGGTCCGGGGCGACCGACTGGATATAGGCGTTGACCGTGTTGAAGGCCTTCTTGCCGTCCACGACCAGGTGCTTGAAGTCGCCGTTGAACAGGTCGCGGACGACCTTGACCAACATGTCCGGCTCCTCGTAGAGGGTCACCGGCTTCGCGCCCTTGGACTTCTTTTCCTTTTCCGCACGCTCCTGGATGTCCTCCCAGACCCCGTGCAGGCGGCCAACGTCCGTGGCGATGGCCTCCTCGGAGACGTTCTCCGCGGCGGTGCGGATGATGGCGCCGCCCTCGCCCGGCACGACGCGCCGCAGGATCTCCTTGAGGCGCTTGCGCTCCGGGGCGGGCAGCTTGCGGGAAATACCGGCGCTGCGGCCGTTCGGCACGTAGACCAGGAAGCGGCCGGCAAGGGAAATCTGCGTGGTCAGGCGCGCGCCCTTGTGCCCGACCGGATCCTTGGATACCTGGACCAGGATCTGGTCGCCGGACTTTAAGGCCTGCTCGATCTTGCGGGAGCGGCCCTTGAGCCCCAAGGCGCGCCAGTTCAGCTCGCCAGCGTAGAGCACCCCGTTGCGGCCTTCACCGAAGTCGACGAAGGCTGCCTCCATCGACGGCAGCACGTTCTGCACCCGGCCGAGATAGATATTGCCGATCAAAGAGGCCTGCGAGTCCGAGGTCACGATGTGCTCGACCAGCAGGTCGTCTTCCACGACGCCGACCTGCGTGACGGAACCGGCGTGGTCGACGCGCTGGCGCTCGCGCACCACCATCGTGCGCTCAACGGATTCCCGGCGCGCCAAGAACTCCGCCTGGGAGACGATGTGCTTGCGCTCCCGGCCCTTCTCGCGCATCTCCGCCCGACGGCGCTTCTGCGCCTCGATACGGGTCGAGCCCTTGATGCCGCGCGGGGCCTCGATGCGCTCCGGCTCGTCGTCATCGCCGTCCGCATCATACGGCTCGGCCTGCCGGGCCGGCTTGGCTGCATTCGCCTGCGGGGCGATAAAGACCGGCGCGTAGTCCGCGGCATTATCCTTAACCGCTGCCTGGTACGGCGGCGTCAGGGCCGCGACCAGCTCCTCCAGGTCCTCCTCGCGCTCAAGGTCCGCGTGCTCGTCCTCGGCCTGTGCAGTGTCGGCCTGGTCAGCCTGCGTGCTGTCGATGCCGTCCTGGCCACCGTGGCCGGCTGCTGCGTCGGCGCCGTCGGGCGCCTCGGTCGTGGCGAGGTTCTGCAGCTCGGAGTCGACCTTGTCTGCGATCTGGTTAAACTCGTTTTTCACGTTCTTGCGCACACGGTCGCGCAGCTTTTCCTCGGCGGCTGTGGCCACGGCGTCGGCCGAGTCCTTGTGCTTCGGCTCGTCGCCTGCCGGGGCCTCGGCATCCGGGCCCTGCTCGCGCGGCTCCTCATCCGGCTGCTGCGGTTTGGCCGGGGCGGCGGCGCGCACGGCCCGCTTCTTGGTGGACGTGCGGGTCGCGCGCTTGCGGGTCTTCTTGGGCTTGTCCGCGACGCTATCCTCGGCCCGCTCCTCAGCCGGGGCGTCCTTTTCGGACTTGGCCTCCTCGGACTTGACCTTCTCGGCCTTAGCCTTCTCGGACTTAGTGGCGGCCCGCTTGCCCTTGGGCGCGGCCTTCCGCTTGTTCTTGGTGGATTTAGTGGACTTGATGGTCTTCTTCTTGGCCTGGGGCGCGTCCTGGGCCTCGGTCTCCGGATCGGTTGCGGCCTCGGAGGGGGCATCGCCAGCCGAGGCCTGGGAGCCGGCGGCTTGGATACGGTCGAGCATCTGCTCGGCCTCCGCCTTGCTCAGGCCGGACTGCGGGGCCTTCTTGATGCCCTGCTGGGCGAACTGTTCCACCAGGGCCTTGGAGGAAATCCCCAGCATCTTGGCGAGGGCGTAGAGCCGCGTCTTGTCCTTCAGCTGGCCCCTATCGATCCGTTCGGCCAACGCGGCGGCCGCTGATAAATCCGTATTCTGTTCGTTTTTAGTCTTTGCAGCCACGGGCTACTCCTGACGTCTAATAGCGCGAGGGCAAGCTCGCCGCGGGGCCGCGCAAGTCATCCAAGCTGCAGGCAAGCACACCGCGGGGCTTTCTACCCTGAAAGCGCCGAAAGTTTAAGTGTTAAAGATTGAGTATTTAGTTATGCACAACTGCAAGCCCGGCATACAGGCTCTAGCTCCTATTGTGGCACACTTGGGCGCCCGCTTCTTGCCACACCTGCCCGAGCGCGCGGAATTTCGCGCTGTGTTAGCTTAAGACCATGTCCGACGGCGAACTCGTGCCCACCTCACCGGCAGCAGCAATCCGGCACTACCGGCGGCGCAACGAGTTCAACCCGCGCGAGCTGCTTGCCTTCACCACCACGGCGAGCTTCGGCGTGGGCTTTTTCTTCCTAGACCATACGGCCTTCTACGTCCTTAGCGCGCTGTGCCTGGTGGCGGCGGTGGCCAGCGGGGTCAAGGTTGCCCGCCACTACTCGAAGGCCGTGGCCGTCCCGCAAACGGAATTCCGGGACGGCGATTACCCCGCCGCCGCCTACTTCGCCCCGCTCATTCCCATCGTCGCGCCCCTGCTGGCCCTGCCGGTACAGGCGCTGGGCTGGGATTTTTCGGTCCCGCCGGCGGTGGCCACGCTGTCCACGGCGGCGTTTTACAGCGTGGGACTGTTTCTTTCCGGCACCGTGCACTTCCGGCGCTCCTACAGCATTGGCCGCCGGCGCATCCAGCGGATGGACTTCGAGCTGACCGAGCTGACCTCCACCACGCAACGCCTGGCCGAGGAGAATACCGATATCCTCGCCGCGCTCATCGCGATCGGCGCCGTCGACGGTAACGAGGTGAGCTTGAAGGGACTGCACAGGATTCTGGACCCCGCGCTGGCCGCGGACGAGGAAGCGCTGCGCGAGCGCCTGCAGGAGCTAGACAGCGCCAAGCTGGTTAAGCTCCGCGTGCCCATCTGGCAGGGAGAATCCGCCCGCTGGGATATGAGCATTACTCCCCTGGGCGTGCACGCGCTGGCCGAGTCGCAGCGGCGCTAGAAACAGGCTCGGAGCCGCGGTCGCCTAGTGGTGCTGTGAATGCACGAAACCCCCGCGCGGGGCCTGAATACCCAGGCGCCGCGGGCGGGGGTAGTAAAGAGGGTGCGTCTTAGAGGTTCGGGAACCAGATGGAGATCTCGCGCTCAGCAGACTCCGGGGAGTCGGAGCCGTGAACGACGTTCTCACCGACGGTCAGGGCGAAGTCACCGCGGATGGTGCCCGGGGTGGCCTTCTCGACCGGGTGGGTGCCGCCGGCCAGCTGACGCCAGGCAGCGATGGCGCTTTCGCCCTCGACGATGCCTGCGACCAGCGGAGCGGAGGTGATAAAGTCCACGAGCTCGCCGAAGAACGGCTTGTCCTTGTGCTCAGCGTAGTGCTTTTCTGCGGTTTCGCGGTCTGCGGTGCGCAGATCCATCTCCACCAGCTTGAGGCCCTTGCGCTCAATACGGGAGATGATTTCGCCTACGTGGCCGTTCTTGACGCCGTCCGGCTTGATGAGAATTAGAGTACGTTCAGTCATACCGGCCATCGTACCGAATACCGAGTAATCCTTCGCACTGGAGCCGGCAAAGTGGGCCGAGACTGCGGTAGGCGGTGGAGCTAACGTCCGGTGGTCAGCTGGCTGACCATGGCTTCGGCCTCGTCGTGGCCGACGTGGCGGTACCACAGCCGGACCTGCTTGACCGCGGTGCCGTACTTGCCGGCGGAGACGAGCTCGCGGATTTCTTCCTCGCGCTCCGGGGAGAAATCGGCCTGGCGCAGCGGGCGATCCTTGCCCGGGCGATTCTGGTCCCCACGGAACAAGGCCAGCGCCAGGAAGGCGGCCGCCACGATAAGCCCCACCACGATGACCACGCCCGGCCAGTGGAAAGCGCGCGCGAGGATGACCACCACACAGGCCAGCGCGGCCAGCAGCGAATACACGTAGCGCACGGCGGCCTCCCTAGCCCTTCTCATCCAGGTGTTGGGTGGTCAGCAGGCCGCGCTCCATGCGCGCGATGAGGTTGGAGCGCAGGTAGGCCGCCAGCAGCCAGACCAATCCGAAGACCACCATGATGGCCACGATCGACCAGTGGATGAACAGGCCAGCGACAATACCCAACACCTGCACGGCCAGGATGACATTCAGCGACCACCGACGGCTGGCGAAGGCCAGCATTACCAGGTGGAAGACCATCAGTGCCACGACGATGGCGATGTTGACCCCGGTCCACAGCTCGCCGCTGTAGAGCATGCGCAGCATCGGCAGCGCCAGCACCAGGGTAAGCGCCTCCAGGGTCAGGGTGCTGGAGATGACCATCCCGTTAAAGCCCTTAATCGGGTCCTTGACGGGCTTGTGCCCCATGCCCAGGGGCCCGACGTCTTTCGGCTTGTCCGTCATGCCGGCTCCTTTCCAAACATCGCGCGTGCCTCACCGGCGGTGACCACCGATCCGGTGATGACAATACCGGAACCGGACTGGATTTCCGCATCCTCGGCCAGCTCGACAGCCTGGGCATAGGCCGACTGCAGGTCGGGCTCGACGTAGACGCGTTCCTCGCCGAAGATGTCGCGGGCTAGCTCGGCCAGTTCGTAGGCGTCCAGCGCCCGCGGGGAGCTGTTCTGGCTGATGACGATCTCGGTCAGCACGTCCTCCAGCGCGGTGAGGATCCCAGCAGCGTCCTTGTCGCCGAGGATGGCAACCAAGCCGACCAGGCGGGCGAAGTCGAAGTCCCGGCCCAGGGCCTGAGCCAGGGCGCGGGCGCCGTGCGGGTTGTGCGCGGCGTCGATGAACGTGGTCGGCGACTGCCGCATGCGCTCCAGGCGGCCCGGGGAAATGGTCTGGGCGAAGCCGTTGCGCACGCTCGCCGCATCCAGCGGGTGCCCGGCCGAGGCCCCGAAGAAGGCCTCCACGGCGGCCAGGGCGACCGCGGCATTGCGGGCCTGGTGCTCGCCGGCCAGGGGCAAGAAGACATCCTCGTACAGGCCGCCCAGGCCCTGGATGCGCAGCTGCTGGCCGCCCACTGCGATGGTGGATTCCAGCGCGGCGAACTCGCTGCCGGCGCGCGCCACGCCCGCGTCCACGGCCACGGCCTGCTGCAGCAGAACCTCCATGGCTTCCGGCTCCTGCTCCGCCAGGATGGCGATGTTCTCGGCCGGGGTGATGGGGTCGTCGGCGTCCGGGCGGGCCTTGATGATGCCGGCCTTCTCCCCCGCGATTTCGGCGAGGGTATCGCCCAGGTAATCGGTGTGGTCCATGCCCACCGGGCAGACGACCGCGACCTCGGAGTTGACCACGTTGGTCGCGTCCCAGCGCCCGCCCATGCCGACCTCGATGACGGCGACGTCGACCGGGGCATCGGCAAAGGCGGCATAAGCGATGGCCACCAAGACCTCGAACTTGGACATGGCCGGGCCGCCGGCCGCCAACGACTCGGCGTCCACCATCTCCACGTAGGGCCGGATTTCGCGCCAGATGCGCACGTAGTCGCGCGGGTGAATGGGCTTGCCGTCGATGCCGACGCGCTCGGTCACCCGCTGCAAGTGCGGGCTGGTCAACAGGCCGACCCGGCGGTGGAAGGCCCGCAGCAGCGAGTCGATCATCCGCGACGTCGAGGACTTGCCGTTGGTGCCGGCCACGTGGATGGCCTGGAAGGCCCGCTCCGGGTGGCCGAGCAGGTCCATGAGCTTCTCAATGCGCTCCAGCGAGGGCTCGATCTTCGTCTCCGGCCACCGGGCGTTGAGTTCCTCTTCGACCTCGGCGAGCTCGCGCAGTTCCTCGGCGCTGACGGTCTCCGGCGCGGGCGCGGAATAGTCCTCTGCCCCGCCCAGGTTGAGCGTGAGTCCCGACTCGGTGATTTCCACCGGTGAGCCCTCGGTGCCCTCCTTGAGGGCGTCGACGATCTCGTATTCGTTCTCTTGGCCCTTATCGCGGCCTTTATCGCGGTCCTGCTCGCGGCCGTTGCCGCCGTTTCCGGTACGGTCAGTCACTACTTGAGCGCCTCCAAACGCGCGCTGATGCGGTCGACTTCCTCCTGCGCCACGGTCTGGCGGGTGCGGATCTTTTCCACGACCTCTTCCGGGGCCTTGGACAGAAAGTTGTCGTTGCCGAGTTTCTTGGTGGTCTGTTCCAGCTCCTTGTTGGCCTTGGCCAGGTCCTTTTCCAGGCGCTTGCGCTCGGCCGCGACGTCAACGGCCCCAGAGGTGTCCAGGGTGACTTCGACGGTGGCCTGCGACAGGCGGACCTCGATGGAGGCGGACTCGGTAAAGTCCTCGCCCGGCTCGGTGGTCTTGGCCAGGTTGCGCACCAGGGCCTCCTGGCCGGACAGGTCCGCGGCGGCGAAGTCCAGGCGGCCCGGCACCTTCTGGGAGGGCTTAACCCCCTGGTCGGAGCGGAAGCGGCGCAGCTCGGTGATGAGCTTCTCGGCGTCCTGGATGCGGCGGGCGGCGACCTCGTCGGTCTCGACGCCGCCGTTGGTGTCCTCGGCGGTCGGCCAGTCGGCCACGACCAGGGACTCGCCGCCGGTCAGAGCCTTCCAGAGGACCTCGGTGACAAACGGCATGGTCGGGTGCAGCAGGCGCAGCACGACGTCGAGGACGCGGCCGAGCACGATCTGGGTGGTGCGGGCGCGCTGCTTTTCGGCCTCGTCGGCCGGCTCGCGCGCGATCTGGGTCTTGGCGATCTCGACGTACCAGTCGCACAGCTCGTCCCAGGCGAAGTGGTAGAGCAGCTCGTTAGCCTTGGCGAACTGGAAATCGTCCAGGTAGGCGTCGACGCGGGCGCGGACCTGCTCGGCGCGGTCCAGGATCCAGCGGTCGGCATCGGTCAGCGCATCGCGCTCCGGCAGCTCCGCCACGCCGGCGCCGTTGAGCAGGGCGAACTTGGTGGCGTTGAAGAGCTTGGTGGCGAAGTTACGCGCCGAGGCGGCCGCGTCCGGGCCCAGCGGCAGGTCAACGCCCGGGTTGGCGCCACGGCCCAGGGCGAAGCGCAGCGCGTCCGCGCCGTAGTCGCGGACCCAGTCCATCGGGTCAATGCCGTTGCCCAGGGACTTGGACATCTTGCGGCCCTGCTCGTCGCGCACCAAGCCGTGCAAGTAGAGATCCGCAAACGGCACCTGCGGGCGCCCGTCGGTGCCCTTGCCCAGAAGCTCCGGGGTCTTTGTGGCGGCGAAGGTGCCGAACATCATCATGCGGGCGACCCAGAAGAACAGGATGTCGTAGGCGGTGACCAGCACGTTGGTCGGGTAGAACTTCTCCAGGTCCGGGGTCTTTTCGGGCCAGCCCAGCGTGGAAAACGGCCACAGCGCGGAGCTAAACCAGGTGTCCAGGACGTCCGGGTCCTGCTCGTAGCCGGCCGGGGCCTGCTCGTCCGGGCCCACGCAGACCACGTCGCGGTTGCCGTCGGCATCCTCCGGCCCGTACCAGATCGGGATCCGGTGGCCCCACCACAGCTGGCGCGAGATGCACCAGTCGT
Organism: Corynebacterium sp. 1103A; assembly: GCF_055700955.1. Classification (NCBI taxonomy): domain Bacteria; kingdom Bacillati; phylum Actinomycetota; class Actinomycetes; order Mycobacteriales; family Corynebacteriaceae; genus Corynebacterium; species Corynebacterium sp. 1103A. The sequence goes on from NZ_JASTTF010000004.1 coordinate 54,872, forward strand.
GCATGTCATCGACCCAGTCGAAGTAGCGCGGCTCGAGCGAGGCCGGGTGGATGGTGGTATCTCCCTTACGGACCGCCTCGCTGGAGTACTTGGCCATCTCCTTGACGTTGACGAACCACTGCTCGGACAGGCGCGGTTCGATGGCCTCGCCGGAGCGCTCCGAGTGGCCAACCGAGTGAACGTAGGGGCGGATTTCCTTAACAATTCGCCCCTGCTCGGCCAGCGCCTCGCGGATGGCGACGCGGGCGTCCTCGCGGGTCATACCGTCGAACTGGGTGCCGGTATCGGCGATGTGGCCGGTGGTGTCCATGATGATGGGCATGTCCAGGCCGTGGCGCTGGCCCATGGCGTAGTCGTTCGGGTCGTGCGCCGGGGTGATCTTGACCGCGCCGGTGCCGAATTCCATGTCGACGTAGTCGTCGGCGATGATCTTCAGGTTCAGATCGTCGCGGAACGGATGCGGGAACTCCTTGCCCACCAGGTCGGCGTAGCGCTCGTCGTCCGGGTGGACGGCGATGGCGACGTCGCCCAGCATGGTCTCGACACGGGTGGTGGCCACGACCAAGTGCGGCTCATTGTCATCCATCGAGCCGTAGCGGATGGAGACCAGCTCGCCCTCGACGTCGTCGTAGACGACCTCCATGTCGGACACGGCGGTCTCCAGCACCGGCGACCAGTTGACCAGGCGGTAGTCCTGGTAGATCAGGCCGGCGTCGTAGAGCATCTTGAAGATGGTCTGCACGGCCTTGGACAGGCCGTCGTCCAAGGTAAAGCGCTCACGGGACCAGTCCACGGAGTCGCCAATGGCGCGCATCTGGGACTGGATGGTGCCGCCGTATTTTTCCTTCCACTCCCAGACTTTGCCGATGAACTCGTCGCGGTCGTAGTCCCAGCGGGCCTTGCCCTCGGATTCCTTGAGGGCGGCCTCGACCTTGGTCTGCGTGGCAATACCGGCGTGGTCCGCGCCCGGCAGCCACAGCGTGGCATAGCCCTGCATGCGCTTGCGGCGGATGATGGAGTCGATGAGCGTGTGGTCCAGCGCGTGGCCCATGTGCAGCTGGCCAGTCACGTTCGGCGGCGGCAGCACGATGGAATAGGCGGGCTTGTCGGAGTGGGCGTCCGGGGTGAAATACCCCGCGTCGACCCAACCCTCGTACAGGGCGGTCTCCTGCTCTTGCGGCTCCCAGGACTTGGGCAGCGCGTCCGCGCGGTTGGTACCTACTAGTTCCTCATTTTTACGCTCAGTCACGCCGACCAATTCTACCCTGTCGGTCAAACCCCTTTGGGCCCCACCCAGGCAAGACCGCGGGTTTTTGTCCCGGGGCTAGCACAGCAGGTGGGCGACGGCTTCCTTTTCCTCGCGCAGCTGCGCGACCGAGGCGTCGATGCGGGCCCGCTGGGCATCGTTTAACTCCAGGCCCTGCACGATTCTCCAGCGGCCGTCCCGACTGACCGTCGGAAATCCCGCCACCAGGCCGGCGTCGATGCCGTAGGAGCCGTCGGAGACAATAGCCGCGGTGCGCCAGTCGTCCTGCGGGGTGCCGAAAATCCAGTCGTGCATGTGGTCCACGGCCGCCGAGGCCGCCGAGGCCGCCGACGAGGATCCGCGGACCTCGATGATTTCGGAGCCGCGCCCGGCCACGGCCGGGATGAACGTGTCTTCGTACCAGCCTTGGTCGACTGCCTCCGCCAGCGGGCGGGAACCCGCCGTGGCGAAGGTGATGTCCGGGAACTGGGTGTCCGAGTGGTTGCCCCAGACGGCCAGCTTCTCAATCTCATCCGGGCGCACGCCTACCTGCTGGGCCAGCAGGCCGACCGCGCGGTTGTGGTCGAGCCGCATCAGCGCGGTGAACTGGGAATCATCCAGGTCGGGCGCGTGGTGGGCAGCGATGAGCGCGTTGGTGTTGGCGGGGTTGCCCACCACCATCACGCGCACGTCGCGGGCGGCCACGCGGTTTAGCGACTCGCCCTGCCGGGAGAAGATCTCCGCGTTGGCAGAAATCAGGTCGGCGCGCTGCATGCCCTTGGTACGCGGCTGCGCGCCGACCAGGAAGGCGGCCTTCGTGTCGGCGAAGGCGGTATCCTCGTCGGCGGTGATGTCCACGCCGGCCAGGAGCGGGAAGGCGGAGTCCTGCAGCTCCATGGCCACGCCCTCGGCGGCGCGCACGGCGGACTCGAGCTCCAGGAGGCGCAGGCGGACCGGCTGGTCGGCGCCGAAGACCTCGCCGGCGGCGATCCGCCACAGCAGCGAGTAGGCGATGGCCCCGGCGGCGCCGGTGACCGTGACGTTGATGGGTTCTGAAACGTTGTGCTTCGGTGCACCCTGTGCTGTTGGCTTAGACATTATGTGCATCATCCTTCCCAGAAGAACACCTCGAGTTTTTGGTGAAATTCCTAGTCTAGACGCAAAAACGGTAGAGCGATAGGTTCTGCCCAATTGCCCTCGAATTGAGGTAGCAGAAGTACATCTCTAACTCGGCTGTACTGGCATTTTACCGCACCCGGGGGCAATTACCGGACGGGGTCGCGAATTTGCGGCACGATAGGGAATGAACCAATCCGTCTAAGCGATTCTTAAAAAGAGGGACATAGTGCTATGGGTAACTCCGATTCTCCCACCGCCGTCACGGGAGCCGAGTCTGCCCAGCGCGCCGTCGAAGTCGCGCTCGAGCAGTTTTCCCAGTTCGGTTTCACCGAAACCAAGATGGAGACCATCGCCAACCTCTCGGGCCTGTCCAAGCGCATGCTGCACTACCACTTCGGCGACAAGCGCGGGCTGTACCAGCGCGCGCTCGAGGCCGCGGTAGAACGCCTCAATCCCCCGCTCGAGGACCTCGAGGTCGACTCCGAGGTCCCGGTCGAGGGCGTGCGCAAACTTGTCGATGCCCTCTTTGCCTGCCACATCGCCCACCCGGAGGCCGTGCGCATGCTGGCGATGGAGACCACCCAGCAGGTCTTCGGCGTGGTCGGCCGGCAGCCGGTCAACGACGTCAGCGGGGTGGCCCTGCACCTGGACAAGCTGCTCCTCCACGGACAGGACTCCGGGGCCTTCCGGCCGGGGATCTCGGCCGACGACATCTTCACCCTGATCACCTCGCTGACCATGTACCGGGTGACCAACCACAACATGATCGACAACCTGTTGGGGATAGACATGCAGTCCGAGACCAACACCGCGGGGCTGCACCGCATGGTGGTGGACGCGGTGCTCGCGTTCCTAACCGCCAACATCCCGGACAGCGGCGAGGCGTCCTACCTCACCGCCCGCGAGGCCGTCGACACCGCGGACAACAATAGCGACATCTACGGCTAGCCCCGCCCGCCGGAGACCCTCCCCTTCCCCGGCGCCCAGAAGCGAAAAGCCGGCCCGCGCTTCCTCCTCGAAAACGCGGGCCGGCTTTAAATATGCCTTTAGCTGTTACGACATCCACCTAGGCCGACTGCTCCTCGGCGTCGGCGTAGATGAACTCCGGGCCGCCCTCGCCGCGGACCACTTCTGCGGTAATGCGCACCCCAGTGATGTCCTCGCGGTCCGGGATGTCGTACATGATGGGCACCAGCAGCTCCTCCATGATGGCGCGCAGGCCGCGGGCGCCGGTCTTGCGCTCCAGCGCGAGGTTGGCAATCTCCTCCAGCGCGCCGGTGTCAAACTCCAGCTCCGCGCCATCCATGACGAACAGGGCCTGGTACTGCTTGACCAGGGAGTTGCGCGGCTCGGTGAGCACCCGGATGAGGGACTCCTGGTCCAGGTTGTCCACCGTCGCTACGACGGGCAGGCGGCCGATGAATTCCGGGATGAGACCGAACTTGACCAAATCCTCCGGGCGGACCTCCTCGAAGAGGTCGACGCGCTCCTGCTCCGACTGGGTCTCCAGCTTGGCGCCGAAGCCCAGACCCTTCTTGCCCACGCGATCGGAGATGACCTTCTCCAGACCGGCGAAGGCGCCGGCCACGATGAACAGGATGTTGGAGGTGTCCACCTGGATGAATTCCTGGTTGGGGTGCTTGCGCCCGCCCTGCGGCGGGATGGCCGCGACGGTGCCCTCCAGGATTTTCAACAGGGCCTGCTGCACGCCCTCGCCCGAGACGTCACGGGTGATGGACGGGTTGTCCGACTTGCGGGAAATCTTGTCGATCTCGTCAACGTAGATGATGCCACGCTGGGCCTTTTCCACGTCGAAATCCGCGGCCTGGAGCAGCTTCAGCAGGATGTTTTCCACGTCTTCACCTACGTAGCCGGCCTCGGTCAGGGAGGTCGCGTCCGCGATGGCAAACGGCACGTCCAGCATGCGCGCCAGGGTCTGGGCCAGGTAGGTCTTGCCGGAGCCGGTCGGGCCCAACATCAGGATGTTGGACTTGGCGATTTCGACCGTGTCTTCCGGTTCCTTCTTAGAGCGCTTGCCGCCGCGGGCAGCGGCAGCCTCCTCCACCTTGATGCGCTTGTAGTGGTTGTAGACCGCCACGGACAGCACCCGCTTGGCCTGGTCCTGGCCGATGACGTAGTTATCCAAGAAGGCCGAGATTTCCGAGGGCCGGGGCAGCCGAACTTCTTCCTTCTCGGCCTGCTCGGCCTGGGCCGCGCCCAGTTCTTCCTCGATAATTTCGTTACACAGCTCAATGCACTCATCGCAGATGTACACACCGCCGCCGGCGATGAGTTTCTTAACCTGCTTCTGGCTCTTGCCGCAGAAGGAACACTTGAGCAGATCCGCGCTTTCTTGCATACGTGCCATTAAACCCTCTCAACACATAGGGCACAATTTCCTTTATCCCAGCAACCGTACCACGCCCACCCGACGCAGCCGGCGCGCCTTAGCGGAAGGTAGCGAACTTGCTAACTACCCACTTGGCGAGCGCCAACAAGATCACGCCCAGAGCGATGGAAACGATGGCCAGAGTGATGAAGAACGTGTTTTCCGCGCCGGCGTCATCCGGGTTGTAGAAGCCGGCCAGCGTGCCCGCCAGGGAGGTGCCCATGGCCACGGCCATCATCCACACCGCCATCATGCGCGACGGGAAGGCCTCCGGGGCGACCTTGGTCGCCAGAGAGTTGCCCACCGGCGACAGCAGCAGCTCGCCCATGGTGAACAGGAAGAGGATCCAGATGATGGCGAACATCGGGGTGGAGTTTGGGCCGCCGCCGCTGAACGGCAGGAAGAAGAACAGCGAGACGCCGATGATGACGTTGGCAATGCCGAACTTGGTCGGCGTCGACCACTGGCGGTCACCCAGCTTGGTCCAGATGAAGGCGAAAACACTGGAAAAGATGACGATGAAGATCGGGTTAATGAGCTGGACCATCGACGGCGGGATCTCGATGCCAAAGATGTGGCGGTCCAGGCGCATATCGGAGTAGATGGTCAGCACGGTGAACTGCTGCTGGAAGATGCCGAAGAAGAGCACGCCGGAGACGAACATCGGGATAAAACCGAGCAGGCGGCCGCGCTCCTGCGGGGTGGTCAGGCGGGAGCGGTACATCTGCAGCCACAGCGTCACCGCGGCGAGGAAGGCCACGACGGTGACGATGTTGGACAGCCACTCCAGCTTGACCACGCCGGAGGCGATAAGCCACACGCACACGACGACGATGACAGCCAGGACGGCCAGGGCCATCATTAGCTGCTGCCGCGAGACCGGGTTCGGGACCTCGTGGCCGGCTTCCTTGATGGTGCTGCCGCGCATGAGGGTGTACTGGACCAGGCCGAAGAACATGCCCACGGCGGCGATACCGAAGCCCCAGTGGAAGCCCTGCCAGCCCCACAGGAGCGTGGTAATCAGGGGGCCAAAGAGCGCGCCGATATTAACGCCCATATAGAAGATGGAGAACCCGCCATCGCGACGAGGATCATCGCGCGAGTACAGCGCGCCCAGAACCACCTGCGCCGTGGTCTTCACGCCGCCGGACCCCACGGCGATGAGCACCAGGCCGATGGCCAGGCCGGTGACCGCGGGGATGAAGGCCAGCGCCAGGTGACCCAGCATGACCATGATGGCCGAGTAGTACAGGGTGCGTTCCGCGCCGAGCACGCGGTCGGCTACCAGGGAGGCTAACAGGCAGGCCATGTAGACCAGGCCGCCGTAGGCGCCGACGATGGAGGTTGCCGCCGCCTTGGGGATCTCCAGGCCGCCCTCGGACACGGAGTAGTACATGTACAACAGGACCAGCGCCTGCATGCCGTAGAAGCTGAAACGCTCCCACATCTCCACACCGAAGAGGTTGGCCAGCCCCCACGGGTGGCCGAAGAACTGGCGTTGTGTTTCTTGTGGTTTACCGACGGCTGATGCGCCACCGGCACCGTGCGCGTCGCCCGACGCGTCTGACACTGAGTGAGCGTTTGTGATTCGTGGCATAGAAATATATAGCCACCTTCCACGCCACAACGCAATTAATGTGGGATCTGCCACCCCCGTTTTCTGGTGGGCTACCTCGCCCTTCCCGCCCGGTCGGACGAGTCAGGCCGGCCGGCGGTGCCCCGGCTGAGCAGGGCAATTCCCGGCCACTGATAGTTTTCGCTTACGCAGTCCCCGCCCCGCGCGCGGCGGCCGCGTGCCACCCCATATGAAAGGCCCGCGGCCGGGGGCTGTGCCGGCGGCGGGCCTTAAGTCTCACAAGGATTACCCCTGAACTTAGGAGTTTAGCTTGCGGTATTCAAAGACCTGGTCGATGATGCCGTATTCCTTGGCCTCTTCGGCGGTTAGGATCTTGTCGCGGTCGGTGTCGATGCGCACCTGCTCGGCCGTGCGGCCGGTGTGCTCGGCCAGCGTATTCTCCATCAGCTTGCGCATGCGCTCGATCTCGGCGGCCTGGATCTCCAGGTCGGAGACCTGGCCCTGGGTACCCTGGGTGGCGGGCTGGTGGATGAGCACGCGGGCGTTCGGCAGCGCGGCGCGCTTGCCCGGAGCGCCGGCAGCCAGCAGGACCGCCGCGGCGGAGGCCGCCTGGCCCAGGCAAACGGTCTGCACGTCAGGGCGCACGTAACGCATAGTGTCGTAAATAGCCATCAGTGCGGTGAAAGAACCGCCCGGGGAGTTGATGTACATGGTGATGTCGCGGTCCGGGTCCTGGGCTTCCAGGACTAGCAGCTGCGCCATGACATCGTTAGCGGAAGTGTCATCGACCTGGGTGCCCAGGAAGATGATGCGCTCTTCGAAGAGCTTCGAGTACGGGTTGGTCTCCTTGGTCCCCTGCGCGGACTGCTCGATGAACGACGGCAGCACGTAGCGGGAAGAAGGCATCTGCGATTGCGTCATATTAAAAATTCTCCTTGCTTCTGAGCTTTAGGTGGTGTGGTGCTACCTAGTTCTAGTTGTTGATGGGGCCGTTGACGGTCTCGATGACGTGGTCGACGATGCCGTAGTCCTTCGCCTGCGCGGCGGTGAACCAGCGGTCGCGGTCCGAGTCCTTCGTAATCTGCTCGAAGGTCTGGCCGGTGTGCTCAGCGATGAGTTCGGCCATCTCGCGCTTGGTGGCGGCGAACTGTTCGGCCTGGATGGCGATATCCGCGGCGGTGCCGCCCACGCCGGCGGAGGGCTGGTGCATCATGATGCGGGCATGCGGCAGGGCGAAACGCTTGCCCTTGGTGCCGCCGGAGAGCAGGAACTGACCCATGGAGGCGGCCAAGCCCATGCCGTAGGTGGCGACGTCACACGGCGAGTACTTCATGGTGTCGTAAATGGCCATGCCGGCGGTCACCGAGCCACCCGGGGAGTTGATGTAGAGGGAAATATCACGCGTCGGGTCCTCGGCGGACAACAGCAGGATCTGGGCGCAGAGCTTATTGGCAATCTCGTCATCAACCTGGGTACCCAGGAAGATGATGCGCTCGCGCAGCAGGCGCTCGTAGACGCTGTCGCCTAGGTTCATGCCCGGTGCCGGCGAGGTCATCTGAATACAGTCAGACATAGAATTCATAATCTCCTTGGTGACGGATCTTTGTCTTAATACGACCCACGATACTGTCTTTCCCGCCTCCCGTGGGACGTGTTCGCTGTCAGCGTTGCAGCCGCGGTGCAGCCGCCGCAGACAGACGAAAAGCCCAGCCGAAGCTGGGCTAGGCGGTCCCCGCCGCGGCCGATAAAAGCACGGCGGGAGGCGACCTTACTCGGAGTCGGTTGCCTCGTCCTCGTCCTCGTCGATCTCGCCGAAGTACTGGTCGACGTCGATCTTTTTGCCGTCCTCGTCCTTGACGTCAACGCGGCAGATAGCGGCGGCCAGGGCCTTGCCGCGGCGGACGTCGGCGAAGAGATTGCCGATCTGGCCGTTGGACTGCAGCTGCTGGACGAACTGGTTCGGGTCCATGCCGTAGGACTGCGCGGTGAACAGGATGTGGTCGGTCAGCTCCTGCTGGGAGACCTCCGGCTGCTCCTGCTCGGCGACGGTGTCCAGGAACAGCTGAGTACGCACGGACTCCTCGGCGGACTTGCGGGCGTCGGCGTCGAACTCCTCGCGGGTGGTGCCCTGCGCCTCGAGCAGCTGCGCCAGCGCCTTCTCGTCGTGAGCCAGCTGGCCCAGGACCTGGTGCAGCTGGGCGTGTGCCTGCTCTTCCACGATGGACTCCGGCAGCTCGAAGGAGACCTTGTCCAGGGCGGCCTTCAGGACCTCGTCGCGGATGTTGCCGGCCTGCTGGGCCTTCTTCTGCTCCTCGACCTGAGTCTTGGTGGCATCGCGCAGCTCGTCGATGGTGTCGAACTCGCTGGCCAGCTGGGCGAACTCGTCATCCAGGTCCGGCAGCTTGCGCTCCTTGGTCTGCTGGACGTGAACCTTGATGGTGGCCTCTTCGCCCTTGTGCTCGCCGGACTCCAGCTTGGCGGTGAACTCGGCGTCCTCGTCGGTCTTCAGGCCGCGCAGGGCAGTGTCCAGACCCTTGATGAGGTCGTCGTCGCCGATGCGGTAGTTCAGGCCCTCGGTGGAAGCCTCGTCGATCTTCTTGCCGTCAACCTCAGCGGTGAGATCGATGACGGCGATGTCGCCGGTCTTCATCTTGCGCTTGGTGTCCTTGAGTTCACCGAACCGCTCCTGCAGGTTCTCCAGCTCCTTGTCCACGTCGGTGTCCTCGACGGTGATGGCCGGGACGGTGACGGACAGGTCCGCAAAGTCCGGTACCTCGATCTCCGGGCGGACGTCGACCTCGGCGGTAAACTCCACGAAGTCCTTGTCTTCGATCTTAGAGATATCCACGTCCGGCTGGCCGATGACCTTCAGGTCGTTTTCGGTAACGGCCTGCTCGTAGCGGGACGGCAGCATGTCGTTGACGACCTGCTCGAGGATCGGGCCGCGGCCGAAGCGGGCATCGATAAGCTGGCGCGGCGCCTTGCCCTTGCGGAAGCCCGGGATGGCAACCTGCTGGGCGATTGCGGCGTAGGCCTGATCAATCTCTTTATCCAGCTCTGCGAACGGGACGTTGACGGTGAGCTTAACGCGGGTGTCGCTCAGCTTGTCGACGGTAGTCTTCACGAGTAACTCTCCTGGCTCTCAATTGGTAGAAGGATTTCTGGTACAGAGTATAAACAAGGGGCCCGGCAGCACCTCGCATGAGGGTGGCTGACAGGCCCCTATACGTCGGGGCGACAGGATTTGAACCTGCGACCCCCTGCTCCCAAAGCAGGTGCGCTACCAAGCTGCGCCACGCCCCGTATAGCTTGCCCTGCCAGCGCGGAAACCCCGCGCCGGCGTTGCTCGCCTAAGCTTACCGATGCCGCCGCGCTATGCCCAACTCCGGGTACCGGTTGGCCCGGTTTCCGCAGGCTCGGGGCGCACGGCGCGACCAATTAGCCGCTATTTCGCGTCCATCTCCGACGGGTGCGCACCGCCCCGGCCTTCCTCGCCGCGGTCCAGCGAGGTTATGCCGGCCATCTCGTCCTCGCTCAGCTCGAAGCCGAAGACGTCGAAGTTTTCACGGATGCGCTCCGGGCTGGCGGTCTTCGGGAAGACGATGGTCCCGTTCTGCAGGTGCCAGCGGATAATCACTTGCGCCGGGCTGACGCCGTGGGCCTCGGCCGGGTCGGTGATTTCCGGCTGCTCGAAGATATCGGTCTTGCCCTGGCCCAACGGCCCCCAGGCCTCGACCTTGATGCCGTGGGCCCGGGCGGCGTCGATGTCCTTCCACTGCTGGAAGTACGGGTGCAGCTCGATCTGGTTGACGGCCGGGGTGACGTCCGTGTTCATCTCCAGCTGGTCGAGGTGCTCGGGCAGGAAGTTGGACACGCCGATGGACTTCGCCTTGCCGGCCTCGCGCAACTCAATCAGCTGCTTCCAAGCCTCCACGTAGTTGCCGTCGGCGGGCACGGGCCAATGGATGAGATAGAGATCGACGTAATCGAGCCCCAGCTTGCCCAGGGAGGCATCCAGCGCTTCCGCCGCGTTGAGCTGGTTGTCGTTCCACAGCTTGGTGGTGATAAACAGCTCGTGGCGCGGGATGCCGGAGGCGGCAATCGCCCGGCCCACGCCCTCTTCGTTGCCGTAGATGGCGGCGGTATCGATGTGCCGGAGGCCCTGGCGCAGGGCTTCGGCGACCAGCTTTTCGGTCTTGTCTGGGTCCACCTGGAAGACGCCGTAGCCCAGCTGCGGGATGCGGTTGCCGTCGTTGAGCTCAATCATTGGTACGTTCATGCGCCCCACTGTACTGAAACCGCGCTTTTTAAGGCGTGAACGCGCCCCAGAGGAAGCCGACGGTACCGTTTTCCACCAGCAGGTAGACGCCAAGCCCGATGAAGACCACGGGCACGATGGCTTTCTCATATTTCTCCACCGTCTCCCCAATGGCCGGGATCTTCGCTAGCCGCCGGGACAGCTGGCACAGCAGGAAGATCCCCACCGCGAATACGGCGAGGATGACAAGGATCTGCGGCCCGGTGGTCCGGCTGAAATAGGGCACGTAGACGCCCAGGTTGTCCCCTCCCAGCGCCAGGGTCAGCGCGGTAAACGCGGCCAGCTTGGAGCCACGGCCGCGAACCTTGTCCGCGATCTCATCTTCGTCGACGTCCTCGTCCACGACCAGCACCCGGATGCCGAGCGCGATGGGGATTAGCCCCAGCAGGCCGATGCCCCAGTCGTGCGGGATGAGGTTTAACAAAACCGCCGCGGCCAGGCTGGCCACCACCAGGATCCCGGTGCCCAAGTACTGGCCGCCGTAGATGGCGCGGCCGTGGCGCGCGCCCTGCGTGGCGAACAGGATGGTCAGCACGACTAGGTAGTCAATCGAGGTCGAGATAAAGACCACGACCGCGGTCAGGATAGTTCCCACCACACTCCCCTTCCCCCAGCACCACAGGATCATTTTTCGCGCCCGTACGAAAAACGCCGAAGACCAGGCTACTGGACTTTTCCAATGCGCTGCATCTTCGGCGTTGCTTGGAGGGAATGACGGGAATCGAACCCGCGTCTTCAGCTTGGAAGGCTGAGGTATTAGCCACTATACGACATTCCCACTGCCCCTTTTAAAGGCGCGGGAACAATGATAGCGCATGGTTTGGGCCGCGCCCAAAACCGCCCGGGCGGGCCGTGGGCCCTCACCGAACGTGCCCCCTAAAGCTCAACGGGAGGGAACTTTTCGGGATAGTCTGGCGTTTAACCTAATAGGTACCCAGAGAAGTACCCCGCGCCGGGGCCCACCTGGCCCGCCTGGCGCGGGAGACAACACTCGATTATCGGGAAGTGAACTTTTTAGACATGGATTTGCTCATCCTTCTTATCGTGGTCGGCGGCGGCATGGCCTGGTGGACCAGCAGCAACAACAAGAAAAAAACCGAGCAGCGCCAGCAGCAACAGTTGGAAGACGCGCAGGCTGAGGCGCGGCGCTGGATCGAGCGCCTGGGTGGCCAGGTGATGAGCCTGTCCGGCACCGACAAGGCCTCCCAGCAGGCAATGGCGGATGCCTCGGAGCGTTTCACCGCGGCGAATTCCGCTATCTCGCGGGCGAACACCACCAAGCAGGCGCACCTGGCCCGCGAGTCCGCGCTCGAGGGCCTGCATTACGTCAACGCGGCGCGCGAAATCATGGGCATGGATCCGGGCCCGCAGCTGCCCCCGCTGGAGGGCCAGCGCAAGGCCGGAAAGGTCACCGAACGCCGCACGGTCGACGCCGGCGGCCAGGAGATCACCGCCTCCCCGTACGCGTCCGACGAGACCCCGAACTACTACCCCGGCGGCACGGTGGCCGGCCGCCCGGTCCCGGCCGGCTGGTACTCCCGCCCGTGGTGGGCGGACGCCATGGCTACCGGCGTATGGATGATGGGCTATTCCATGATGTTTAACGCCATGTTCGCCGGCATGGCCGGCGTCGGCTACTCCGGCGAGGAGGCGGCCGCCGGCGACTTCAGCGACGGCGGCGACATGGGGGACGCCGGCGACGCCGGGGACATGGGCGACGGCGGCGGACTCTTCGACGGCGGCATCTTTGACGGCGGCCTGCTCGGCGGCGACGGCTTCGACTTCGACTTCTAAGCGAAGCGTCCGCACAAAGGCGCCGGGGAGAAGCACTTGTAGTGGTGTTCTCCCCGGCGCCTTTCGTCTGACTAGATAGGCCTAACTAGCAGGCTGGCTAGCTAGCTTAAGCCTCCGGTACCTCCGGGGCGATCCCGGTGCGCTCGTAGTCGGCCAGGATGTCGATCCGGCGCTGGTGGCGCTCCGCGCCCGACCATTCCTGGTCCAGGAAGGCGTCCACGATGGCCAGGGCCTGCTCCGGGGTGTGCATGCGGCCGCCGATGCCGATGAGCTGGGCGTTGTTGTGCTCGCGGGCTAGGCGCGCGGTCTCTTCCGACCACGCGAGGGCGCAGCGCGCGCCCTCGACCTTGTTGGCCGCAATCTGCTCACCGTTGCCGGAGCCGCCCAGCACGATCCCCAAAGAACCCGGGTCGTTGACCGTGCGCTGGGCTGCCTCGATGCAAAACGCCGGGTAGTCATCCTCCGGGTCGAGGGTGTGGGCGCCGCAATCGATGACCTCGTGGCCGGCGTCGGACAAGTGCTGTGCAATCAGGTTTTTGGTCTCAAAACCTGCGTGATCTGCTCCTAGGTATACGCGCATAATTCTTATCCTACCGCCGGGCCTACTCGGCCGCCGGCATCTCGGTGCGGGTCCGCTTGAGCTCGAAGAAATAGGGGAACTCCGCGAGCTTGACGGCGGCATCGAAAAGCTCGCCGGCCTCCTCGCCGCGCGGGACGCGGGTGATGACCGGGCCGAAGAAGGCGGTCTCGCCCAGCTTGACCACCGGGGTGCCGACGTCCTCGCCGACCGAATCGATGCCCTCCTGGTGGAAGCGCTTCAGCTCCTGGTCGGCGTCGGTGGTATTCGCTACCTCGGCGTAGGCCGCGTCCAGGCCGGCCTGGTCGAGGGCCTGGGTGATTACCTCGTCATAAGCGCCGTAGCCCTTCTTGCCTGCGTTGCCGTCCACGTGGACCAGGGTGCCCATCGCCGTGTAGAGCTCGTCGACTTTGGCCGGCTCCTGCGTGGCCACGCGGGCGAAGACGCGGGCCGGGCTCCAGTTGGCCTCCATGGCCTCTAGGTAGGCCGGGTCCAGATCGCGGCCCTCGTTGAGCACGGACAGAGACATCGGCACGAAGGTGACCTCGATGTCGCGGACCTTCTCGGCCTCCTTGATCCACCGCGAGGTGGCCCAAGCGAACGGGCACGAGACGTCGAACCAGAACTTCACCTGCTGAGTCATGAACGTTTTCTCCTAAATTCTTTGGTTGCTTAAGGATTTCTGCGCACCCCAGCCTAGGCGACGGCTAGGCTGGACCGTAGCCTAAAATTCACCACCTAGGAGGTAAGACAGCTATGACCTCGACAAACTTGACTCGTGACGAGGCCCAGCATCGCTCGCAGATGCTGCGAGTCAACCATTACGACGTCGCCTTGGACTTAACGCAGTCGGACACGCACTTCATCTCCACCACCCGCGTGGACTTTTCGTGCCTGCGCCCGGGCAGCACCTTCCTGGATCTGCGCGCCGAGGAGATCCTGGACGTGCGCCTGAGCGGGGCTCCCCTGCCGACCGCCGCCTACGAGCCGGAGTTCGGCATCCCGCTGTCCGGCCTACAGGTCGCGGATTACACCATCGAGGTCACCGCCCGCATCCCCTACTCCCGCACGGGAGAGGGCCTGCACCGCTTCGTCGACCCGGCCGATGACCAGCCCTACCTGTACACCCAGTTCGAGACCGCCGACGCCAAGCGGGTCTTCGCCTGCTTCGACCAGCCCGATCTCAAGGCGACCTACGACTTGTCCTTCGCCGTGCCGGTGGGCTGGCGGGTTATCACCAACGGGCCAGTGACCCAGCGCGGCAATACCTTTAGCTGCCACCTGGACTACCCGCTGTCGACCTACCTGATCGCCGTGTGCGCCGGCCCTTACGTCGAGTTCACCGACACCTGGCGCGGACAGCTTTTCGCCCACCCGGAGGGCCAGCCCGCCCAGGACCTAGAGGTCCCGCTGGGTCTGTACTGCCGCCAGTCCCTGGCCGAGCACCTGGACCACAAGCGCCTGTTCACCGAGACCAAGCAGGGCTTTGACTTCTACCACCGCAACTTCGGCTTCGCCTACCCCTACGGCAAGTACGACCAGATCTTCGTGCCGGAGTTCAACGCCGGCGCCATGGAAAACGCCGGCTGTGTGACCATCCGCGACGAGTACGTCTTCGCCTCCCAGGCCACCCACTACATGTACGAGCGCCGCGCGGACACCATCCTCCACGAGCTGGCACACATGTGGTTCGGGGACCTGGTGACCATGCAGTGGTGGAATGACCTGTGGCTCAACGAGTCCTTCGCCACCTGGTCCGCTGCCATCTCCCAGGCGGAGCAGACCCAGTACGACACGGCCTGGGTAACCTTCGCCAACGTGGAGAAGGCCTGGGCTTACCAGCAGGACCAGCTGCCCACCACGCACCCCATCTCCACGGACGCCTCGGACATCGAGACCGTCGAGCAGAACTTCGACGGGATTACCTACGCCAAGGGCGCCAGCGTGCTTAAGCAGCTGCAGGCCTACGTCGGCCGCGAGAACTTCTTCGCCGGGGTGCGCCGCCACTTTGCCGCCCACGCCTGGGGCAACGCCACCTTCGACGACCTGCTGCGCCACCTGACCGAGGCCTCCGGCCGCGACCTATCTTTCTGGGCTAAGCAGTGGCTCAAGACCATCGGCGTGAACTCGCTCAAGGCCAGCTTTAACGTGGACAACGGCGCCTACACGGACTTCGCCGTCGAGCAGTCCGGGGATACCCTGCGCACCCACCGCGTGGCCGTAGGGCTCTACCGCCTGGACGACGGGAAGGTCACCCGCTATCAGCGCGTCGAGCTGGACATCGACGGCGCCCGCACCGACGTCGCCGAGCTGGTCGGCGCCCCGGCCGCGGACCTGGTCCTGGTCAACGACGACGATCTGACCTACGCTCTGCAGGATCTGGACCCCGCCTCCCGCGACTTCGTGGTGGACAACATCGACAAGATCGCCGATCCGATGGCGCGCACCCTATGCTGGTCCGCCGCCTGGGAGATGACCCGCGCGGGCAGCATGCGCGCCCGGGACTTCATCGCCCTGGTCGCCCGCGGCGCGGCCGCAGAGACCGAACTGTCGGTCCTCGAGCGCATCCTCACCCAGGCCGTGCAGGCCCAGCTGCGCTACGCCGATCCCACCTGGGCCAAGGACACTACCCTGTTGGCCGATGCCATTTTGGCAGGCGCCCGCAGCGACGACGAGCAGCGCCGCCTGGTCTTCGCCAAGGCCCTAGGAGCCCTGCCGCTGACTGAGGCCTCCCGCGATTACTTCCGCGAGGTGCTGGAGGACTCCGAGGACAACGGCATGCGCTGGCGCGCCGTGGCCGCCCTGGTCGCCGGTGGGGCCGTGGAGGACGCGGACAAGCTCATCGATGCCGAGCTCGAGCGCGACAACTCCGCCACCGGCTACCAGGCTTCTCTCAAGGCGCGCGCGGCTATCAACACCGCTGAAAACAAGAAGGCGGTCTGGCGCGAGCTCGTCGACGGCCAGCTGGGCAACCGGGACACCGGCTCAAAGCTGGCTGGCCTGGTCTTCCCCGGCGCGGAAGACAACCTGCCCAGCGAGGGCTACTTCGAGGTGGCAGAAAAGATCTGGGACGGCCAGTCCCACGAGATCGCCCTGGCGACGGTCACCGGCCTCTTCCCGTCCTGGGACGTCAGCCAGGCAACCGTGGATCGCGCCGAGGAATTCCTGCGCCGCGATCTGCCCACCGGACTGCGCCGCGTGGTGACCGAGCAGCGTGACCGCACCGCCCGCGCGGTGCGCAACCGGGCGGTGGACGCCAGCTAACAGGATGGGCGTTACGCTGGGATTTTAGCAGATTTGCACCCAAAACCACTAAGCGGCGAGCTGTGATTATTAGCTCGCCGCTTTCGTTATGCCCGGTTATGCCCGGTTCGATAATATTTTTCCTGTCCCCCTTGTTTGTTACTAGTGGAAAGGCACTTAGATGTTAGCCACTGTCCTCGCCCCGGACTCCGTCCTGGCGATCGTACTGCAAGTGGTCATTATTCTTGTTGCCCTGGTGCTGGGTACCCGCTACGGCGGGCTCGGCCTGGGCCTGATTTCCGGTATCGGCCTGCTACTCATGGTCTTCGTCTTCGGATTGGCCCCGGGCGAGCCACCGGTATCGGTGATGCTGACCATCATCGCAGTTATCGGCTGCGCCGCGACCCTCCAACAGGCGCGCGGCCTCGAAGTCATGATGCAATTCGCCGAGAAGATCCTGCGCGCCCACCCGGAGCGCATCACCATTCTCGCTCCCCTGACCACGTGGTTTTTGACCGTGCTCTGCGGCACCGGCCACGTCGTCTACACGATGTTCCCCATCATCGAGGACATCGCCCTGAAGAAGGGCATCCGCCCCGAGCGCCCCATGGCAGTGGCCTCCACCTCGGCCCAGATGGGTATCACCGCCTCGCCGGTCTCGGTTGCCACCGTCTCGCTGGCCTCCATCCTGGCCGAGCACGCCGGCGCCATCGACCAGGCCTACTCCATCCCGCAGATCCTCATGGTCGCCATCCCGGCCTCCCTGTCCGGTGTCATCCTGGCCGCCCTGTGGTCCCTGCGCCGCGGCAAGGACCTGGACAAAGACCCAGTCTTCCAGGAGCGCATGCAGGACCCCGAGTTCGCGGACTCCATTAAAAACTCCAGCCACTCGCTCATCGGCGTGGAATTCCCCAAGGAAGCCAAGCGCTCCGTAGTCATCTTCCTGGTCGCCATCGTCTGCGTGGTCTTCCTCGGCGCCTTCGACTTCCTGCGCCCGCTCGTCCCGGGCGAAGACGGCGAGCTCTCGCCGGTGTCGATGAACCTGGTCATCCAGATGGTCATGCTGGTCGCCGGCGCCGTCATCCTGATGAGCTGCAAGGTCGACCACAGAAAGATCGCCAGCACCCCGGTCTTCAAGGCCGGCATGACCGCGGTTTTCTCCGTCTTCGGCGTGGCCTGGATGGCGGACACCTTCTTCCAGGCGCACATCGATGCCCTGGAGGCCGGCCTCGGCGACGTCGTCGCCCAAGCCCCGTGGGCCTACGCCGTCGTGCTGATCATCGTCTCGAAGCTGGTCAACTCCCAGGGCGCGGCCCTGGTGGCCATCGCCCCCATCGGCCTGCAGCTGGGTATCGACCCGGCCGTCATCGTCGGCTTCTACGGCGCGGCCTACGGCTACTTCATCCTGCCGACCTACCCGTCGGACCTGGCCTGCATCGGTTTCGACCGCACGGGCACGACCCGCATCGGCAAGTTCGTCATCAACCACTCCTTCATCATCCCGGGCACCATCTCGGTGCTGACCTCCTGTGTGGTCGGTTCCCTGCTCGCGCAGGTTCTCCTCTAGCCCTGCGGGGCCCGCGCCCGCCCCTTAGATATCTAGGTGCAGCTTCGCGACGTCGCCGCGCAATGCCATCTCGGTGAAATCCAGAGGGCGTCCGGCGAAGTCGAGCGCGCAGCGCTGCACCCGCAGGATAGGCGTGGTGCGCGAAATCCTCAGCGCCTTCTGCTCCACCGCGTTCGGCAGCGCCGGCTCCAAGGACTGCCGGTAGCTGGCCGGACGCCGCCGCTCCCAGTGGCCCTGCAGATCCGCCGCCGGCACGAGGTCGTGCGAATACAGCGCCGGGGTCCCGTCGACGGTGTGCAGCCTCTTGACGGACCAGACCC
This sequence comes from Corynebacterium sp. 1103A, assembly GCF_055700955.1. Taxonomy (NCBI): domain Bacteria; kingdom Bacillati; phylum Actinomycetota; class Actinomycetes; order Mycobacteriales; family Corynebacteriaceae; genus Corynebacterium; species Corynebacterium sp. 1103A. Next base: position 73,021 of record NZ_JASTTF010000004.1, read on the forward strand.
GGTCGGTCTCCGCAATCGCTAGCTACTCCGCCACCTTCGGCGGCACCTGCACGTGAGACTCCTCGAGCTCGTCAATGACGAGCTCGTTTTCGTCGTTGCGCAGCTGCGCTCCCGGTCCTCGACGCGGCCCAAGTCCACCACCGGCGCCGTTGTGCGCACGAACGTGCCCCCGGTGCGGCCGCGGCGTCGATCAATAAGCCCCTCCAGCTGGAGGATATCCAGCGCGTGCCGCACCGTCATGCGGGCGACGTTGAATTCGTGGACGAGCGCGCGCTCGGTGGGAAACCGGTCGCCCGGTCGCAACTCGGCGCGTTAGATGCGCCCCCGCAGAGCGTCCGCGATGGCCAGGTAGGCCGGCTTAGAACTGGGCTGCTTAGTCACAGATTAAGTTTAGCGCATGAATCTGCGCGAGGTGTTCGACCCACGCGACCTATTCCACGCGCGGGCGCACCTGGATCTCGGTCAGCTGCGTGGTCGGGCCGGCGTCCACGACCGCGCGCACCGCCCGCGCGATTTCGGCCGGGGCGATAACCTCGTCGCGGTTGTAGTCGGTCAGCCCCTGCAACATCGCGGTATCCGTGGGCCCGGGCGCCACGGTGCTCACCCGGATGCCGTGCTCGGACTTGCGCAGCCCGTCGGCCAGGGCGTAGAGCGCGTGCTTGGTGGCCGCGTAGACCACGTTGTCGCCGAAGCCGCCGCGGCCGGCGCCGGAGTTGATGAATACCACGGTTCCGCCGGCGCGGTTGAGCGCTGGCAGGAGGCGCTGGGTCAACATGGCCGGGGCCACCACGTTGATGGATAGGTGGCCTTCCCAGTCGTCCCGGCTGGCCGATGCCACCGAGCGCCGCTGCGCAATCGCCGCCGCGTGGACCAGCACGTCGACGTGGTCTAGCTCCGGCAGGTCGAAGTCCTCGGTCAGGTCCGCGCGCACGCAGGTCACGCCGGGCCCCTCCAGCTCGGCGAGGCGCTCGGCGTTGCGGCCGATGGCCACGACGCGGTGGTCGCGGGACAAATCCGCGACGATCTCGCGGCCCATCCCGCCTGTGGCACCGGTGACGACGGCGGTCTTGGTCTGTTCTTGGTTAGTCATGCCGGCCAGTCTAGGCGCTTTAGCGGAAGCGCCGGGGCACGTCCGGGGTGCCCAGGGTGAGCATCAGGCGGTTTGCCCAGTTGAAAAAGGACGAAGAATAGATAACGTCCAGGACCGCTTGGTCGTCGAGGCCCGCCGCCCGCAGTGCGTCGACGTGCTCGGCGCCGAATTGCAGCGGGGTCCGGCTAATGGCCACCGCGGCATCCCGGATGGCGGCCCAGTCCGCCCGCCCCAAATCGATGTCGACGCCGTCGTCGAGGAGGCGGTCGATGGTCTCCCAGTCGCCGCCCTCGTCAACGTAGCGCTGCTGGTGCACGGAGGCGCAGTACTCGCAGCCGTTGAGGCGCGAGACCACCGTGGCGGCCAGCTCGCGCTCCGCGCGGCCCAGCCCGCCGTCGGTGTTGTAGAAAATGTCCAGGTCCGTCAGGGTGCGGGCCTTCAGTGCGGCGGGGTCGCGGGCCAGCAGGCGGAAGTAGGGCTGCTCGATGCGCTCCGGCTTAATCAGCGCCTCGCGCTGCTCCTCGGTGAAGTCTTCCTTGCTCAGCCCCGGCACCCAGGGCTTCCAGCCCAGCGCGTGGTTGACAAAGCGGCCCGGGTGGACCGCCTCGGGGGTCTCCACCCCGCCCGTGACCTCCCAGCCGGGTCGCTCCTGCGGGGTCTCCGCCACGGCCCCCGGCGCGGCCGGGGCCTCGCCGCCCAACACCGCGATACCGCGCACCACGCGCAACTGGAAGGCCAAAAAGCTAATCAGCTGCGCCAGGCTAACCATGCCCGTCGGGCCCCACCCGCTGGCGCCCAGGTGGCCGATGGTCGCCGGATCCGCGTCCTTCGGGTGGAAGACCAGAAGGTGCGCGAAGTCGAAGGCCGCGCCCAGGCGCTCGCCCAGGCCTTCGAAGGTGCTGTGTCCCCCGCCTGCGTAGGGCCCGCGGTGCTGTCCGGCCGCGATGGCCTCCTTGACTGGGGCGAGAAGCTCCTCGTCCTCGTCGCCTAAAAGGTCCAGGTAGAACTCCGCCGGGAGGCCGGCCTGCGTAATACCCGCCACGAAGGCGGCCACGGCGTAGCGCTCCGCCTGGCTAAACTCGCCGGCCTCCGCCGGCTCGAGCAGCGCTGCGAAGCTCAGCTGGGCGTTCTCGCGGGCCGCCGGCCGGGCGTTGCGCAGCTGGCGAACGGCGGGGCTGGTCTGCGCCAGCTCGTCGATGATATCGGTCATTATTTCTCCTCGGTTCTTTGTTTCTGCTTGCTGCTTCTTCGCTTTTCGCTCTTACAGGCCCAAGTTTAGGTCGCCACCGCGGTAGCGGGAGCCGGGGATGGCCGCGATGAGCCGGCGGGTGAGATCCGCCTGCGGGTTGGTAAAAACTTCGGCGGTCGGGCCGTATTCGACCTGCCGGCCCGCCCCCAGCACGCTGACGGTGTCGCTGACCTGGTTGACCACGGCTAGATCGTGGGAGATGAAGATATAGTTCAGCCCCAGCTCCTGCTGCAAGTCGTCGAGCAGTCGCAGGATCTGCGACTGGACGGTCACGTCCAGGGCGGAGACCGCCTCATCCAGCACGACCAGCTCCGGCTCAATGATCATGGCGCGGGCGATCGCCACGCGCTGGCGCTGCCCGCCGGATAGGCGCGCCGGCAGGCGCTGGCCCATGTCCGGGTCCAGGGCGACCAACTCCATAAACTCGCGTGCAGCCTCCCGCGCCCGGGCCCGCTTCATCCCGCGGAAATTCACCAGGGGCTCGGCGATGGTATCCGCGATGGTGCGGCGCGGGTCCAGCGAGCTATACGGGTTCTGGTAGACCAGCTGGACCTGGCGGCGGGCCTCGCGCCGGCCGGCCGCATCCAGCTCGGTCAGCTCCGTGCCGCCCAGCCAGATGCTGCCCGCGGTCGGTTGGTTGAACATCGCCACGGACCGGCCGGTGGTGGTCTTGCCGGAGCCGGACTCGCCCACCAGCGCGTGCGTGGTGCCCTTAGCAACCTCGAAGCTCACACCGTCCACGGCGGTGAAGTCGCCGAAGCGCTGCATCAGGCCGTCCACCCGGAGCAACGGCTTCGTGCCGGCGGCGACCGGGGTGGACTGCTGCCGGGTGAAATCGGCGGCGGTCAGGGAGGGGGCATCGGCAAGCAGTCGCTTGGAATACGGGTGCTGCGGGTCGGTGAGCACCGTGGCCGCCAGGCCGGACTCGCGGACCTGGCCGGCCTCCATGACCACGATCTGGTCCGCGCGGTCACCCGCCACGGCCAGGTCGTGCGTGATAAACAGCAGGCCCAGGCCGAGCTCTTCGCGCATGTCGTCCAGCAGGTCCAGGATGGTCTTCTGCACCGTCACATCGAGGGCACTGGTGGGCTCGTCGGCGATGATAAGCTCTGGCTCCAGCGCCACCGCCGCGGCGATGAGTACGCGCTGTTTCATGCCGCCGGACAGCTCGTGCGGGTACTGATGGTAGCGGCGCTCCGGGTCATCGATGCCGACCCGCTCCAGCAGCTCCAGCGCCCGGGCGCGCCGATCCCCACGCCCGTGGATTTCCATGCCCTCTTCCACCGCGGCGCCGATGGTCTTTAGCGGGTTCAGAGAGTTGTTCGGATCCTGCGGCACCAGCCCGATGTGGGCGCCGCGGATGCCGCGCCATTGCTTGCGGCTAAGCCCGGTCAGGTCGCGGCCCTGGAAGGTCACGGAGCCGGCATCGACGGCGGCGTTGTCCGGCAACAGCCCCAGGATGGCCAGCGCCGAGGTGGACTTGCCCGAGCCGGACTCGCCGACGATGGCGGTCATCTGGCCCGGCTCCACCTCAAGGTTCACGCCCTGGACCGCCGGGGAGCCGTCGTAGGAGACGTTCAAGTCAGTAACAGTTAACAGTGACACGAGTTCTGCTCCTTGTGGTTTAGCCCTGCGCCCGGATGTTGCGGGAGAGATGGTTGGCGGCCATGACGACGGCGACAATAGCCAGGCCCGGGATGACAATCAGCCACCAGGCCGTGGCCATAAAGTCGCGCCCCTCGGCGATGATAAGCCCCCACTCCGGCGTGGGCGGCGGGGCGCCGTAGCCCAAAAAGCCCAGGATGGACAGCTGCAGGATGGCGGAGCCGAACTGCAGGGTCGCCAGGGCCACCACCGGGGTCAGCGAGTTGGGCAGGATGTGGCGCACCATCACCTGCAGTGGGCGCGCGCCCGAGCCGTAGGCGGCCTCCACGTAGTCCGCCCCGGCCACGCTGATGACCTGGGAGCGCGCCAGGCGCGCAAACGCGGCGATGCTGGTGACACCGACGGCCACCGCCGCCTGGACGGAGCCGAACCCCAGCACGATGATGATGGACAGCGACAGCAAGATGCCGGGGATGGACAGCAGCACGTCGACCACGCGCATCAGGACCGTGTCCACCCAGCCGCGCAGGCTGCCGGCCAGCACGCCGATAATGGTGCCGACCACCAGGCCCACAGCCACGGCGATGAAGGCGCCGACCAGGGACTGACGGGCTGCGTAGACGACGCGGGCGTACAGGTCGCGGCCGACGGCGTCGGTGCCGAACCAGTGCTCGCTACTTGGCGGCAGCAGGGCGACGTCGGTGCCCGCGTACGGGTCCGCGCTTGCCAGCAGGCCGGGCCACAGCGCCGCGAGGGCGGCGATGACCAGCACGACGATCGCCACGAGCGAGGTCGGGCGCGTCCAGGGATTGCGGGGCTTAGACATGGGTCTTCCTTCCTGCCACCCGGGACGGGGCCTTCTGGCCCCGCAGGCGGACGTCCAGGACCGGGTACAAAAGGTCCACGACCAGGTTGATGATCACGTAGGCGGCTGCGGCGATAACCACCACCGACATCAGCACCGGGGTGTCCCGGTTGGCCACAGCCTGGGCGGTCATCTGCCCCAGGCCAGTGCGGCCAAAGACGGTCTCGGTGACCACGGCGCCGCCGACCAGCTCGCCGAAGAGCAGGCCGGCCATCGTCAGCGCCGGGAGCAAGGAGTTGCGCAGCACGTTGCGCCAGAAGATCCAGACCTCCGAGGCGCCGCGGGCGCGCACCGCGTTGACAAAAGGCTGGCCTTGCGTCTGCTCGATGGAGCGGATGAGCACCTGCGTCAGCGGCGCGGAGATGGGCACCGCCAGCGTCAGCGTGGGCAGGATAAGCCCCTCGATGCTGCCCGGCTCAATCACGCGCACCCAGCCCAGCTGGAAGGAGAAGACCTGGATGAGCAGGATGCCGACCCAGAAGCCTGGCAGGGAGACCAGCAGGGAGGGAAGCCCGCGGAAGAAGGAGCCGATCCAGCCCAAGCCCGGCAGCGTCGCGGCGAAGGCGACCAGCAGGGCGACGACGACAGAGACCACGATGGCTGAGGTCGCCAGCGCCAGCGTGTGCGGCAGCGCGTCCGCAATCAGCGTGGCCACTGGGGCGCCGGACTCGGTGGAATTGCCGAACTCGCCGACCAGAAACCCGCCCAGCGAGGTAAAGAACTGGACCCACAGGGGCTTATCGATGCCCATCGAGTCCCGGATCTCGTCAATCTCGGCCTGCGACAGACCCAGCGCCGGGTCGCCGAAGCGGGACTGCACGGCATCCGACGGCAGCGCCGACAGCAGGAAAAACGCGACCGTGTAGGTAATCAGCAGCACCAGCAGTGCCTGCCCAAAACGGGCCAAAATCTGCTTTCCGGTCATTAGGTAATCTCCTCCACCTCGTAGAACCAGGGGCGGGCGACGGCCTCCGGCCGGAAGCCTTCCACGCCCTCGGCGACCGCGTAGACCTGCGGCTCCTCGAACAGCGGCAGCGCGTAGGCCTTCTCCGTGATGTAATCCTGGGCCTCCTGGACCGCCTGCTCGCGCTCCTGGGTGCCGGTGACGGAGACGACGTGGTCGAGCAGCTGCTCCAAGTGGGCGTCGATGGGCTCGCCGGCGGAATCCTGGTTGAGGAAGGCGTCGCGGTTGTTGATGCTGTAGAAGGACGTAATCGCGTCGTAGTCGGCGCGCGCGACCATGGAGTGGTACAGCTGCACCTTGTCGATGTCCTTAGCGTCCGCGTTCTGCGTGGCCTGGTCGCCGGCGTTAATCTCCACGCCGATGCCGAGCTCGCCCAGCTGGTCCTGAACCATCGTCATGACCTCCTTGGATCGCGGCTGCGGCAGCGCCGTGTTCGAGCGCAGCACCAGGCGCTTGCCGTCCTTGGTGAGGATCCCGTCCGGGCCCGGTTCCCAGCCGGCTTCTGCCAGCAGCTCGCGCGCCGCGTCCGGGTCGTAGGCGTAGGCATCACCCTGGTCCTTGTAGCCCAGCCCGGTTTCGGCCACGGTGGAGGTGGCCAGCGGGTAGGAATCGGAGAAGAGCACGCGCAGGATTTCCTGCCTGTCGATGCCGTGGATAATCGCCTCGCGCACCCGCTGGTCTTGCAGCAGCGGGTGGCCGAAGCGGAAGGCCAGCTGGTTGTTCATCGAGTTGGTGCCGCGGGTGACGATGTTGACCCCGCGGGATTGCAGCAGGTCTTCCTGCGGCGCCGAAATCTGGCGGGCGATGTCCGCCTGGCCGGACAGCACCGCTCCGGTGCGCACGGATTCCTCGGCGGCCAGGATGTAGTGCACGCCGTCGATGGCGGCCCGGCCCTGGTGGCGCGCCTGAGGCGGCGCCCAGTCGTAGTCCTCGCGGGTCTTTAACACCAGGTCGGTGCCGATCTCCTCGTGTTCGACTACGAAGGGCCCCGAGCCGATGACGTTGCGCGCGTTGCCGGGGCCGAAGCCCTCGTTGTCCAGCTTGAGCGACTCGTCCGAGAGCAGGCCCGCGTTGTAGGAGGCGGTGGCCTGCAAAAAGCCCGGCGACGGGGCGGAGAAGTGGAAACGCACGGTGTCTTCGTCGACAACCTCGCCGCGCTCGTAGTTGGAGATCTGCTCGGAGGCAGTCAGCGTGCGGTCGCTGTCGCCCAGCCCGTAGAGATCGAAGTTCGCCACCACGTTCTCCGCCGTCAGCGGGGATCCGTCGGAGTAGGTCACGTCCGTGCGAATATTAAAGGTGTATTCGGTGGCGTCCTCGTTGACTTCGGGCAGCTTCGTGGCAATCCAGGGAGAAAGCTCCAGGGTCTCCGGGTCCTGGAAGAGCAGCCGGTCGGTGAGCTGGTTGACCACGCCGCCGTTCGGGTAGAAGCCGGCGGCCGGCGGGTAGAGAGTGCGGAAGAACTGCGGCTCCAAGTACGTCAGGATGTTGTCGGAGCCGCCTTCCTCCCCTTCCGGCGCGGTGGCGCACCCAGCGGCCAGCGCTGCCACGACGACTAGACTGGTGAGGGTTCTGCGTAGTTTCACGGTGATGATACTTCTTCGGGGTTAGTTCAACTTTTAACTGCTTGCGAATTTAACACAGTTTAGACCGTTTAGTATCATTACTGTAGACCAACTAGTCTAATTTATTCTCTCGTCTATGAAGGATGAAGACATTGTCAGCACCGTTAGCCGTGGCCATCGTGGGGATGGGCCCGCGGGGCATCTCCGTCATTGAGCGCCTCGCCGCCCACCTCCACGAGCACCCCTCCACCCCACCTATCACCCTGCACCTCATCGACGACGCCGAGCACGGCGCCGGCCGCATCTGGGAAACCGGCCAGACCCGCACCCTGTGCATGAACACCCTGGCCGGCGCGGTCACCCTGTTCACCGAACCGGAGTCCACCCTCACCGCCCCGGCGCTGGAAGGCCCCATCCTCTACGAGTGGATCCAGCTCCTGCGCGGCGACGACCCGACCGCCGCCGGCATCAGCGACGCCAAGGTCGAGCTGTTCCGCCAGTTCCCGCCCACCGTCGACCGCGCCTTTGCCACCGAGCTCGACGAGTCCCGGCCCGAGTCCCACCCTTCCCGCGCCCTCTACGGCGCCTACCTGCGCTGGGTGCTCACCGTCGCGCTGGCGCAGCTACCCGATAAGGTCGAGGTGGTCCACCACTTTAGCCGCGCTACCGGCATCGCCGACGCCGGCGATCACGACGTGCTCACCCTGGCCGACGGCTCCCAGGTGGCCGCCGACAAGACCGTGCTGGCCTACGGCTGGCAGGTGCCGGCCGCCAACGAGGAAGAGCAGCGCCTGGCCGCCGCGAATCTCAACTGGGTGCGCCCCGACAACCCCGTCGAGCAGCCCGTCGAGGAAATCCCGGCCGGCCAGAAGGTGCTCGTGCGCGGGCTCGGTATGGGCTTCTTCGACGTCATGGCACTGGTGACCATCAACCGCGGCGGCGAGTTCGTCGCCGACGACTCCGCCCGCGGCGGCCTGCGCTACCAGCCATCCGGCCGCGAGCCCCAGCTGGTCGTTACCTCCGGGCGCGGCTACCCCTACCTGCCGAAGTCCCAGTACCACTCCCTGCCGCCGAAGGCCGACCTGTCCCGCTTTAAGGCGGCGCTGGCGGACTTGGGCGACGATTTCGACTTCGGCGCAGAGGTCCTGCCCTCCCTGGTCCGCGACGCCTACGCCGCCTACTACCCCGAGCGCGCCGCCGAGATCGATGCCGCCAAGCTGCACGCCGACACCCTGCCCGCCCTAGCGGCTGAGCTCTCCGCGGCGCTGAACTGCGAGTTCCTCCTCGACTACTGGATGAACCCGCTGGCCGCCTACGACGGCGATGACCCGACCGGCTTCATCTCCGCCGGGCTCGAGCGCGACATCGCCGAGTCCCAGGCCGGGCGCAACTCCCGCCTCAAGGCCGCCCTGTGGGCGATTTCGGCGGCGCGCAAACCCGCCTCCATCGCCGGCTCGGAAGGCCGCATGAGCTGGGCCTCGCGCACCGGGGCCTACCGCGAGTTCATGGCGTTTGGCCAGATGGTAGGCTCCGGCCCGCCGCTGTTTCGCACCCAGCAGCTGCTCGCGCTCATCGATGCCGGCCTGGTCACCTTCCTGGGCGACCACCCGCAGCTGGAAATCGGCGACGCGTTCACCCTGCGCACCCGCTTCGGCGCGGCCAGCTCCGACTGGCTCGTCGACGCCTGGATGCACCAGCCCGACGTGCGCCACGCCGTCGACCCGATGTCGGTGTCGCTCCAGGCGCGCACGCGGCCGTTCCACGACCACGGGCACCCGACGGGCTCGCCGGAGACCACGTGGCAGCGCCGCACCATCCACCCCGACGGCGCGGTGGACGAGCGGCTGCACATCATCGGCATCCCCACCTATGCCCAGTGGCCGGACACCACCATTTCTCCCATGCCGGGCACCGATCCCCTGATGCTGCAGGAGACCGACCGCACGGCCGGCGACCTGCTAGCTTAGGGCGCCCAGCGCCTGGGCGAGGTCGGCCATGAGGTCGGCCTCGTCCTCAATACCAATCGACAGGCGCACCATGTCCGCCGGCGGGACCAGATCGGAGCCTTCCGCCGAAGCATGCGTCATCTTCTGCGGGTGCTCGACCAAGGACTCGACCCCGCCCAGCGACTCCGCCAGACAAATCAGGCGCGTGTTCAGGCAGAACTGCTCCGCGTGCTCGGGGTTATGGAAACGCACCGAGAGCATGCCGCCGAAGCCGCGCATCTGACCCGCGGCCGTCGCGTGGCCCGAGTGGTCTTCCAGCCCCGGGTAGTAGACCTTGCTGATCTCGGGGCGGGAGGCCAGGTATTCCGCCACCGCCTGCGCGTTGGAGCAGTGGCGCTCCATGCGCACGCCCAGGGTCTTGATGCCGCGGGCGGTGAGGTAGGCATCGAAAGGCGAGGAGACCGCGCCGACGCAGCCCTGGAAGTACAGGAGGCGCTCGTCGACGTGGGCATCGTTAGTGATGACGGCACCGCCGAGGACGTCGGAGTGGCCGCTCAGGTACTTGGTGGTCGAGTGCACCACGTGGTCCGCGCCCAGGTCCAGCGGGTTTTGCAAATAGGGCGTGGCGAAGGTGTTATCCACCACCAGCGCGGCGTGCTTTTTCACCTCCGCGACGGCGGCGATATCCGTGACCGACAGCGCCGGGTTGCTGGGCGTTTCCAGCCAAATAATCCGGGTGTTGTCGCGCACGGCGGCCGCGACCTCGTCCGGGTTGGTCGTGTCCACAACGCTCAACTGAATGCCCCACTCTCCAAAGTCGTGGTGCAGCAGGCGGTAGGTGCCGCCGTAGGCGTCATTGCCCAGGATGACGTGATCGCCGGGGCGGGCCAAGATGCGGATGAGCGTGTCGATGGCCGCCATGCCCGAGGAGAACACGCGGGCAAAGCTGGCGTCTTCCAGGGCCGCCAGGGTTTGCTCCAGGGAGCGGACCGTCGGGTTGGCCACGCGGCCGTACTCGAAGCCGCCGCGCAGCTGCGCGAGGCCGTCCTGCGCAAACGTCGTGGAGGCGTAGATGGGTACGTTGATGGACCCCATGTGCCCGTCCGGGTGGTAGCCGGCGTGGATGGCGCGGGAGGTAAATCCCTGGGCGAGTTCTTGCTTCGTCTGCTGCGTCATGCCACCCAACCCTAGACCAAGCTGTCCACTTTTGACGCGCCGCCGCCACCCTTTTATTCACCACCTGCCCTGTGCCGCCGTAGCCATTGCTGCGCCCACGCCCGGCCGCGCTTACTACAATCGAAGCCGAGTCAACAAGGAAAGAGAGTGCATGAGTCTCACAGTGTTAGCTAGTTCCGCCAGCACCACTGCCGTCAACACGGTCAGCAACTGGTGGGAGGACGAGCAGATCCGCTCGTGGGTCGTGGAGCGACCCGTCAAGATCGTCATCATTCTGCTGATCGCCGTCATCGCCCAGTGGGTGCTGCGGCGGATCATCAACCAGCTGGCCGCCAAGGCCTCCAAGACCCCCAGCGGGGCGACCATCCCGCGCCTGCCGCTGGGGTCGAAGGCCACCAAGGCGCAGCGGGAGGAGGAAAGCCGCCAGCAGGCCGCGATGAACCGCAGCCAGGAAAACCGGCGCAAGTCCCGCATCAAGACGTTGGCCGGGGTCAGCAAGTCGGCCGTGGGCATCATCATCTGGAGCTTGGCCGCCCTGCTCATCCTGGACCAGCTGGGCGTGAACATCGCCCCGCTTATCGCTTCCGCCGGTGTGGTTGGTGTTGCCCTTGGTTTCGGCGCCCAGTCGCTGGTCAAGGACTTCCTGTCCGGCATTTTCATGCTGCTGGAGGACCAGTACGGCATCGGCGACACCATCGACGTGGGCGAGGAGATCATCGGCGACGTCGAGGACATCACCCTGCGCGTGACCAAACTACGCGACATCGACGGCACGCTGTGGACAGTCCGCAACGGCGAGATCCTGCGCATCGGTAATTTCTCCGACCACTACGCCATCTGCCGCCTGCAGATCCCAGTGGGCCTGTCCAACAACGCGAAGGAAGCGTGGCGCGTCATCGAGGACGCCGTCAACCACGCGATCAAGGATCCGGAGATTGTCAACGAGGTCATCGACGAGCCCGTCATCAACGGCATCTCCGACTGGGAGCCGGACTACATCTCCTACCGTATTTCCATCAAGACGATGCCCGGCCAGCAGTGGCACGTCCAGCGCCACGCCCAGGCGCACATCCTGGACGCCATGCAGGACGCCGGCATTTCCACCCCGTACCCCTACGGCATGGGCATCATGCGGAAGGCGGACTAAGTGCAGCCCAGCAGCGTTTACGATTCCATCGGGGGCGAGGAGACCTTCCGCCGCCTGGTCGCAGGTTTCTACGCCCGCGTGCGCAACGACGACATCCTGGCGCCCATGTACCCGGCCGAGGACTTCGACGGCGCCGCGCAACGGCTGCAGTGGTTCCTCGCGCAGTATTGGGGCGGGCCCGCCGAGTTCAACGCCAACCGCGGCGCCCCGCGCCTCCGGATGCGGCATGTGCACTTCCCCATCGATTCCGCCGCCGCCCAGCGTTGGCTGGACCTGATGGGCGCCTCCCTGGACGACATCGATGAGGAGACCATCCCGCCGGCGTACCGCGCAATGATCTGGGATCACATGCAGCGCGTCGCCGCGATGCTCATCAACCGACCGGATTAGCTTTTCGGCACGCCGAGTAAGCGCTACGGAGTAGTTTCCGTGGCGCCTTTTCGCGTGTTTAGGCAGTCGTGTGCTTCTGCTGGCCTTGTTCCTTGTGGCGGCCTCTCGCGGCTGACCGCCGTGTCAGCCGTCAGCCGTCAGCCCCGCGGTTTTGTTCTCGCGGCTGACCCCTGTGTCAGCCGTTGGCCGTTAGGGCCTGTTGCTCCAGGGTGGGTCCCAGGTGACTGTGCCGTGTCTTCGGTTGATCCTGCCGTGTCTGGGGTAGGTCGGGTCGTCGTCGTTCCAGGAGTTGTGGAACTTGCACAGGAGGGTGAGGTTTTCTTGGTTGGTTTCGCCGCCGTCTGCCCAGGGGTGGATGTGGTGGACTTGGCACTCGTCGGCTGGTTTGCGGCAGTTCGGCCAGGCGCACCGGGTGGTTTCGGCTTTGGCCATGTCTTTTTGCTTGGGCGAGGCGTGCCGTTGGTAGCGGTATTGGTTGACCGGCCCGCGCCTCGGGTCCACCAGGGTGGCTAGGCCGGCATCGAGTAGGCATTGGCGGATGTAGTCGGCTCCGGTCATGGTGGTGCCGTTGCTGAGCTGCAGGGTGATCTCGTCGCCGTCGCCGGTAAGGATGCGTACCCAGTCGGGTAGGGAGATGACCACGTGGGTGGTTTTGGGTTGTTTTTCGAGGCCGCCGCTGAACAAGGCTTCGACGTCGGGGATGGTTTTAATTGATGCCCAGAGGTTTTCTATCAGCTGCGGGTCCCCGGTAATGGAGAAGGTGTTGGGTCCGTTTTTGCGGCGGGTGACTCGTATTCCTTCGGTGGGTGGGGCGGGGCGGTTGAGCTCCAAGACTTTTTGGTTGGCTAGGCGGCGCAGTTGTGTGGTGGTGCCGGGGGTGTTGCACAATTCGATGAGCATGGTCCAGGCGTCGGCCTGGTTGCGTACTCGGCGGAAGGCGTTGTCCAGCACTAAGAGGGTGTCGAGGTGGTGTCCGGATTCGGCGGCGGCTTTCCGGGCGGCGGCTTGCTTTTTCGTAAAGGATGTCGTCCCGAAGAAGGTGTGGCAGGCACGACAGTGCGCGGTGGCGGCAACGTCGGACATGACAGCCTTCAAAGCGGGCAGGCTGAGCTGGCGGCACAGGTCCAGGTAGCTGATCCCGTCTGCGAAGATGGCGTGCGCTGCTTTCACAGTGTCCAAGGCTGTCATTGCTGTCATGCCTCACACGCTAAAAGCACGCGTCAACCCCGACAAGAGCACCATCCCGCGCCTGTGGATAACTCCGCCGCCCGAGTGCAATGGTTAACACTCGGGAACCGCAGCCTGTGGAAAACTAGAACTTCCTAGAACAAGGACAGCCGGTTGGAGTGGTAGACGGTGCCGAAGGGGGCATCAAGGCGTACCCAGCGGCCCTTTGCCGCGACGCGTAGGTGCCGCGGAACGTCGGTGGGCGCGGAGAAGCCGGGGATGAGCCCCAGGCTGGTGCAGGCGAAAATCATGCGCATGGGCACCTCGACCTGCTTGCCATGGCCCTCGACGGTGACCACGGTCTGGTTCATCAGGCTCGACGGCGGGCCCAACGGTCCGGAGAACTGGCGGGCTAGGGCCTGGCCGGCATCGGCAAGCTCGCGCACGACTTCTACCGGCAAGTGGTCCAGCAGCCGGAAGCCGTCCATCGGCGGTAGCGCGCCCGGCCAGATGGGATCGCGGGCCGGGCCCAGCTCCAGCTTGCCAGCGGCATTGTGCTTGAGCAGCTCCTGCTGCAACAGATAAGCGGAGACCACTGCCCCATCGCGGGAGGCCTCGCCCTCCACGCGGCGCGAGACGACGACCTCGAAAGGCGTGGTGACGAAGACATCAACCTGGTGCTCGGTCAGCTGGCGCAGCCGCACGGAGCACCCGCCGTCGATGCCAATCGCCCGGCTCACCAGCACCTGCAGGCCTTTACCGCCGTTGCGCAGGTCCAGCGACTCGTTCGGCACCTATTCTTCCCCTACCTGGGTGAGAATGTCGCGTTCGGCATCGCTGAGCGGGCGCGGGCGCTGGGTCTCAAGGTCCACGGCGACCTGCACGCATTCCACCACGCAGGCGACCCGGCCGTTTCTGTCCTTGATCTCCTGACGGGTGGTCAAGGAGCTGTTACCCAGTTCGACGACCTGCGTCTCGACCACCACGGAGGTGGTCCCGCGGGGCTCGATGGGCAGGCGGAAGTCCAGGTCCAGGTGCCGCACGAAAGCCGCGAATTCGTGCCCCTGCGAGTAGAACTTGTCTTCCGCGAACGCCAGCCGCGCTTCCTGCGCCAGCTCGACGTAATTCGCGTTCATCAAGTGGCCGTAGCGGTCGAAATCCGACCACCGGACCGGAACCTCGTGGGTATGGATAGACATCCTGCTCCTTTTAACTGCGGTTAACTGCGTTGTTTAGCGGGTCAGCTTGCGGTGGGTCACGCGCGACGGGCGGGCGGCCTCCTCGCCCAAGCGCTCGACCTTGTTCTTCTCGTAGTCGCCGAAGTTGCCTTCGAACCAGAACCACTTGCCTTCTTCCACGTTTCCTTCCCAAGCCAGGATGTGGGTACAGGTGCGGTCCAGGAACCAGCGGTCGTGGGAGATGACCACGGCGCAGCCCGGGAACTTCTCGAGGGCGTTTTCCAGCGAACCGAGGGTCTCGACGTCGAGGTCGTTTGTCGGCTCGTCCAGGAGGATCAGGTTGCCACCTTCCTTCAGGGTCAGCGCGAGGTTCAAGCGGTTGCGCTCACCGCCGGAGAGCACCTTGGACGGCTTCTGCTGGTCCGGCCCCTTGAAACCGAAGGCGGACAGGTAGGCGCGCGAGGGCATCTCGTTCTGGCCGACGTGGATGTAGTCCAAGCCGCCGGAGACGACCTCCCAGACGGTGGCCTCGGGGTCGATGTTCTCACGGTTCTGGTCCACGTAGGACAGCTTGACGGTGTCGCCGACTTCCACGGAGCCCGCATCCGGCTCTTCCATCCCGACGATGGTCTTGAACAGGGTCGTCTTGCCCACGCCGTTCGGGCCGATAACGCCCACGATCCCGTTGCGCGGCAGCGTGAACGACAGGTCCTTGATGAGCACGCGGTCGCCAAAGCCCTTGACCAGGTCCTTGACCTCGACGACCTTGTTGCCCAGGCGCGGCGGGGTCGGGATCTGGATTTCTTCGAAGTCGAGCTTCTTGTACTTCTCCGCCTCGGCAGCCATCTCCTCGTAGCGCTCCAGACGGGCCTTGTTCTTGGCCTGGCGGGCCTTCGCGCCGGAGCGCACCCAGGCCAGCTCGTCCTTCAGGCGCTTGCGCAGCTTGGCGTCCTTCTTGCCGGCGACCTCGAGGCGCTCCTGCTTCTTTTCCAGGTAGGTCGAGTAGTTGCCTTCGTACGGGTAGAGCTTGCCGCGATCGACCTCGCAGATCCAGCCGGCAACGTGGTCCAGGAAGTAGCGGTCGTGGGTCACGGCCAGCACGGCGCCCGGGTAGTCCTGAAGGTGCTTTTCCAGCCACTGGACAGACTCGGCGTCCAGGTGGTTGGTGGGCTCGTCGAGCAGCAGCAGGTCCGGCTCGCTCAGCAGCAGCTTGGCCAATGCGACGCGGCGGCGCTCACCACCGGAGAGGTTGGTGACCGGGGCATCGGACGGCGGGCAACGCAGGGCCTCCATGGCCTGCTCGATCTTGGAATCGACCTCCCATGCATCGGCGGCGTCGAGCTCTTCCTGCAGCTTGCCCATCTCTTCCATGAGCTCGTCGGTGTAGTTGGTGGCCATCTCTTCCGCGATCTGCTCGAAGCGCTGCTTCTTTTCGAAGATGTCGCCGAGGCCCTCCTCGACGTTCTCGCGGACCGTCTTCTCCTCGTTCAGCGGCGGCTCCTGCTGCAGGATGCCGACGGTGGCGCCCGGATCCAGAAAAGCCTCACCATTGGAGGGCTGGTCCAGCCCGGCCATGATCTTCAAGATCGAGGACTTGCCGGCGCCGTTTGGCCCCACGACGCCGATCTTGGCGCCCGGGTAGAAGGCCATGGTGACATTGTCCAGGATGACCTTGTCGCCGATAGCCTTGCGCACGTTTTTCATCGTGTAGATGAACTCGCCCATCATTCCCCTTTTCGTCCATTGGGTTAGGTTTTTATCACCACAAAGACTACCGCAAGTTGCCCGCTGGCTACCCCTTAAGGCAAGTAACCCGCCGGCACCGCAGGGCGCCGACGGGTCGTGAAGTAGCTGGCGGATTAGCTCAGGACGCTGCGCGCGCTGGCGGCGGCGCGATCACCCGCGGTATCGGTGGCGGTATCCCCCTCTCCGTTGCTATCGTCCCCGGATTCCGCAGACTCCGCGGCTTGTGCCGGCTCCGGCTGCTTGGGTGCGGACTTCGACAGGTCCTTGTCCACCGGGTAGTCCAGGACGCTCTCGCCCGGGATCTCCACCCCGGCGGCGTTGGTGACGGTTTCGATCTTGCGGGCGCCGATAACCCAGCGGTTCATGTCCAGGCCCAGCCAGGAGGCCTTCAGGTAAATGCGGCTGCGGGCCTCGCCGGACTCAGAAGTCCACTGGCTGGTCACCAGCGAGCCAACGGCGATAATCGGCATCCCCTTTTGCAGGGTGATGCGGCAGGACTGGGCCAGCTGGCCCCAGACCTCGACGTCCATGAACAACAGGTCGGAGTCTTTCCAAGTGTCGGTGGACTGGGTGGAGTTATCGCGCACGCGCCGCGAGGAGGCGACGCGCAGGTTGGTTTTCATGGTGTCGTCGTTGAACTTAACGAGCTGTGGGTTATGGGTCAGGTGGCCAAAAACGGTGATGGACAGTTGAGACATCTCGGATTAATTCCCCTCGAGCAAATAGTGTGCTTCGCGCCCCGCGGTCGCGGGCCGCTGGCGTCCATGCTCGCCGAGGCGGCCGTGGCTGTAAACCGGCGCCGGCCGTACCTGTGGATAAACCCCGCTCCCACGGCGAGAAATATGCCTATGGTGGGGACGGGGCGGCATCGTTAAGCACTATGGACGCTGGTGAGGCGCCTACATCTGCCGGAAACGACTAATGTCACCATCCTCGCTCAGCCCGGCCAACATGCGGTTGTACTCCTCCAAGTCGGCGTCGTGGTCCACATCCGCCTTCGCGTCGTGGCGCGCGGCGGTGTTGCGATCCTCGCGCAGCCAGTCGACGAAGAGCTTGCCGAAGACGATAACCAGCGGGAACTGCCCGAAGCCCCAGGCGATGCCGCCGCCCTCGCGCTGATCCGCCAGCAGGTCGATATCCCACGGCAGGTTCAGGGAGTTGTAGAACTCCTCGCCCAGGATGGCGTTGAGCTGCATGAGGTAGACGCCCATGTAGAGGTGGACCGGCATGGACAAAAACAGCACGAACAGGCGGATGTGCACCGGCGCACGGTCCGGCAGCGGGTCCGGGCCGATGACCTCCCAGAAGTAGAGGTAGCCGGACAGCAGGAACATCCAGTTCATCAGGACGTGGCCGGCGTGCTCCGAGATGGCGAACTCGTAGAAGTCGAAGGACAGGTAGATGGCGTAGAAGACCACCACGAACTGCAGGAGGTTTACGGCCGGGTGCGTGATGGCGCGCAGGATTCGCGACTTCGTCACCGCGACGGCGTAGTCGTGGAGGCTGGGCCGGCCCGGCCGCCCCGCGGGAAAGGCCTCCATGAGGAGGGTGAGCGGCGCGCCGAGCACCAGAAACAGCGGGATGACCATGGACAGGACCATGTGCCCCAGCATGTGCATGGAGTACATGGCCGGAAAATACAGGCCAATACCCGTCGACATCACGACGGTCATGCCCAGCGAGCCGAGCATCCACCAGGTGGTGCGCATGGGCGACCAGCTCAGCCCGATCTTGCGGAGCCGGTAGAGAGCGTAGATATACAGCCCCGCCAGCACCAGGCCGATGACCCCGAACATGATGTCAAAGCGGAAAAAGGTCCACACGTTCCAGAAGGTGGGGCGCTCGAAGAGCTCGTAGCCCATCTGGATCTGCATGGAGTTCAGGTTGGGATCCCGCGGCGGCGGGGGCGGCGTGCGCCCCATGGTGATGGCCACGCCGACCGTAGCGGCCATGACGGCCACCTCCACCACCGCCACGCGCAGGAACAGGCGCGGGCGCTTGTCCAGCTGCGGAATGGTCAGCTGGCGGTGGACGAAGCCTAGAAAGGCCAGTACGACCAGCAACACGGTCTTGGCGGTGATAATCAGCCCGTAGCGGGTGGTCAGCCAGTCCGACCACTCCACGCGGATGGCGGCATTGACCACGCCGGAGGCGGCCATCGCCAGCGCGGCGACGAGCGCGAGCGTCGAATAGCGGCGCACCGCCTGCCCCATCTCCGGGCCCAGGCGCCGGCCGTGGGCGATGAGCGCCAAAAGGCCGCCGACCCAGAGCACCACGAACAACAGGTGCCACAGGTAGGAGTTGGTGCCGTAGTCGTGGTCGCCGCCGGAGGCCGAGTGCCCGTCAAACCCCAGGGGAACCACCATGGTGATCGACAAAAACAGCAGCACCGGCTGCAGGGACCACTGCTGGCTGAACAGGGTCAGCACGCCGACCAACGCCGCGATCACCGCGGTAGCCAGCCACGCCTGGGCAGTGGCCACCTGGGACAGCGCCAGGCCCAGCATGTCGGGGCTTAAGACCTGGACGAAGGGCGTACCGGAGACATCCGACATGACCAGCGGGATCTCCAGCAGCGAGACGATAACCACGCCGAAGGAGGCAACCATGCCGGTGCGGGCGGCGAGGTGGCCGTCGACGGTCAAGGGGGCATCGATAAGCCGTTCGTTGTCCCCCTCCGGCACGGCCGGGGAAATGAGGAACGCCGACGTCAGGTAGGAGCCCACGGCCAGGGCCATGAGCATCCATGCCGCGCCCCGGAACGACGGCAGGCCGATGGTGGTCAGGCGGCCCGGATCGGGAATGCCTAGGGCCTGCAGCGAGTCGGCCAGGAAGAACATCGAGATGAACCCTCCGACCACGCCGGCGAAGACCGTGGCTGCCGCGTAAATACCCCAGCTGGATCGCACCTGCTGGGTGCCGGCACTGGGGCTAGGCTTCTTCGTCGCATCCGCATCGGTGGCGTGACTGAAAAACATGCCGCTATTCTACTTCGGCGACGTTTCCATAACGAAAATGATTAATGGTCTATTTTCTGGCACGATGGCTTTTATGGATTCTCGTCAACTCCATTACTTCCGCAGCGTGGTTGACCACGGCGGATTCACGCACGCCGCGGCGGCGATGGAGATGACCCAGCCCTCACTGAGCCTATCCATCCGCAAACTCGAAGACGAGCTCGGCATCCAGCTGCTCAACCGCAGCCGCGCCGGGGCCACCCCGACGGACGCCGGAAATTACGTCTACAAAACCGCGGTTAAGCTCGACGCCCTTCTCAACCAGACCACCCAGCGCATTAGGGAGATGGCCGGCGGGCTGGCCGGCTCGGTCTCGGTGTGCTCGGCGCCCGAATTCAACTGGACCGTCATGCCCGCCGTCCTGCACCAGATGCTGCAGGAGGCCCCCGACGTGGAGGTCTACGTCGAAGACCCCTCCCCCAGCATCACGCTGGAGCGGGTCCTGGACGGCACCGTCGACGTCGGCCTGCTGCCGGTCACCGACCCGGCCGCGGTCGCGCAGCGCTTCGTGCACCAGCTCGACGTCGTCGAGTTCGCCCGCTTCCCCTGGGTGGTCGGCCTGCCCGAGCGCTTGGCCGACCTGCCGGATCCGGTCTCGCTCTACGACATCCGGGACGAGACCTGGGTGGTCGTGCCCCGCAACCCGGAGTTTATCGGGCTCACGGAGCTGCTGGACGAGCTCTGGGCCGACCACCCCGATGCCGTGCCCGCCCGCCGGCAGGAAATATCTACGCTCCAGACCGCCATCCCGCTGGTCGCCGGCGGGCTGGGCGTCGCACTTTTCCCGGAGACCGCCCGCACGTTCAAGTCCGAGGGCATCCACTACCGCCAGCTCAAGGAGAAGCTGCCGATGATGAGCGGCATCCTGCTCACCCGGCGCGACGCCGACCTTTCGCCGGCCACCCAGCGGCTTATCAAGCTGATCAAGAAGGTCGGCAAGCAGCGCGCGGACAACGGTGCCGCGACCAACTAGCGGGCCGTATGTCTTTGGCGCCGAGCCGGTCGAGTAAAATCTGTCCTGCACTGCGCGGCAGCGCGGCGCCTGACCCTTGTTAGCCCCTATAGCTCAGTGGATAGAGCAGCGGGTTTCTACCCCGCGTGTCCCGGGTTCGAATCCTGGTGGGGGCACCGCTTTCTCCCGCCTGAGCGGGACTAAAATAGTAGCCATGGACATCACCCTGGCTACTTTCTCCCACTGGCCCACCGAGCTGGCCCCGCCGGGCCTGCGCTTCGATAACTGCTACCCGCCCGCCGCGGACTACCCCTCGGCCCGCAACGCGGTGCTGACCGGCCAGTACCCGCAGCGCCGCGCGCGCTACCGCATCTCCGACGTCTTCGCCGACGCCGGCTGGCGCGTCACCGAGGGGGCAGAGCCCGCCCAGCCGGGCGAGAACGTCTTCCGCCTGTGGGAGGAGCCGGGCTCGCTGCCGGATACCGGCGTCGTGGCCGTGGCCACGCTCAGCGATTCCCCGGGGCCCATGAGCATTTTCTGGCCCGGTGTGGCCGAAGGTGGCACCTCCCAGGAGCTGGTCTCCCCCATGGATCTCGCGCCCACCCTGGCGGCCATCGCGGGCCTGGACGTGCGCCCGAACGCGCGCCTGTCCTTCGACGGGCTCAACCTCATCCCGGTCATCCGCTACGGGGCCTCCGGGCACGCCGCGCTCTTTTTCGACAACGGCATCCGGATGCAGGACGCCAGCCTCATCGACGGCCACGCGAGCAAAGAATCCCGCCGGGCGGCCCTGCAGGAAGAGTGGGACATCTGGCGGGAATTCATGGACTTCGGCCCGCTGCAGTAGCGCGGGGCCGGGCCTAGGCCTGCGGACCTTCCGGCATGCAGATCCACAGCACGATGTAGATGGCCAGGCCCCAGGCGCCGGCCAGCGTGGCGATGGCGAACAGGGCGCGCACCAGGGTGGCATCTACGTTGTAGGTATCGGCGATGCCGCCGCACACGCCGGCGACGTAACGGTCGGTGGTGGAGCGGTGGAGTTTGTCGTTCATGGGGGTGTTTCTCCTTCTTAGGGTCGGGGTTTTCCTTTCACCTTTTATTCAACCGTGGATTGTCCCGCAGCGCATCAGGGTTTTTCCCTGAACTAACCCGGATCTTTTCGCTAGGCTGAGTGGCACTGCCTAAGGTCGAATGCACCATCCGCGAAAGGACTTGAATCCGCTATGTCGAAAAAATCCGGACTGCCTGCTCCCACCCGCCATTCTTTTGCCCTGATCACCGGCGCCAGCCAAGGCATCGGCGAGGCCATGGCCCGCGACCTGGCCGCGCTGGGCCACAACGTGGTCCTGGTCGCCCGGCGCAAGGAGGTGCTGGAAAAGATCGCGGGCGAGCTTAGCACCGCGCACGACGTCGAGGCCGTGGCTTTCGATGCCGACCTCTCCCGCGCCGAGGACGTCGACCGGCTCATCGAGTTCATCGGCGGCCGGGAGGTGAGCATCCTGGTCAATTCGGCCGGCATCGCTAGCTTTGGCCCGTTCATGGAGCAGGACTTCGGTTACGAGACCGATCAGTTCCAGCTCAACGCCACGGCCGTGCACCGGATTACCCGCGCGGCGCTGGAGCAGATGCTGCCGCGGCGGCGCGGCGCCATCTGCAACGTGGGCTCGGCGGCCGGCAACATCCCCATCCCGAACAACGCCACCTACGTCTTCACCAAGGCCGGTGTCAACGCCTTCACGGAGGCGCTGCACTACGAGCTGGCCGGCAGTGGCGTTAGCTGCACGCTGCTCGCGCCCGGCCCAGTCCGAGACGCCGTCGTCCCCGCGGAGGAGCAGTCCATCGTGGACAAGGTCGTGCCTGATTTCCTGTGGACAACCTACGAGTCCTGCTCGCAGGAAACCCTGGCGGCCATGGCCCGCAACCAGCGCCGCGTGGTGCCGGGACCGCTGTCCAAGGCCATGAACACGATTAGCCAGGTGCTGCCGACACCGCTTATCGCGCCGCTGGTGGGCAAGTTCTATTCGCAGATGGGGTAGCTAGACTTGTGGTTATGCATAGCCAAGAGATAGCCCCCAAACACGACCGCCTGGTGTGGATCGATCTGGAAATGACCGGTCTGGATCCGGACCGCCACGTCATCGTGGAGGTCGCGGCCGTTATCACCGACGGCAACCTGAACATCCTGGGCGAGGGCATCGACCTCGTCGTCCACGCCACCGAGGAGGAGCTGGCACAGATGGACGACGTGGTCACCGAGATGCACGCCAACTCCGGGCTGGATACGGAAATCCGCGCCTCCCACACCACCGTCGAGCAAGCCGAGCAGGCCGTCCTCGAGCTGGTCGCGAACCACTGCGACCCGGAGCACCCCGCCCCGCTGGCCGGCAATTCCATCGCCACGGACCGCACCTTCATCCGGCGCTACATGCCCCGGCTGGACCAGGCGCTGCATTACCGCATGATCGATGTCTCCACCATCAAGGAGTTGGCGCGACGCTGGCACCCGAAAGCGTATTTCCACCAACCGGACAAGGGGCTGGCCCACCGCGCGCTGCAGGACATCGTGGAGTCCATCCGCGAGCTGGACTACTACCGCCGCAGCGTCTTCCGCACCGACGGCGGCCCGGACAGCAGCCAGGCCCTCGCGGCGAAGGGCGAAAGCACCCACGCTTACCAGGCGTTTTTGTAATTCGCCGTTCATGGGTTAACCTAAATAGCGCTGCTAAGGCAGCGATGGTGGCTGTAGTTCAGCTGGTAGAGCACCAGGTTGTGATCCTGGGTGTCGCGGGTTCGAGCCCCGTCAGCCACCCCAAAGTTAAAGCAGGTCAAGGATTCCTTGGCCTGCTTTTGCTATCCCTAGTGAGCTAGTTGGTGTACCAGGAGCCTTTCACTCTCGGCTCGGCCAGCGCGGTCCGGCATATCGCCCGTCACCAAGAACTCCTCCACGCCCAGCTGGCTAGCAATTGCCGCTAGCTCCCGCCCCACTGTTCGCGGCGTACCCACCACGTGGTGGGCCTGGATGTCGCGCATGCGGGCGCGCTGCTGACTGGTCATCGCGGCGAGTTCCAGGTCCGCGGCCGGCACCAGCGGGCTGAAGCGGCCGGTGGACTGGGCCATCGCCTGCGCGTAGGCCTCCGGGGCCAGCAGGTCCGCGGCCTTGCGCTCCGTTTCCGCCACGGCGATATTCAGCGAAGAAATCACGTGCGGGGCAGGGCAAAACTCGCTGGGCTGGAAGTTCGCGCGGTAGGTCTGGGCCGCCTTTAACTGGGTGCCCACCGGCCCGCCCAGTATGACGCCAAGGCCTAAGCGCCCGGCGGTGCGCGCGGAGGCGTAGCCGGCCAGCAGGAACAGGCCCACCTCTCCCTCGAGGCGCGGGCGGGCGGTGACTGCGGCATCGCCGCGCAGGTAGTCCAGCAGCGCGCCCAGGTCCTCGCCGTAGCGCTCCCGGGCCTGGCTGTCCTGGCGCAGCGCGGTGCGCACCGGGGCGGTAAAGCCGACGGAATTTCCCAGGCCGATGTCCACCCTGCCCGGGTACAGTGCCGCCAGCGTCGCCACCTGCTCCGCGATGAGAAAGGGCGGGTGCCCGGGCACCATGATGCCCGCCGTGCCGACGCGCAGGCGCTGCGTGGCCGCCGCCGCGTACGCCGCCAAAAGAGCCGGCTGCCCGCTGGGGATGCCGTCGACGCCGTGGTGCTCGGCGACGGTGAAGCGCTCGAAACCCAAGGACTCAACGTGCCGGGCGTGCTCGGCCACCCCGCGCAGGGTCTCGGCCTCCGTTTCGGCCGGGGTCGCCGCGGCCCTATCTAAGACAGAAAAACGCATGCTCCCCACGGTAGTCACTGACCGCGAGGAGCACGCGCTCCACATTGGTTGAGTTGGCTTAGGCGGGCTAGGCGTTGCCGGCCTTCCAGTCCTCCCAGGACATGTTCCAGTCGCCGAGCCCGTCGTAGGGCGAGAGCACCCCGCCGGAGGTGTTCTTGACCAGGACGATGTCGCCGCGGCCGACCACCTGCTGGAACCACTGGGCAGCCTCCGGGGTGACGTTGATGCACCCGTGCGAGGTGTTCGTGTTGCCCTGAGCCCAGACCGACCACGGGGCGGAGTGGACGTAGATGCCCGAATAGGACATCTGCGTCGCATAGTCGACGACGGTCTGGTAGCCGCCGGCATCGAGAGCCAGCCCGAAGGTCGTGGAGTCCATCATGAGCTGCTCGTGCTCGTCGCCAATGATGTAGCGCCCGTTCGGGGTCGCGTACTGGCCGTCGCGGCCCAGCGAGACCGGGATCTCGCGCAGCAGATCCTGGTTCTTGTAGACCCGCATGGTCTTGGTCGCGTCGTCCACGATGGAGATGACCCGGTCGCCGATGGTGAAACTAGCCTCATTGTTAGAGCCGCCGTAAACCTTGTTACCCAAGTCGACGCCTTCGATCTCCGCCTTCGCGGTCACCTTCGTGCCCGGCTCCCAGTACTCCTTCGGACGCCAGCGGACCTCGTAGTCGTTGACCCAGTGGAACGCGCCCTCGACCGCCGGGGAGGCCTCCACCGTCAGGGCCTCCTCGGCCTTCTTGCGGTCCGGCACGGGCACGCCGAAGCGGAAGTTCACGGTCTGCCCGACGCCAACCTCGGCGCCGTCCAGCGAGGCCATGGCCACCTCCGCGGTGCCGTTAGCTTCCGGGGTGGTGAACTGGACGGTCTTTTCCTTCCCATTCTCGTCCTTGGCGTAGATGCTGTAGGTCCGGTTGTAACCCAGCGTCTCGTCGCTCGACCAGGTCTTTCCGTCGTCCGAGAGCTTTTCGGCCACGACGTAGCCCTGCTCGTTGGTCATGGTAACCGTCTCTAGCCCCTTGCCCAGGGACTTCACAGTTACGGGCGTGAAAGGATCAACGTCTTCGGCACCGTCCTTGACGGAAAATTCCGGAGCCTCCTTCTCCTTCTTAGCCACACTGGTGGCACCGGCCTCCGATGCCTCACTCACCTCCGGCGCCGCCGCGTCCTTGCCCTCCGGATCGCCAATCGTGCACGCCGCCAGTGACACCGCCGTAACGGATGCAACTACCGTCACTGCACCGCGGCGCAGCAGCGAAATCGTCCTAGTCAAAATTCAAAAACCCTTATCTAGCCTGGTTCTATCAACCTGCGAGTCAGCCACCGAGCCGTCTTCGCCGCCGGCCCGTCACCCAAGCTCATTAACCATATCGACAAAGCGGCTCGAAATTGTACACAAAATTGACCGCTTAGACACTTTGATACCTAATCGTTGCAATCTGCATGAAGCATGCAATAACGTTGCGTTAATACCCCACAAAAACCTGGAATGACCAGCCGATTTTACTATTCTCTTTGAAGGGGTTAAAGTTATTTTCCGTTGCAAGGACAGCGGCCGAGAGATTGGCTCAAGTTTTTGAAACAATGCGCCATTAGCTCAATTGGCAGAGCAACTGACTCTTAATCAGTGGGTTCGGGGTTCGATTCCCTGATGGCGCACCATCTCCCCCGCGGGCCGTGATTTCACTGGCCAGCGGGTTTTTCAGTTTATACCCCGGTGCCTAGATCTCCTCGCCGGCGATCTCGTAATCCTCGGCGTCATGGACAGGGACCTCGGTGCCGTCGGACATCTTCAGGTCGGTCATCCGGTTGTCCGGATCCACCACGCCGATGTCGTGGCCGGACTCACGCAGGCGGCGCAGGCCCTCCTTCAGCATGCGCCGGCCCATGCGGTTCGACCCGGTCACGCCGGACATGTCCAGCACCACGGCCTCGTTGTCGAAGTCCTGGTCGGCTAGCTCGTAGAGGATGGTCTCCGCGGCGTTGAAGTTGATCTGCCCCTGCAGGCGGAAGACGTAGGTGTCCTCTTCCTCGTGAATATCACGGATGGGCGCGATACCGTAGCGCTCCTCCGTCGACATCAGGTGCAGGCCCATGTCGCGGGAGACCAGCTTGAAGGCCTCCACGCCGCGCACGCTGTTGCCTTCCTTGTTCAGCCGCGGCGAGAACGTCGCGATACCCAACTGGCCCGGCAGCGTACCGATAAGCCCGCCGGCCACGCCCGACTTGGCGGGGATGCCGACCTCGGCCATCCAGCGGCCGGCACCGTCGTACATGCCGGCCGAACTCATCACCGACAGCGTCAGGCGGCACACGTCCGCGTCCAGGATCTTCTCGCCGGTGACCGGCTGGCGGCCGCCGTTGGCCAGCGTAGCCGACATCACGGCCAGGTCCCGCACGTCGACCAGGAGGGAACACTGGCGGATGTAGGTGGTCACGGCATCGGGCGCCTCGTCCTTGATGATGCCGTAGTTGCGCAGCATGTGCGCCAGGGACAGGTTGCGGTCGGAGTGCTCCAGCTCGGAGCCGCACACGCGCTCGTCCATGCCCAGCTCCCGGCCGGCCAGGCGCGACATATAGGAGCGGATGCGCTCGACGCGCTCGTCGACGGTCGAATCCACGCCGTTAATCAGCTGCGTGACGGCGATGGCGCCCGCGTTGATCATCGGGTTGACCGGCCGGTGATCCTCGGCGTTCAGGGACAGCTCGTTGAAGGCCTCGCCGGAGGGCTCCATGCCGACGATTTCGCGCACCGCGTCCAGGCCCAGCTCCTGCAGCGCGAGCGCGTAGACGAAAGGCTTGGAGATGGACTGGATGGTAAAGCGTTCCTCTTTGTCCCCGGCGCTGTAGACGTTGCCCGTGGTCGTGCACATGGCCGCGGCCAGGTAGGACGGGTTGGCGTCGGCCAGCTCGGGGATATAGTCCGCGACGGCGCCGCCGTCGGAGTAGCGCACTTTGTCGAGGATTTCTTCGAGGTAAAAAGGGATCGGAGTTTTCACCCTGACCAGCCTACCGGCAGTTAAACTAGTCCTCATGACTACGCACGCCGATGCCCTCCTCGTCGTCGACGTCCAGCACGACTTCTGCCCCGGCGGCGCGCTCGGCACTGAGCGCGGCCACCTGGTAGCAGAGGGCATCGCTGGCGTTATTGCCGATTATCCCGCGGTGGTGGCCACCCTGGACTGGCACATCGACCCGGCCGGGCACTTTTCTGACAACCCCGACTTCGTCGACACGTGGCCGGTGCACTGCCTGGCCGACACCGAGGGCGCCCGGCTGCACCCGGCGCTGCCGCAGGAGGATATCGACGAGTTTTTCTACAAGGGCGCCTACACCGCCGCCTATTCCGGCTTCGAGGGCGCCAGCCAAGCGGGCACGTCGCTGGCGGACTACCTGCGGGGCCGGGGGATTAAGCGCGTGGACATCGTGGGCATCGCCACCGATCACTGCGTGCGCGCCACGGCCCTCGATGCCCTCCGCGAAGGCTTTGCTGTCACCGTGCGCCGGGACCTGTGCTCGCCGGTGAGCGAGGACGCCGCGCAGGCGACCTTCGCCGAGCTGCGCGCCGCCGGGGCCGAGCTGGCCTAAAACCTGTGGATAACGCGCGTTGTATTACGTGTAATACACATTCGGCGAGTTATCCACAGCTTCGGCCGGCTTAACGTTGAGCCGGGGCGCCCGCCTTCCTAGCGTGAGGGTCATGCACGCACTCGAAGCCTCCATCAGAAGCCGCGCCGACGGCATCACGTATCTTTCTCTTGCCCGCGACCCCGACTACGACACCCTTGTAAGCTGGGGCGAAGACCCCCAGTCCGCCCGCACACTGCTGGGCCTGCGCGATCTGTTCTTTAGCACCGCGTCCTTTTCCGCCCAGCGCGCCGCGGCCCGCGATGCCGCCACCGACACCGGCCACAGCTACGCCGCGCTGCTGGCCATCTACAGCCAGGTCAAGCGCCTCAAGCAGCAGTCCGATGCCGTCAGCCCCCTCATGGAGCTCTCCCGCACCCCGGGCGACGCGAAGAAGCTGCGCTCACTGGGGCGCAAGCGCGTGACCGACATCCAGCCGCGGCCGCCGGCGCGCCCCGGCGTAAAAGTCACCCGCTGCAGCGACGGGACGGCGACGCTGTCGATCACGGCCTCCTCGCTGGACATCGCGGACCTGCACGCGCACATCAAGACCGTCGAGGATGCCCGCGCCGTCTTCATGGGCGGGGC
Source organism: Corynebacterium sp. 1103A (assembly GCF_055700955.1). Taxonomy (NCBI): domain Bacteria; kingdom Bacillati; phylum Actinomycetota; class Actinomycetes; order Mycobacteriales; family Corynebacteriaceae; genus Corynebacterium; species Corynebacterium sp. 1103A. Next base: position 101,115 of record NZ_JASTTF010000004.1, read on the forward strand.
CGAGCGCCCGCAGATCACCACCAACGTCGTCATCCAGCTGGACGAGTTCGTGCATCTGCTCAACGGCGAAGGCCAGGATGTCGAGCTGCAGCTGACCAACGGCGGGCGGGTGACCGGGGCGGAGCTGGTCGGGCGCATCTTGAGCGACTACGGCTACGTCGGGATCTTCCACTCGGTGCACGATCCGCTGAACCTGTACCGCAGCACGAGGCTGGCCACGTGGAAGCAGCGCCACCTGGCGATGCTGGAAAACCCCACCTGCGCCTGGCCCGACTGCCGAACGCCGGCCGAGGACTGCCAGGTCCAGCACCTGCGCGCCTGGTCCGCGAGTGGGCACACCGACGCCGACAACCTCGCCACGTTGTACCGTTACCACAACTACGTCAACGACTTCTCCCCCGCCCGCTCCTGCCGCGGCCGGCTGGTCCGGCGCCACGGGCGCGTGGTCTGGACCCCGCCCCGCCGGGGATGAACCACCGCGGATAAAACACCGGGTACGAAAAAGACCCCCGCCGTTTTATGAGGCGAAGGTCGGATTCGGAATGATTCGGAATAAGGAGGAAATTACTTGCGCTGCGCGAGCAGGCGCTGCAGTTCCTTGATATCGCTGGAACGGCGACGGGAACGGAAGACCGCGAAGGCGATGCCGCCGACGACGACGGCGGCCACGCCGGCCAGAGCGATCTGAACGTTCTTGTCCTGGAGCTTGTCCTGGGCGGCAAACTTGGCATCGTTAGCCAGGTTCTGCGGGCGGCTGCGGTCGGCCAGCTCGTCCAAGGTGCCGGCCAGTTGGCGACGGGTGCGCTCGATGTCGCGCTGGATGTCCTCAATACTGCGTGCCACGTTCTACTCCTGGTATTTCGCTTAAAGTTTATCGGGTACGCGGACATTCTATCGCGTTTGCTGCCAGCGTGACGTATTGACCCAAACTCAGCCACCTGCCGGGCCGGGTATGGTGGATAGCATGACTGACCAACAGCGTTTAGAAGTAGGCGACACCGCCCCCGCGTTCTCCTTGAGCGACGACCAAGGCAATACCGTCAGCCTGAGTGATTTCGCCGGCCAGCGGGTCCTAGTTTATTTCTACCCGCGGGCCAACACCCCGGGCTGCACCAAGGAGGCTTGCGATTTCCGCGACTCTTTGGAGGTACTGAACGACCGGCGCATCGCCGTCGTGGGCATTTCCCCGGATACCCCGGAGAAGCTGGCGACGTTCCGCGCCGATCACGACCTGAATTTCCCGCTGCTGTCCGACCCAGACAAGGAGGTCATGACGGCCTACGGCGCATTCGGCGAGAAGAAGAACTACGGCAAGGTCGTCCAGGGCGTTATCCGATCCACATTCTTGGTGGACGCCGAGGGCACGATCGCCCTGGCTAAGTACAACGTCAAGGCCACCGGCCACGTGGCCCGCATCAGCAAAGAACTAGACGCCTAAATTATCCCTCCATGAGCACCCCCTCCACCGATAATCCCAAGACCGAAGCGAACGAGCAGTCGGGCACGGCCGAGATCCTGGTCCCGCGCCGGCGGCCGGCGCAGGCCCGTAGCCGCGAGCGGTTCAACCGGATTCTGCAGGCCGCGCGCAGCGTGCTCGTGGACTTAGGCTTTGAGTCTTTCACCTTCGACGAGGTCGCGCGCCGCGCCGAGGTGCCGATTGGCACCTTGTACCAGTTCTTCGCCAACAAATACGTCCTCGTCTGCGAGCTGGATCGCCAGGACAGCGCCGAGAACCTGGCGCAGATCCAGCGCTTTTCCGAGCACGTCCCGGCGCTGCAGTGGCCGGACTTCCTCGACGAGTTCATCGACCACTTGGCCTCGATGTGGCGCAAGGACCCATCCCGGCGGGCCGTCTGGCACGCCGTCCAGTCCACGCCGGCCACCCGCGCGACCGCCGCGGCCACCGAGCGCGAAATCCTGGAACCGCTCGCGGATATCCTCGCCCCGCTAGCAACCGGCATGAACTACGAGGAGCGCATAGAGCTGGCCGGCTTCCTGGTCCACACGGTGGTCTCCCTACTCAACTACGCCATCCGCACCGAGGACGCCGACAGCTTCGCCTCCGTCGTCGGCGAGGTCAAGCGCATGCTCGTGGCCTACCTCTTCTCCGTGGCCACGACCTAGAGGCCGCAACCTAGGCGCCGCGACTCGCCCCTCCCCGCACGCGCTAGCAGGAAAGTATCACTGTCGCGACCACGTAGTCGCCGTCGTGCGAGATGCTGAGGTTGGCCTGCCAGCCGGGGAGGGAGGCATCGATAGCCGTGCGGACCTGGCCGGTCACGTGCAGGCCGACCCTCCCCCACGCGTCCGGCTGGACGCTGACCTCGGCCCAGTCAACCTCGTGTTCCGCCAGGCGCGGCGGGCGCCCGTAGAGCGCCTGCGACCAGGCCTTGATGAAGGCCTCCTTGGCCGCCCAGCGCCCCGCCAGGTGCTCCTCCCGGCGCGGCCTGGTCTCGGCCACGCGCTGCTCGAGGGCGGAAAAGACCCGCTCGAAGGTGGTGCCTTCCCGCCCCAGCTGCTCGGCAAAGCCGGGGATGTGGACGATGTCGGTGCCGACCGCGAACATCTAGCTAAGCTCCCCTCCCCGCAGGCGCGCCTGCGGATCTAGCAAGACCTGCGCCTCGTGGTCGGCGCCGCGCCCGCCCAGGTTGCGCCCCGTAGGCCGGGCATAGAGCGCGCCCTGGCCGTGCATGGCGGCATCGCGGCGCTCCCTCCCGGCGCGCTCGCGGCGGGCGGCCTGGGTGCGCCACTCGTTGAGTGCGAACTCGCCCTTGGCCTGGCGCAGCGCCTGGGCGAACGCGCCCGGGTGCACCACGGCGATAAGCGCCGAGACATGCCCAAATCCCAGGGAGGTCACCAGCCCGGCCTTGATTTCCGCCGGCAGCGGGGTGCGTGGCCAGACCAGGTCGGAAAAGCGGCGCAGCTGCGGGTCGACGCAGTCCAGGGCCCGGTTCGGCGGGATGATACCGCGCCGCATGACCTGCATGAGCCCGATGAGTTGGAAGGCCGCTGCCCCGCCCTTGGCGTGCCCGGTCAGGTGCTTTTGCGAAATCACGTACAGCGGGTTGCCGGGGGTACGCCCGCTGGCCCGCGCCAGGCGCTGGTGCAGGTCGGATTCGTTCGGATCATTGGCCTCCGTGGAGGTGTCGTGCTTGCTGATAACGCGCACGTCGTCGGCGTCCAGCCCGTACGGGGCGAGCGCGTCCGCCAGCCGGTTGTCCCGGGCGGCCGAAAGTGCGCCCAGCCCGGGCGCGGGGATGGAGGTGTGCGCCCCGTCGGCAAAGGACTCCGCAAACGCCACCACGCCTAACACCGGCAGGCCCAGCTCCGCCGCCAGGTCGCCGCGGGTCAGCAGCAGCGCGCCGCCGCCGGCGGATTCCACGAAGCCGGCGCGCCGCCGGTCGTTGGGGCGGCTGAAATAGCGCTCGGCGATGCCCGCCGCCGCCAGCGCGGCAGAATCCGCCGTGGCGGCCATCGCGCCAAACCCGGTCACGGATTCCACGCTCATGTCGTCGACGCCGCCGGCCACCACGAAGTCGGCCTTGCCCAGCCGCAGCTTGTCGGCGGCTTCCTCGACGGAGACCGCCGCGGTCGCGCACGCGGCCACCGGGTGGACCATCTGCCCGTAGCCGCCCACGTAGTCCTGCATGACGTGCGCGGCGATGACATTGGGCAGCGCCTCCTGCAACACGTCGTTGTTGCGCGGCTGGCCCAGCAGGCGGTCGACGTAGAGGCCGCGCAGGGAGGCCACCCCGCCCATCCCGGTACCCTGGGTGTTGCTGACCCGCGCCGGGTGGACGTGGGCGAGCAGCTCGGCGGGGCTAAACCCGGCGGAGGTAAACGCCTCGACCGTGCAGATGAGGTTCCACACAGCCAGGCGGTCCAGGTTCTCCAGCATGTCGGCGGGGATGCCGTAGGCGGCTGGGTCGAAGCCGTCGGGCAGCTGGCCGCCCACGAACCGGGTCATCACGGTGCGCCGCGGCACGCGGATTTCGCTCCCCTTCGGGCGGGTGACCTCCCAGGCATCCCCGGCGGGGCGCACCCGTGCGCCGGCGGCGGCGAAGTCGCGGGCACTGTCGGCGTCGGCGGTGTTGAAGGTCAGGTCGCGGTCCAGGTAGACCGTGGTCAGCTCGCCGGCGAGGTTGTCGCTAATGCCGGCATCGTCGCGCAGGCGGCGCACGCCGACGCTGGCCATGACCTCGTCGTGGAAGCGGGCGTAGATATCGGCCTCGGCCACCGGCTCCCCGGCGGCGTCTACCCAGCCGTCCTCCCAGCGGATCAGCCCCATCGACCAGGCCAGCTCCACCACGCCGGCGGCGCTGAGGTCGCCGCCGAGCTCCGCCTCGAAGCGGGTGCGCGCGCTGCCCCAGGGGCCGAGCTCGCCCGCGCCGACGACGACCACCATCTCCTCTAGGCCGGCCGCGACCTCCCCGAAGTCCGGCTCCAGGGCTGGGCCCGGGGCCTCGGTCAGGTTGGGCAGGGCCGGCACGACCCGCGCGTCCGGCTCCGCCGCGGCCTCTGCCACGGCTGTCGATGCCTCCCGCCGAAGCGCCGCCAAATCCACGTCCGCGGCGGCTAGTCCCCCAGTCAGGTCCACCGCGACCGGCTCCTCGCGCGCGGCCCGGCGGGCGGCCGGGTTGGCGCCTTCGGCCAGCAGCTCGGCGGCGATTTCGCGGGTATCCCAGGTGCGCACGCCGCGGGCCTCGGCGGCGGCGACCAGCGGATCGTTGCCGCCCATCAGGCCGGTGCCGCGCACCCAGCCGATCTGAGCGTGCACCAGGCCCACGCGGTTGGCCCAGGCCGGTTCGCGACGCCAACGGTTTTCGACGGCATCGAGGGCCGCTTTGGCCTCGCCGTAGGCGCCGTCGCCGCCGAAGCGCCCGCGGTTGGGGCTACCCGGTAGGACGACGTGGACGTGCTCCGAGATCTCGGCGGTGGCGGCGATGAGCCGCTCCACCGACCACAGCAGCAGGCGCATCTGGCGCTCGCTGCCCGCGCCCGCCTCGGCCAGGGTGCCGGCCACGCGCGGCGCGGCGAACGGGAAGAGCAGAGTCGGCGTCAGCGCCGGCTTCACCAGGCGCACCTCGGCGCCGACGGTGCGGGTGCGCTCGCTGCCCACCCAGTCGGCCAGGGCGTCGACATCGGCAAACGATGCCACATTACACGGCACGACCCACAGCGCCGCCTGGCCGCGGGCGTGGTCGCGGTAGAGGCGGGTAAAAAAGTCCAGGCGCGCCTGGTCCAGCCGGGAGCTAGTCGCCACGACGGTCGCCCCGCCTCGCAGCAGCTCGGCGGTGATGGCCGCGGCAATGGAGCCCGGCGCGGCGCCGGTTATCAGCGCGCAGTCGGCGGCGTAGTCGAGGCCGGCCGGGTCCGTCCGGGCCGCGGCGGCAAGCTCCGGGTGGCCGGCGTACTCGGCGATGCGGGCGACCTCCTCGCCGGTCGCCGTCACATCGCCGCGGCCCTGGGCGGCGTCCTCGCGCGCCGAGGCCCAGCGGTCGTCGAGCAGGAGCGCCCGCGCCGGGTTGAAGGCCGGGTGCACGAAGTCGGCCCAGCCCGCGCCCAGCTCGCGGTCGACGGCTTGGGCGAGTTCGCGCGCGTTTTCGCCTCCCGCGCCGGCACCATCATCCTGGCCCTCCGTGCTGGCTGCCTCCGGATCCAGCCGCTCGACGAGGTCGCGGGCGTTGGCGGTTAAGGCATTGGTGAGCTCGCGCAGGGCGACCGGGTCAGCGGTAGCTGCCGCGGCCGCGGCAGGTTCCGGCAGCGGGGTGGTGATTCCGGCGGCGTGAACGGCGGCATCGATAGCCGCGTCGAGGCCGGCGGGCAGGCTGGCTAGCTCGCCGCCACGCAGGGAAGCCCCGGGGCGGGTGCCGTCGACCAGGTGGGCGAGCACGCGGTCCAACCAGCCGGGGCCCAAGCCCCACCGGCCGCGCACGCGTTCGGAAACATACGAGGTCGGCTGCGCGGCCGGGCCGGTGAGATCGCGCAGGCAGGCCTCCACCTGCGGGTGGAGCACCGGCCCGAAGGCCTGGTAGCCGCGGGCCTGCCGGTCGACTAGCTCGCCCAGGCTGGCCAGGTCGAGGTCGGCGGCGCCATCGATGGCGGCAATCCCCAGCTCGGTCGAGATATCCAGCAGCAGCTGGTTGCGCCTGGACGACTGGCCCTCCACCAGGGACTCGATGGTGTCTTCCGGCCGCAGCTGGTCGAGGCGCACCTTGGTCCAGGCGGCCACCAGCAGGCGGAGGGCGTCGCTGGCCAGCAGCGGCCGGTCCGCCGGTGTGTCTGTGGCAGCCGGCTGCTCTGGTGCGGGCGCGGGCGCGGCTACCGGCTCCGGCTCCGTCTCGGGCTCCGGTTCTAGTTCCGGCTCCGGTTCCGGTGCGGGCTCAGGGTCGGCATCGGTGGCGAAGACGACAGCCTGGTCGCGCTCGGCGTTGAGAACCTCCACGCGCGCCGCGCCCGGGTGCTGGCGCAGCATATTGGCCAGGGTGGGCGCGCTGGCCACGCCGATTTCGACAAAGCGCTCAACTCCCAGCGGCCCCAGCGCCAAATCCTGGGTCTCGATCCAGCGCACCGGGGAGGCGAACTGCCAGGCCAAAAGCTCCACCAGAAGGGTGCGGCCGCGCTGCTGGGCCGGCTGCGTGCGGGCCACGGACAGCCACGGCGAGTCCACGACCTCCTCCATGGCCTGGATGAACTCCTCGCCCAGGTCGAAGGGGCGGGCCACCAGGTTGGGGATGTAGCGGCCGATCAGCCGGTCCAGGTCTATATCCGCCGGGATGAGCTGGTCCAGGTGCCGGCGGAAATCGTCCACCCCGTCGCGCAGGCGGGAGGAGTGGAAGGGCACGTCCACGCCGGGAATGAGGACGAAGGCGCGCTCGCCACGGGAGTCGGCATCGGCTTCCAGGGCGCGCAGCCCGGCGCGCGTGCCCGCCACGGCGTACTGCTTGCCCTTGACGTTGTAGTTGACGATCTCCAGGAACTCGCCCGTAATCGCCGACAGCTGGCCGACGTAGTCGAAGACGTCCGTGTCCGCCATGCCCATCTTGTGCGGGCGCAGCGCCGCCAGCCCGTAGTTGGAGTTGCCGTCGCCGTCCCGCGGGACAAGACGGTGCATGGTCAGCCCGCGCTGGTAGACGATCTCGATGACCGCCTCCACCGAGAGCACGTCCGCAAAGGCAGCCAAAGCGTTGTACTCGCCCACCGAGTGCCCCGCGAAGAAGGCGTGCTCGGCCAGCACCCCGGCCTCACGCAGCTGGGCGACCTGCGCGCAGCCCAGCGTGGCCATGGCCACCTGGGTGAACTGGGTCAGGTACAGCACCCCGTCGGGGTGGGAGAAGCCTTCGCCGGCCACCTGCACCTCGTGCGGGTTCCGGCGCACGATGTCCAGGATGGAAAAGCCCAGCGCCTGCCGGGTATGTGCGTCGGCGCGGTCCCAGACCGCGCGCGCGGCCGGGGACGCGGCATAAGCTGCCATCCCCATGCCGGGCGACTGGATGCCCTGCCCGGGGAAAGCGTACCACGTCACCGGTGCGGCCAGCTGGGCGGTCGCCTCCAACACGGGAACGCCGCCCACGGTGGCGGTGACGGTGCGCACTTCCCCGCCGGCGGCCTGCCCGATCCGCGCGGTGGAAAACTCCACGGTCTGCCCCGGCAGGACCGGGGCCAGCAGGCGCGCGTGCCAGCCCACGATGTTCTCCCCGGCGGCCAGCTGCGCCAGCGCCGAGGTCCACATGCCGTGGACAATCGGGCCTTGGGGCAGGCCTGCCGCCCGCGCCAGGTTCTCGTCGGTGTGGATGGGGTTGAAGTCGCCGGTGACCTGGGCGAAAGGCCGCATGCTCTCCGGCGCGATAACCGCCACCTGGCCGCGGCTTAATAGCGGGGTCGGGCGGGCGGCCGGGTCCGTAACGTCCAATGCCGGCAGCTCGTCGGCTCCAGCCGTACCGGGGATGAGGAAGCGCTCGGTCAGCGTTGCCAGGTGCTGGTGCCCGCTCACGATGCCGACGTGAACCTCCAGCACCCGTCCCCGCGCGGTGGCTAGGTCGCGGGTCAGGTGGGCCTTGGCGCTGACCTGCGCGCCGTGCTGCGGAAGCTCGGAGTGCAAGCGCACCGCGTGCTCCAGGTGCACCAGCCGCAGCAGTCCCTCGACGGCGTCGGTGTCGGCGATCACCGCGAAGATGGCCGGCCAGGCCGGCCCCACCAGCGCGTCGGCGGACGGACCGGAGGCGCCAGCCGGGCCGCTCTCGTCCGACAGGTAGCCCGCGGTCACGGTCTGGTAGTCCACGGTGTTCAGCGTCGTCGACCACGCCGCCGCCCCGCCGACAACCTCGGGCAGCTGCCCACCGGCGGCCCGGCGCGCCAGCTCCCGCATGGCCTCACCAGCCGAATCCGCGCCCACGACGGGCACGGTCGCCGCCTCCGGCAGCGCCACCGTAACTCCCAGGCCGGGCACGCGGAATTCCCCGTCGAGACCTGCTTCCAGGCCCAGCCGGCGCGCCGGGTTGGCCACCGGGTGGCCACCCCAGTCCCAGGCCGGCGCGGACAGGATGCGCTCGCGCTCGCTCGCCGCGGGGCAGGTGAACTCCGCGCGGGCGGCCGCGGCGGCCACGAACCGCCCCAGCAGCTCGGCGACCGGCTCGTCCACGCGATCAATCCCGGCCACGGAGCGCGGCGACGGGATGATGGAGACGGCATCTGCCGGGTAGCGGGCATCGTGGGCCTGCCACAGCGAATCCGTGCGCCACCACCAGCGCACGTCCTCGTCGATGACCGGCACGAAGTTGGCGGGCTTGCCGGGGCCTTTGAGGAGATCGATAAACCAGGCGGCATCGGTAGCGCTCACGTGCTGGGTGTCGGCCTGCGGGTAGGTCGCCAGCAGGTCGGCCAGGTTTCCGACGTCCAGCTCGCCGGCGGGCAGCTGGGAGGCGAACTCGCCGTGGTCGGCGGGGTGCAGGCGAGCCTCGGCGCGCAGGAGCATCTGTGCGAAGCGGACGCGCCAGGAGTCGTCCGCCCACTCGCCGCGGTGGGACAGCTCGAGGTAGCGCTCCAGCCAGCGCCGGTAGGTCAGGCTGGTCAGGTCCCCGAAATACGGCTTGCAGGTCGCGTCCAAGGCGCTAATGATTTCGGCGCGGCGGGCGTTCACGGCATCGGCGTCGCCGGCCACGGCGTCCAGCAGCCGGCCGGCCTGGGCGAAGGAATTGTCCACCTCGTGGATGTCGGCGCCCAGCTGCGAGCGGCCCGAAGACATGCCGGCGCGGGCGGTGCCGGCCGCGATGAAGCCCTCTGTGCCGGCGGCTGCGACGAGGGCGCGCTTGACAGCCGGGGACGTGGTCGCCTCCAGCGTGGCCATGGCGGCGGTGCCGACCAGGATGGCGTCGACCGGCATGTCCGGGCGGCCATAGGCGCGCGCCCACTCGCCGGTCAGGTAGTCCGCGCCGCGCTCCGGCGTGCCGATGCCGCCGCCGACGGCCAAGTAGACGTTCTCCGCGGCGCGGATGCGCGCGTAGGTGGCCAGCAGCAGCTCGTCCAGGTCCTCCCAGGAGTGGTGCCCGCCGGCCAGCCCGCCCTCCAGCTGCATGATGATGGGGGCGGGGGCCACCGCGCGCGCGATCTCCAGCACCTTATCGACGTGGTGCTCCGCGCCGGGCTTGAAGGCCACCCAGGGGATGTTGCCCTCCCGCAGGCTCCGGTAGAGCTCCACCGCTTCGTCCAGCGGCGGGATGCCCGCCGAGCACACGATGCCGTTGACCGGCGCCCCGTTCGCCCGCGCGGTGGGCACCTGCCGCTTGCCCGCCACCTGGCGGCGCCACTGTCGGGGGTTGAGATAGAGCGCGTTGAACTGCACGTTCACGCCCGGGGCGAGGTGCTCGCGCAGGTAGGCGAGGTTGTCCCCGAGCAGTTGGTCCGTGACCTGCCCGCCGCCGGCGAGCTCGGCCCAGTACCCGGCGTTGGCCGCGGCCGCCACGATGGCCGGGTCCACCGTGGTAGGCGTCATGCCGGCCAGCAGCACGGCCTGGTAGCCGGTCAGGCGGGTAAAGCGCGTCACCAGCTCGCCGCCCGTAGTGGTGCGCGGGGCGAAATCGCGGTACGGGCGGGGCGGGGCCAGCTGGTGGCCGGGGTCGATAAGGCGGGCCTGCCCTTCCGCGGTGCCGACCGCGAGCACCCCGATGCCACGCCCCTCCACGATCTTCTCGGTCAGGGGGCGCACACCTTCTTCCGGGCCGATCTCCAGGATCCACCGCGCGCCGGCGTCGACGAGGCGGCCGACCTGCGCCGGCCAGTCGATGACGTCGGTGAGCACCGCGCGGGCGGCCCGCTCGGCCAAGCCCGTGTCCAGGCCCACCTGCTGGGCCCAGTCCACGACCTGCTCCACGGCCTCACTCATGCGCGGGTGGTGGAAGGCCGCGGCCACCTTGAGCGGCCGCGCCTCTACCCCCAGGGCGCGGGCGACGGCGAGGTTGTCGGCGGGCGGGCCGGACAGGACGGCATCGCGGGCGCTGTTGTGCAGGCCGATGACCGTGTCCGCGCCGGTGTCGCGGAGGGCGGCGGCGATGTCGTGCGGGTTCGCGTTGATAGCGACCATGGGGGCCGCGGTGCAGTCGCGGACTAGGCCGTAGCGCCGCGCCGTGTGCGTCATCGCCGCGCCGATGAGCTGGGATATAGCCAGCATCTCCGCGCGGCCGGCGGTGCCGTCCAGGCCGTCCAGCAGGAATTCGGCCAGCCGGCCTTGGGAGTGGCCGGCGACGGCGACGGCATCGTTAAGCTCCAGGCCCTGGGCGGCCAGGGCGTCGAGCAGGTTCAGCTGCGCCAGGAAGATGCCGGGTACGGAAACCTCGGGGGCGCTGAGATCCCAGGCCGGCGGCTGCTGCGCCCAGTCGAAGGGGTGGAAGCCGCGGGGGCGCCGACCGGCCAGCTCGGCGGCCAGCGGCTCCAGGATCTGCGCGGCCTGGTCCACCGTGGCGCGCAGGTCGGCGCCGGCGCCGCGTAACGAGTCGGCCCAAGAAAAACCCTGTCCCGAAAAGGACAGGGCGAAAGGTTCACGAGGATTCACGGTGAGCTGCTCCTTTTACAGGTTGGTGCTCACCTAAGGCTAGTGGAGATTCCGGCGCGCCGGAAAAACAAACTCACTAGTCGTCGTTGCGCCACTCCCCGTGCTTGTCGCGCAGCGCCTGGAAGGCGTCGCGGGCGGAGTGGATACCGTTCTCGTTGGCCCAGTCGGCGGCCTGACCGCGCACGTCGCTGGCACTCGACAGGCTGGGCTTTTGGGCCGGGCTGGCGGAGCTGGTCTCCCGCTCCGGGTTGCTGCGGGTGCGCGGGCGTTGGCTGGAAGAAGACTTGTTCGGCTTGTCCAGGCTGTCCAGGGCGTGGTTGCTCATCAGCACGTCGCGCATTCCCTCGAAAAGATCCCCCATGCCGGCCGGGTTGGACGGCATGTAGAGCACGGAGGCGTTGCCGTTGGAGGAAACGTCCACCATGGCGTCCAGGTACTGGGAGACCAGCATGAGGGCCTCGGGGGATTCCTCGACGCCGGCGTTGCGCAGCATCTCGTACTGGGCCGCGATGCCCTCGACGATCTCCTTGCGCTGGTCGGCCACGCCGCGGCCCTGCAGCTTGCGGGCCTCGGCCGCGCCCTCGGCTTCCTTGACCACGCGGATCTTTTCGGCCTCGGCCTGGGCCACGGCGGCCTCCCGCTCGCGCTGGGCGGCGTTAATGGAGTTCATGGATTCGCGCACACGCTCGTCCGGGCGGATATCGGTGACCAGGGTATTGACGAAGTGCCAGCCGTAGGCCGCCATGTTGTCACGCAGGGACTCGGCCACGTTCTGGGCGATGGTGTCCTTGGAGGAAAAGGAGTCATCCAAGTTCATGTTCGCCACGGAGGAACGCACGTTGTCCTGGACGTAGGCCACGATCTGCTGGTCCGGGCTGGACAGGGTGTAGTAGGCCTCGCGCTCGCGGCCCTGGACGACCTGGTACTGGACCGCCACGGGGATCTGGACGAAGACGTTGTCCTTGGTCTTGGTCTCCACCATCACGTCGAGCTGGCGGACCTGCAGGTTAATCTTTTCGCGTACCCGGTCGACGAAGGGGACCTTAAAATGCAGACCCGCATGCGCCACCCCCTGGTACTTGCCCAGCCGCTCCAGGATGGCGGCCTCCTTGGTGCGGACGATGAAGTATCCGTCGAACAACGTCAAAATGACGATGAGGACGATGATGCCAATGACTAGAAGCGTGCTCACGCGCGGCCTTTCTGCTTTTGGTTCGGTTTTTCGGAGCTGCTTTCGGAGAATATTATTGCACCGATCAACTCTCAGTCTGGCACATTCGCCGCCGATGCGCGAGGGAGCCCCGCCCAGCGCGTACGCCGCGCACAGCCGGGGCTGCCCTACCCGGATGGGGGTGTGGCTCCGCACCTCTCAGGAAAATGTTCCTCATTTCCGCCCCGCCGGTTTCCCGCGTCCATTATTGTCAACGCCACAGTGATTGAGTGGAAGGTCTTCGAGCACACCTGGAAGTTCAACAACGGCGAGATGGATGACCTCAACATCCACTCGACGGAGGGCTTTGACTTGATCGAGTCCATCACCCCGGGCGAGAACGACAAGCAGGTCGTCATCAAATTCAAGCAAACCTACCCGTGGTGGCAGGACACGTTCTCCTTCCTGCTGCCGCCGCAGGTCGACTCGGCCGGCGAGTTCGACGCGACCAACGTGGCCGCCAAGGGGCGCCTGGCCACCATCTAGGACATGGACAACATCGAGATCCGCGCCGTCATGCGCCCGGCCAACGTGCTCTTCGGACTGAACTCCGACGCGCCAGGCCTGGACGACATCAAGGTGCGCGAGGCCTTCATGACCGCCATCGACCGCGACCAGCTGGCCTCCATACACTTCAACGACCTGGATTACGAGGAGGACCTGCCGGGACTCCTTCGGCGAGCTCATCTCCTTCGAGCCGGAAAAGGCCAAGAAGCTGCTCGACGATGCCGGCTGGGCCCCGCGCGCCGACGGCACCCGCGAGAAGGACGGCCAGCCGCTAGCCTTGCGCTACGTGCTTACCTGCGACGGCCCGGGGATCAAGACGGAGGCTTCCGCCACCCAGAAGATGCTGGCGCTCGTCGGCATCAAGCTGGACATCGAGGAGCGCCCGTCGGCGGACTTTTCCAAGATCGTCACCAAGATCGAAGAGCTGGGCCAGATCGCGGACGCGGATGAGCAGCCCCAGAAGGCCAACCAGTTGGAGAAGGAGGCGCTGGCCAACTTCGGCGCCAAGTCCCTGGGCAGCGTCGAGGTCGAAAACGTCGGCTACGTCAGCGAATAGTCACCTAGCCGCCCGCAAACGCCGAACACCCGCCCGCTGCCTCCTAGAGACTAGGAGAGCTAGCGAACGGGTGTTTACGGGTTATAAGGGAATTAGTAGACCGTGAAGCCTTTGGCTCGGAAGACGTCGCGGATAGCTTCGACATCCTCTGCAGCCGGGGGCTTGGTGTCTTCCAATGTGTAGGGATAGCCCAGCTCACGCCACTTGTCGGCGCCCATGTTATGGAACGGAAGGACCTCAACGCGTTCCACGTTGTTGGGCCACCGTGCCACGATGTTGGCGACGTTTTGGACGTTCTCCGGGCTATCCGTCAGGTCGGGGACGACCACAAAGCGGATCCACACCGGCTTGTTTGCTGCGGAGAGCCGGTCACCGAAATCGATGGTCGGCTGCAGTTCACGCCGCGTGACTTCTTTGTAAGTCTTCTCATCGCCTGCCTTGACATCCAGCAGAACCAGGTCGATGTTGTCCAGGTCCTCGTCGCGCACGCGCGCCCCGAGGAAACCGGAGGTATCGATGGTGGTGTGGATGCCGGCATCGTGCACTTCCTTGAGCACCCGGCGGGTGAACGCCGTCTGGAACAGCGCCTCCCCACCGGAGATGGTCAACCCGCCGCCGGAGGCGTCGAAGATGGGCTTGTAGCGCTTGACGCGCTTGACCACGTCTTCGACCTTCTCCAGGGAGCCGGTCTTCATCTCGAAGGTGTCAGGATTGTGGCAGTACTGGCAGCGGAGCGGGCAACCGGACATGAACATCGTCATGCGGGTACCCGGCCCGTCGACCGAGGTCACCAGTTCCCACGAGTGCACCAAGCCGACGTCGCCAGTGCGGCGGGCTTCCATGAGCTCGGGGCGGGTGATTTGGTCGAATTCGTTGTCCCCACCCAGGCCCGCGGCGACGCCGCGAACCTTTTCGCCTTCTTCTGGTTGGAGGGTAACAACACCAGTAACGCCATCAGCCATGGTTTTTACGAACCCTGGTGGAAGGTACGGGAGATGACGTCCAGCTGCTGTTCCTTGGTCAGCTTGACGAAGTTGACGGCGTAGCCGGAGACGCGAACGGTCAGGTTCGGGTACTTCTCCGGGTGCTCAACTGCGTCCTCCAGAGTGGACTTGTCCAGAACGTTGATGTTGGCGTGGTACAGGCCGGAGTCCATGTTGTGCTCTGCACGACGGGACTTCATTGCCTCGAGACGCTGATCGAAAGTCGGGGTTGCCATGATGATTTCTCCTTCTACGAGATTGGGTTTTGGGTGGTCTTACTTGTCCATGATGAAGCCGGCGTCCAGGACGCCCACCAGGTTGGTGATGCGCTCATCCGGGGTACGGCCCAGGCCAGACGGCGTGATGGTGTTGGTCAGCGAGATGCCGTCCAACGCATCCTTGTAGTCCAGCTTACCGACGGACAGCATGGATGCGACCATGCCGTGGCTGTCGGCGCCGTTCTCCGGGTTTGCGCCCGGCGCGAACGGGGTGCCGGCCTCGTGGCCTGACGGGAAGGCGCCAGTGGCCTTGCCGTAGACCACGTTCGAGGTGATGGTCAGCACCGACTGGGTCGGGATGGCATTACGGTACATCGGGATGGCCTTAATCTTTTCCATCACGGTGTGGACGATGGTTGCGGCGATGTCGTCGGCGCGGTCGTCGTCGTTGCCGTAGACCGGGAACTCGCCCTCGGTCTTGTAGTCCACAATCAGGCCGGACTCATCCCGGACCGGGGTGACCTTGGCGTACTTGATGGCGGACAGGGAGTCGGCGACAATCGACAGGCCGGCGATACCGCAGCCCATCGAGCGCACGATGTCGGAGTCGTGCAGGGCCATCTCGATGGCCTCGTAAGCGTACTTGTCGTGGCTGTAGTGGATGATGTTCAGGGCCTCGACGTAGGTGCCGACGACCCAGTCGAGCATCTCCTCGTACTTCTGCCAGACCTCATCGAAGTCCAGCGGCTCGTCGCCCTGGATGGCCTCGTAGCCTTCCACGACCTGCTTGCCGCTGACCTCGTCGCGGCCGCCGTTGATGGCGTACAGCAGGGCCTTGGCGGCGTTGACGCGGGCGCCGAAGAACTGCATCTGCTTGCCGACGCGCATCGGGGACACGCAGCACGCGATGGCGGCGTCGTCGCCCCACTGCTCACGAATCTGGCGGTCGGACTCGTACTGGATGGACGAGGTCTCAATCGAGATGTGGGCGCAGAACTTCTTGTAGCCTTCCGGCAACTTCGGGTCCCAGAAGATGGTGATGTTCGGCTCCGGGGACGGCCCCAGGTTAATGAGGGTCTGGAGCAGGCGGAAGGAGGTCTTGGTGACCAGCGGGCGACCGTCGTCGCCGAAGCCGGCGTCGGACCAGGTGGCCCAGTACGGGTCGCCGGAGAAGATCTGGTCGTAGTCCTCGGTGCGCAGGAAACGGACGATTCGCAGCTTCATGACCAGCGCGTCGATGATTTCCTGAGCGTCTTCCTCGGTGATGGTGCCGTTGGCCAGGTCGCGCTCGAAGTAGCAGTCGAAGAACGCGGACAGGCGGCCGATGGACATGGCGGCGCCGTCCTGGGACTTGATGGAGCCCAGGTAGCCGAAGTAGGTCCACTGCACAGCTTCCTGCGCGGTGGTAGCCGGGCCGGAGATGTCGAAGCCGTACTGCTCGGCCATGACCTTCAACTTCTTCAGAGCCTTAATCTGCTCGGAGTGCTCCTCGCGGAAGCGAGCCCAGTGCTCGGAGAAGCCGGCGTCGGCGACGGAATCGCGGGAAGCCTGCTTTTCCTCGATGAGGTAGTCAACACCGTAGAGGGCCACGCGGCGGTAGTCGCCAATGATGCGGCCGCGGCCGTAGGCGTCCGGCAGGCCCGTAATGATGTGGGAGGAACGGGCAGCGCGGATGCGCGGGGTGTAGATGTCGAAGACGCCGTCGTTGTGGGTCTTGCGGTAGCGGGTGAAGATCTTCTCGACCTCCGGGTCCACTTCCTTGCCCGCTTCTTTGATGGCCTGCTTGACCATGCGCCAGCCACCGAACGGCATCATGGCGCGCTTCAGCGGGGTATCGGTCTGCAGGCCGACGATGACGTTGTCATCCTCGGAAATGTAGCCGGCCGGGAAGGCGTCGATGTCGGACGGGGTGTGGGTGTCGACGTCGAAAACGCGCTGCTGGCGCTCGACGGACAGGTACTTGTCTTCCAGGTGCTGGAAGGTGCGCTTGGTCTTTTCGGTCGGGCCGGCCAGGAAGGACGAATCTCCTTCGTAGGGGGTGTAGTTGCGCTGGATGAAGTCGCGCACGTCGATGCCCTCAGTCCACGGACCGGTCTCAAACCCCTTCCAGGCATCAAACTTGAGGTCTTGGGTTGCGGTGGTCACTGTCGGTGACTCCCTTCTGTATCTATAAGTTCCCTTATACCTTGGGGCGCGCTCGCCATTCCCAATTCCCAATCCACCTTGTAACCTGTATATTTTCTCGGGTTTCGATGGTCTTGAGCTTCTCTAGCGGCAAGCCCCGTTGAGTCCCAGTGTAGGGGCTTGTTAGGTGGTTACTCCAACCCAGAAAGTGTGCAATGGCCCACAGGTCTGATGTCTGACTCTAGTGCGCTGCTCAGGCATTTTTAGTAAAACGTCTGTCCGGTTTAAGCTTCGGGCGCCGGCCGGAATTCTGGTCATAACCGGAACGTTTTGCTGCGGTTTTCCCGAAATCTGCGCCGCCCTTCTACGCTTGAGGGGTACGAATTAGACCCCTTTTTTTGCTTCGCCCCACACTGGAGGACTTCGTGGCTGCCCAAACTAGCACCCAGCCCAAGCGCACACACCCCGTCGACCAAGTTCCGGCCCCCGGCAAACTCGCCGCACTCGGCCTGCAGCACGTTCTCGCCTTCTACGCCGGGGCGGTCATCGTCCCGCTGCTGATCGCGGGCTCGCTCAACCTGGATACCGCCACCACCATCCACCTCATCAACGCGGATCTACTCACCTGCGGTATCGCGACCATCATCCAGTCGGTCGGCATCGGCAAGCACGTGGGCGTGCGGCTGCCCATCGTCCAGGGCGTGACCACCACCGCCGTCGCACCGATCATCGCCATCGGCCTGGGCGCGACCGACGGGCAGGGCGGTGTGGCCTCCCTGCCGGTCATCTACGGCTCCATCATCGTCGCGGGCCTGTTCACCTTCTTCATGGCGCCGCTGTTCGGCCGCTTCCTCCGCTACTTCCCGCCGGTGGTCACCGGCACCGTCCTGCTCGTGATGGGTACGTCCCTGCTGGCCGTCTCCGCCAACGACTTCACCAACTACGCCGAGGGCGCACCATTAGCCCGCGACCTCTGGTACGGCTTCGGCACTCTGGCCGTCATCGTCCTAGTCCAGCGCTTCTTCCGCGGCTTCCTGGGCACCCTGTCGGTGCTACTGGGCCTGGTGCTGGGCACGGGCGTGGCCCTCCTGTCCGGCGACGCGAGCTTCGCGGAAGTCGGCGAGGCCGATGCCTTCGGCATCACGACGCCGTTCTACTTCGGCATGCCGCAGTTCGACCTAGTCGCCATCTTCTCCCTGCTGATCGTCATGGTGATCACCATGGTGGAGACCACCGGCGACGTCTTCGCCACCGGCGAGATCGTCAAAAAGCGCATCCGCCGTGCCGACGTCCAGGCCGCGCTGCGCGCCGACGGCGTGTCCACCGTCATCGGCGGCGTGATGAACTCCTTCCCCTACACCTGCTTCGCCCAAAACGTCGGACTGGTCCGCCTGACCGGCGTGAAGTCCCGCTGGGTGGCCGTGGCCGCCGCCGGATTCATGATCGTTCTGGGCCTGCTGCCCAAGGCCGGCGCCATCGTCGCGGCGATCCCGGCGCCGGTGCTGGGTGGGGCATCGTTAGCGCTGTTCGCCAACGTCGCCTGGGTGGGTCTGCAGACCATCGCCAAGGCCGATATCAACGACGGGCGCAACGCCGTCATCGTGACCACCGCCCTGGGCCTGGCCATGCTCGTGACCTTCAAGCCGGACATCGCGGCGGTCTTCCCGGAGTGGTCGCAGACCTTCGTCTCCTCGGGCATGTCCATCGGCGCCATTACCGCCATCGGGCTGAACCTGCTGTTCTTCCACACGGGCCGCTCCCGCGGCGGGGACGTCGCCCGCACCGGCGGCACGGGCGTTTCCCTGGACGAGCTCAACGCCATGGACCGCGACGACTTCGTGGCGACCCTGCGCCCGCTGTTTAACAACGAGACCTGGCCGCTGGAGACCACCTGGGAGTCCCGCCCCTTCGACAACGTCGGGCAGCTGCGCGAGGCCATCCAGGTCGCCGTGCTTACCGCCGACGTCGAGCGGCGCGAACAGCTCATCCACGACTACCCCGCCATGGACGAGCTCCTGCTGGCCGACGACGAGGGCGCCGCGGCGATCTCCGCCGACCGCGGCTCCCTGGGCCTCGGCGAGCTCGACGACGTCCAGACCGAGCAGATCACCCAACTGGCCGCCGCCTACCGCGAGCGCTTCGGCATGCCGTTCGTGGCCTACCTGGACACCAACGACACCTTCGAGCGCGTCCTCGACGCCGGCGTGCGCCGCCTAGCCAACTCCGAGCCCCAAGAGCACCGCGTGGCGCTGAGCGAAATCGTCGAAATCGCCGGCGACCGCTTCGACATCCTGCTGGCTGACGCCAACCCCATCCGCTCGGCGTGGGACCGGAAATTCACCGAGGTGGAGTAGGGCGACACAAAAAATGCCGAGGTTCCTGCTGCGATGACCTCGGCATTTTTAGCCTGGTGCGCCCGGTGAGACTTGAACTCCTTTACGCCTTTTGTCGCCTCCCCGCTATTACCTGTGTTTTTGCTGGTTGTGGTGGTTTTTTGTGTTTTTCGCGTTAGGTATCTTTTGGGCACTTTTGGCTTATTTTTGACCCTTTTGTCGTGGAATTGTCGTGGGATTTGGCGTGGCGCCAATAACCCCCAATGTGCCATTAATCACTTTTTGTCCGTTTATCTGGACATGGCGGGGTTTATCGCGCATAATAGAAGTACAGGCACAGGGAAGAGGTCCCAGCCACCAGGTCAGAAAGGGCCACCATCATGAAGAAGATCACCGAAAAGCAACAGCGATTCATCGCCAGCCTCGCTCACCGCACCGGCGCCTACGCCGGCACCGACGGCCTCACGGTCGGCATGCGCGCCTACCCCAAGCTGGACCTGGAGGCCTGCTACACCGGCGAGGCTTCCTCCTGGATGGCGTCGAAGATTATCGAGCTGCTTCTCGGCCAGCCGGGCGCGGATACCCCGCCGAGCACGGAGCCGACCAGCCGCCAGCTGGGCTACATCCGCTCCCTGGCCGACAAGGCCGGCCGCGAGGTCGAACTAGACGGGCTTACCCGCAAGGAGGCCTCCGCGCTCATTGACGAGCTGAAGCCCCTAGCCTACGCAGCAGCCTAAGCCGCCGGCTTCCCACTAGCTTCCCACTCGACTTAACACTGTGGGAAGTTGGCGGGAAGTTAAGCGGGAAGATATATAAACCACACAAAATACACAGCCATACATAAGACTGGAGACCACAATGACCATCATCATCAGCGCCGAGAAGAACGGCTACATCAACGAGGCTCAGGGCGAGACTTTGGAGGAGCTGCGCAAGCAGCTTATCGACGAGGCCCTGGACGCTGGCAAAATCATGGACGACTGGGCCGACCAGGTGCAGGCGGTCTACCCGCCGGATGAATCCGAACTCGACGAGAACGAGCAGCCCGCCACCCCGCGACCCCTGACCGAAGACCTGCTGGACGCCCTAGCCTGCAAAGTCTGGGACGTGCCCGCCGTGGCCTGGCAAACCAGCCATGACATGCCCCAGCCGAGTACTCGCGGCCAGCTGCAAGCCACTCAACACTACCTAGGCCTGTCGCTCACTGACATGGCGGTCAAGCTCAACGTCACCGAGCGGACGATCCGCAGGTGGATCGCTGGCACCTCCCCCATCCCCGGCGGCGTCGCCCTAGAACTCCGGCAACTGGTAGACCAGTTCGAGGCGGATGTCGACGAAATCACCGCCCAGGCAGACCGGCCCGCCTCCATCACCGTCTACCCGGAGGAGTACGACGAGCAGCAGCTACCCTTCCGCCCACTAGGCTGGGAGCGGCGAGTTCTCCAGGAGGCCATGATTCGCGATGGGGTGGAACTCCTCCTGGAAGACGAAGTCTAGGCATGAAAAAAGACCCCCACCACGCGGGCGGGGGTCAACGTTACTCTGTGTCCGGGTAGGTACTTATTTTCCACTCCGGGTAGGTCATCATCGGTGGGGGCGGCAGGGTGATGTTCTTCTCCACTGCCCAGAACTGCAGCTTGCGCCAGTACGCTGCGACATAAAGCTGGTATTCGTGATGAATCTTGTCTTTCTCCCGCAGCTCACCAACCTCGTTATCGAGGCGTTGAATCGTCTTCTCTAACCGGTCGAGGCGGCGGGCATCGCTAGCCTCGTCGGCGGCGATGGCGTCCTGCTTATGTTTATTGAGCGCCTTGCTGGCGGCACCAATGATGCCGCCGTAGTTTTCTGCCGCCTTGGAGAATAGTCCGCTCACGAAGGCGAGGATGATAGCGACGGAAAGAAAGAAGCCCAGCGGGCTCTTAGAGCCGGATAAGAACGTAAGTATTTCGTCAATCTGCACTATGCTCCTTCCGGTTCTCGGTGACCGCCATGCGGACACTGAGTGCCCATGCGATGACCCCCCAGATAAACGCGGCGGACAGATAAAGGGTGAGATAGCGCCAGTCATCCACCGTGTCGTTTAGGTAAACGTCGTCAACGACCATAAGGGCGAAGGCGACGTAGATCGCCGCTGATAGCGTTGCTCCTCCCCTCGTAATTCGGTCCCTCCCAATGACGAGACCAGTAGCGGTAATCGCCGCGGCGAGGATACAGGCTAGGCCCCATGCGAAGGGCGGGCCGATGCTATCAATCTCGAATATGCCGATCCCTGAGCGAGTGTCACCGAATAGGTAGTCCAAGCCCCGTGACGTCATTTGGAGCGCTAGCGCGGCGATGATGAGTCGAAGGGTGCGGGTCATGACTACTCCCCCGCAGTGGTGGGGCCGCTGTAGACCGGTAGGGTGGCGGGGGTTTCTGCTGCTTCGCGGCGTTCCGCTTGGCCTGCTAGGCGTGAGGCCATGGACGGGGTGACTCCATCGACGGTGAGGCGGTTGGTCAGGGTGGTGACGAAGAATCCAATACCGCCCACGAGGATGATTGTCCATTCTGGCGCGTCGGCAAGATACACAGGCAGCATGCCAGCTACCCACGCGACGGCCTGCAAGATGAGCATGATGGTGCCCTTATACCGCCGCCACCATGGCTGTTCCTGGAGTTCCACCGCGACAGCTTCTGCCACGTGCTCCGACACGGTCGTGATAATCGGGTTCTTGTAATGCTTACCCATTATTTCTTCCTCCGCTTCAGTTCGTCTAGGTCTGCTTGAATCTGTGCGAGCTGGTAGCGGATGCTAGCCACCGCATCGACGAGGGTGAGATTCTGGCCCTTGTCGTTCTGCCCCAGCTGAGGCCAACCCTTGCCGCCGGGGCCGCGTAGTTGCCGCCAAACTTCCTGTAGGGCGTCGATTTGGGGACCGAAATAGCCGGTAATGAAGTCGGTGAAGTATTTGGGGGTCAGCACATTCTGCTCCTTCGGTTTCGGCTTCTGCGCCGCCGGTGGTGTGGTTTTCTTCGCCCCACCGGTGGGGTTGTCGTACCACCACTGGGCGCGCCGCATGTAGGTGGTGTGGTCCTCGCCGCCGACGTCCAGCTGGTGGGGGCAGGAGGTGGAGGTGAACTGTGAGTGGGGAAAGATGTTTCGGCCCCACTGCGGTCGGCCGAGCTTGTACGCGTGGCAGAGGGCGGCGACGAGGTGGGCGCCTTCTTCGATGGTCTTGTCGGAGATTTGCCAGCGCGGCGGGCCGGAAATGTTCGCGTGCTCGATACCAATCGAGCGGGCGTTAATATCAGCGTTTGCCGCGTGCCAAGCAGTGTCCCAGTCGTTGACGAGCTGGCCGATAGTCCCGTCCGCCTCCACCTGGTAATGAGCGCTGGCCTCGCGGCTGTTATTCCATAGGTCACGCACCTGTTCAGACGACCATCGGTTTGCCGCGTTATGGTGAATGATAATCCGGTCAATCGGCCGGGCGCGCCCCTTCGTGAAACGATGTCCACCAACCAGCGCGTACTTATCAGGTTCTAGAGTCTCCCAGTCCTTCATGCTTTGACCTCCTGGAATAGCGAGTGGGCGGCGTCTGGGGCCCAGTCTTCTTGTGAGGTGTGGCCCTGGATTACGCGGTATCGGCGGCCCTCGTGAAGGAGTTCTTCGCCGGCGAGGTAGGCCACGCCAGGCCGCCAGGTGGGCAGGGTGGCCTCCCCGTCTTCGGCGGTGTCCTCGCCGCCCTCGGCGGGGGTGTCGTCGGTCGGGGTGATGTCCTCCCAGATACGGCCGTCGAGCGACAGTGTGTTTGGTTCCCAGTGGTTGAGGCCCTTGTGCGTCGAGCGAACAATCCGCCCCTCGTAACGCACAATATCGCCTTCGCGGTACATAGCAGAATGATCGATGCCCGGATTCACCCATTCTGGCACGTCGCTGACGTCCTCGGGCAGCGCCTCCGCGTCAGTCAGCGCATCAGGCATCGTGAGCTTCCCTTCGTCCTGCAACACCTTGACCACTTCAGCCTGCGCCTGCTCCACTACGGGCTGCGCCTCCCGCCGGGGCTGCTCCTCCCCGTACATCCAGCGCATGAGGTTAGCAAACTCCGCGTTGTCGAGGGCTTGGATTTGCTGCTTAATCGTATCCATAGTCGTGTCCTTCCTGGGCTCTTCCGCCCATGAAAATAGCCCCCAACCAGGCGCGGTCAAGGGGGCTAGAAATCTAGTTTTGTATTTGTAGGCTGGTGATTTCCCCTCCACCACCCCAGCGGGAGACCTCCACACCCTCCATGTAATATCCAGGTGGCAGGCGCAGCGTCTGGGAGGGATCAGTGCCGTAGAAAAAGACGCCTCCACCATTTACCCCGGTGGTGCGCCAGTCTGACAGCCGCTCCCGATACCGCTGGCCCTGGGCGGTGAACACGCGGGGCATAAAAAGTCCCACCTGTGCGGCGCCGTCCACAGCCGCGGTGAAGATAACCGGCCCATACAGGCGCGGGGTGTGCACCGTCACCACCTCGTCACCGATGGTGATAGGCGACCCGACCAACTCGTAGGTGCGGGCGGCCCCGTTACGAATCAGTTTAAGCGGCATAGTCAACCGCCTCACCTGCTAGGCGGCCCGCCAAATACCCAGTCCCCACCCGTAGGTAAAGCCCTGCTTCGTGACCACCCCCGCCTGGTTGATAGCTAAGCGCGGGGTGAATTTGTCGGTCATTTCGGCAGATATCGGGATATACGTCTGCCTCGCGGGGGCGAATCCCTTGGGGAGCGTAATATCGTCCTCGATCGACCCCAAAACTCGGAATTCGACCCATGGGCCGGTTTTTGTAGCTTCCCAACCTTGACCAGAGATTGTGGTCGACAAATCGACTTTTCTTAGCGGCATTTAGCACCGCCCGCTGAGACTGGTGTGTGTGTGTGTGTGTGTGTCGTGTTACTGGTCATTGTTTTCACTCCCAAATGTAGACATTTCCCGTATCGAGCACGTGCACGTAGTCGCCTTTCCGCAGGCCAGACAGGGTCTGCGCCTCCGACTCACTCCGCACCGTGATGGAATTGTAGGGGGAGGAGGCCAAGCGGGCGTTAAGCTCTTTCTGAGACACCTCGCCAGGTTCTCCCTTGGGGCCGGTGAGGGACGGGCTGGTTTTCCCGTTGACGGTGAGCTTGTCACCAGACCAGCTTGTGGACTCCGCGATACGCCCAGCACGGTCAGCATCAGCCTTAGCGCTCGCGGCACTACCCGCCGCCTGTGACGCCGACTCAGCCGACCGGTTGGCATCCCGTTGCGCCGCCGACCTGGAGTCCAGCGCTTCCCTGGAATACATTGCCGCGTTATCCACCGCCGTGGTCGCGGCCTGCGCAGACTCCTCAGCCCGCGCCGCCGACGACGACGCACCACTAGCTGACTTGTCCGCTGCTGTAGCTGACGTGGCCGCATCCTGCGCCTGCTGGCGGGCCTGCGCCACCGACGCCACAACCTCAGCGCGGATAGCGTCAGCCTGCGACGGGGAAAAATCAGACCACGACTCATCCCCCAAACGGACAGCCTCAGCAATCGTGGACATGCCCTCCTGCACCAGGAGGGGCACGTGCTCTTGCGGGCCAGTAGCGTGCACGACGACGAGGTAGGCAGGGCCGGGCTCAATGTTCACCTCAAACTCGCCGTTTTTCACCTCCACCCGCCTGGTCTCCGGCACCACCACACGCGTACCAGCCACACGGCCCCGCGGGGCACGCACCCACACCTCACTAGCCGTCGACGGCTCAGCCGTCACATCCACTAAAACACCCTGCAAAACAGGCATAATCAGTCATCTCCTACACAATCCACGAAATATTCACACTGCCGCCGTCCACCTGGCGCTGATACTCGCCAGAGTGATCGCACATGGCCTCGACGGCGATTTCCACGCCTGCCTCCAGCTCCTGCTCCACCGCTAGGGTCATCGTGCGGCGCCCATCACCTGCCGGGCCCAGCGGGCCGATAGAATCACGGGAAATACTCCCCAACTGGGTTGACCCACTCTTCCCGTAGGCCATGATTCGGATTGCGTACAACGCCCCCCTGTGGGCGTTCAACCACGCCAAGTCCAAGTTAATCGCGTAGGGCGACGCGACCGGAGTAGTAAAACGACTGACCAGCGCGGTGAACGACTGGCCCGCAGTCTGAGACGTAATAGGAATCTCCCGGGCCCTCATCCGGCCATCGTCCACGCGGTAGTGAACCACGACACCGGATGGACGCTTGTCGTTTGTGAGTTCGAATCGGCGCTGAGTACCAATCTCGATTGGAATGCTGCCAGGGACAGTCCTCGCGGAGTCACCGTACCCGTCCGTGTAGCTGAAGTTCACTACTCCGCGGCCAACCCACGACCCGTCAACCACAAGAAAGTATTTATAATACCCGCCAACATACTCTCTCTCGATAGAAAACATCCCATCACCCGGGGCGCCGACCTGCCAAACCGAGCCAGACACCGCCGCCAACTGCGACCGCAGACTATCCAGCTGGCGGGTCATCGACTCAATCAACTCCGCCTGGTCCTGCGCCGACGAATCCACCGCATCATTAATCTGAACCTGCGACTGCTCAAACGCGTCCCGGGCGTCATTGATTTCTTCTTGCTGCTGGTTGACACGCTGCTGCTGTCCCCACAGCCTCGTGTTCAAATCAAGATAAGCAGGCAAAAGCCCCGGCTTCGGATCCTCCCCCTGCGCCTTCAGCTGCTCATTCAGCGCCCCCAGCTGCTCCACAAGCGTCTTCCCCGACGCGCCGGGACCCCCTAGCGTATCCCGCAGGTCCTGCACACCCTCCGCAGCCCCATCAGCCGTAGACTGAGCAGAATCAGCCGTCGACTGAGCACGCGACGCAGCAGCAGCAGCCTGCGAAGTCTTCGTTTCCAAACCAGCCAACTCACGACGGTCACTAACCACCGCGTTATAAATATCAGCGTTCTCCGCCAGCCGGGCTTCAGAATCGGACAGCAGCTGCCCGCCAACATCTACCGACCAGTCATTATCCGAATGGTCTGTGCGCTTCGGCTCAATCCGGGTTACTACCAGCGGCACCACACGCCCCCAGATTTCCACGTTGACAATATCCCCCACGTGGAAATCCACCATCGGTACCCACGGGCCAAGACCCGCCTTAGATATATCCGACTCAAGGAAGAAATCACCGGACACGCGCTTCGCAGCCTCGTCCAGAACACGTTCCACATCCGACGCCGGAACCATGTCCTCACCCTGGGCTGTGACATTCACATCCGCCCTAACGAATCGGCGGAACATGCCACCCACACGCCGTTTACTACCGAGGCTAGAGACGTAGGCCAGCTCATTACCCGCCGCGCTAACCTCATACACGTCCTCAAGGTCAACACCTTCAGGAAGTTTCAGGCCATACTTGCCAAAAGCCGTAGACGCGAGCGAGCGCAGAACAGTGACCTGCGCCGAATCAGCAATAAGATACGGTGTTGTCATCAGCCCACCTCCTTCACTGTCAGCACAATCATCGCGTGCTCAAACTCCCGGTATCCCAACGTGCGAGACGATTTACCCTCACTCGGCGTAATATCCACATCCCCAGGACTCATACTCGACGTAGCCTGAGACCAGCACCGAACCGGCGCATCACCCGGCCACCAGATATAAGCCCCCAGAATCACACCAGCATTCTCCGCCTGGCCGGACACCGTCTCCCACAAGAAGCCGTCGCGGGCCTCAATGCTGATTTCCTCCGATGTGTCTTCCTCCGGCACTTCCACCACGTGGTAAGGGTCATCCACCCACCTCACACCATCAGGGTCAGATTGGGTGCGCATCGCCGCGTCCAGGGACTCCTGCGCCAGGCGACGAATGACAAACGCGGCCGGCCCGTTCTTCCACACGAACATCGCGTTCGTTGCAAGCTCCACCCGGGCCATGAGCCGCTTCTTCTTATACTCGAGCCCGGACTCATCCGTCCCCACCTCGTAGGGGTCCGCTTTCCACCACGCAGCCGGCCACGACACCGCCGGAATCGTGTGCCACACATCCATGCAATTCAGCGCGTGGATCGTAATCTCAGACGGTATACCATCGTTATCCTCATCGTTCGCGGTGGCGTGCACGATTGCCCCGCCGCGGCGCACCACACGCCCACCAGCGCCGGGGAACGCGGCCAAAAGCATGTAGTCACCCTCTGCGGTAGGAAGCTGCCCCGATGGGTCGAACTTGCCCAAAGCGTCCATCACCAGAAGCTCTGCTGCACGGTTCACGCCCCCATCAGGCTCACGAGCGGGAAACTTTACTTGTAGGTCTGCCGAGTCCATCCACTGGTCTGGCGTATCCGGCTCCGACGGCATCGGCAATGTAAACAGCGGAGTACCGTCCGCATCCCCAATTCCGTACCAGCGGCCCTGGGTTTTTATGGTGTAGTCAACGGTCTTTTTCCACGATGCCCAATCAGCCATGCTCACACCTCATAAAATTCAGTTAGTCAAAAAGGGAAGGCGGGACCACACCTCCAATTTGTTTAAGGTCCCTTTTTTGGGTTTAGCTCCATGGGTCAGCAACCCCGAGCGTCCATTCAAGCTGCGCTCCTGCGGGAAGCACCCACACCCCAGTGTCGCCGGGTGGAACACTCTCAGGGAATGCACCGTCTAGGCGAAGCACACGAGGGTTAAGGTCGATGATAGTTTCCTCCGCAGCGCGAGGAAGCGTAAATGTCGCCCCAGAAGGGTTAGTTACCACTCCCCCAGCGCCCTTATAGCGGATTTTTGGGTATACCGGAACATCACCATAATTCGTCACTGTGACTTTTCCTGTTCCGGTCATGGTCGACGTCTTCGCTACACCGTCGAAGCACACCACCGGCACCGTCAGCGTCTCCGCAGACCGACGCCGCATATCCACCGGCACACCCGGCAACACCCCGTCCACCACAAGTTCAAACGTCAACGGCGATAAAGGGTTATCCGACTCGATTCTAATCACACACGGGTTAGACCGCGTCGCCGCCGCCCACCCCTGCCGGAGACTCCGGTACACGTCCTCCAGGTCCTCGCCATCGCGGGCTTTCAGGTAGAACTCGAGCTCCGTCGTGATCGCGCCCAGCCGGCGCGCCCCCGGCAGCACACCAGCACCACCGGGGACCGGCACATCCGACCTAGACGCATTCGCCCGAAGCTCCACGAGAGACGAGTACGGCGACAGCACCTCTGACTCCCGATCCGTACCAGACAATCTCCACCCATCACCTAGAGCGGTAATCAACCTCACGTTCAGCAATTAGACCCGCTCCTTCCTACGAGCAACAGCAACCTCACTAGCCGACCTGACAATCCGGTAAGAACCATTCGTGCCGGCAGTAACCTCCGCCAACAGCTGGTCAATCTGGTCCGCCGTGTACATCTTCTCCCCATCAAGGTGAATTGTTGTCTCACGACGAATCTGGTCCCGAACACCCGCATTCGCGTACTTCGAATCCAGCTTCCAATCCACACCAGCAGACTCGGCCGCGTCACGATTCGCCTTAGCCGCGGCCAGATACTCGCCGCGTAGCTCCTCGTTACCCTCAGCCCACGCCTGCGAGGACTGCTCCAACGATTTAATCGTGTAGTCCAGCCCCTTAAGCGTGTGCTCCAACGGGGTGGTCTTCTCATACAGGTCAATCTCAGCAGTGAAGTCCTCGACCTGACGGGCCAAATCGTCCCGCTGGTCCTGAGCGTCATACACCGGTTTCAGCGACTCGTTAATCTTGAGTGCTGTTTCCGCCTGCGCGAGTTCCGGTAGCTGGGAGCGCAGCACCGCTGTCGGGTCGCCACCGCGGTAGGCGGCACGTCCCATCAGTTCCAGGACGCGGTCGAGGTTGCCTCGGTCAATCTGCACGCCAGTCTCCGCAAGCACCGCATTCAGCGCCTGCTGCAGCGACTCGTACTGCGCCTGCTGGCCACGGTACTCATTCGCGTAGGAGCCATTAGCACCGAGGCCCACGCCCCAACGGCCCAGAATGTTCTTGTCCATGGCCTGCTTAACCTCGGCCATCTCGGCCATGAGCTTCGCCACCTGGGCGGTACCCGTGGCCTCAACCAGGTCAACACCTGCGACCTTCGCGGACATGCGAATCAGACGTTCTTGCGCCTTCAGCAGGTCCTGCTGGTTGCGCACGTTCTCACGCTGCGCCTCGGCCAAGGCGGCTTCTGCCTTAATCTGCTCAAGACGGGCAGAAACTTCATCCTTCAGCGCTTCGGCACGCGCCTTCTCGTACGTAAACAGCGCGGAAATAGCCGCGTCCGACCATTCCTCCAGCACTCCCTGGGCCTCCAGGGCCTGGTAGGCCATGTACGAGTCCCAGTCCTCGTGCAGGCCCAT
The DNA here is from genome assembly GCF_055700955.1 of Corynebacterium sp. 1103A. NCBI lineage: Bacteria > Bacillati > Actinomycetota > Actinomycetes > Mycobacteriales > Corynebacteriaceae > Corynebacterium > Corynebacterium sp. 1103A. Next base: position 130,424 of record NZ_JASTTF010000004.1, read on the forward strand.
CATCTTCAACTGGGCGATGGTGGCACCGCGTTTAATCTCCGCATCCAATTCTAGTCGGGCCTCGGCCACCTTTAACGCGCCTTCAGCCTCCGCTATGTAACGGTCATGCTGGGCCAGCATCAGGCTGTACTCAGCTTCGCGTTGCGCATTCGCACCACGAATCAACGCCTGCTGCAAACTGGTGACCTTGCCCTGCAGGTCAACCATCAGCTTCGCGTAATCCGCAATAATGGACCAACCATCGGCCAAAGCTTTCAGCGCATCCAGGCGGGCCTTGCGAATCTTGGCGACAAGGTCCTCAATCGCACCAACAATCGCCTTGATAATCCCAATGCCCACCTTGAGCATGTCCATTGCCATGCCTAAGGTGATACCCGCCGGGCCAACGAACCCGGCCATCTGGGATAGGTGGCCGGTAATTTGTCCCAGCCCAGCGTTAACCGCCTGAGCCGGGGCACCCATGCCAATCAACTGGTCAGCCAGCTGCTTGGCTTGCGGAATCATGCCCTTAATCTGCCCCTGGGACAGCAACACAACGTTGTCCAGGTCCATGGCCTGCTTCTTGCGGGCGTCCGCCAGCTCCTGTTCCGCCTTGGTCACCTCGTCGTTGGCCTTAGTGACCTCTTCGGCGTGTTTCTTGATGTTTTCCTCGGAGTTCTTGTCCACCTCCTCACGAACATCCTTGAGTTTCTTTTCCGCCTCGGTGACCTTTTCTGCAGCCTTGGCGCGATCCTCTTCCGACTCAGCCTTAGCCTTCTCAGCCTTAGCATCATCCAGAGCCTTCTGCGCCTCGTCGATTTTCTCCTGGTCCTCCTTGGACACGCCCTCCGGCTTGTCGGTCAAATCGGCGACAGCCTTACGAGCATCCTCCAACGCCTTTTCTTTCTCGACGATGGTGTCAAGATGCTTCGCAGCACGGACACGAGACTCCCACAAGGTGTCCTCACCATCAAGAACCATCTTGACAATGTCAGACCCAGGCAAGTCCAACCCAAGGTCAAGAACTCGGCGTGCACCCTGGCGGGCGTTAATGCCCTCAATGCTGTTGTAATCACCGGCCTTTGCCAACCATGCTTGCGCATCATCAACAGCCCGGGCAATCACCTCAGTCTGGCCCTTAATTGCTGGGACCAGGTCACCCAATGAACGGATCATGTCCGAAATGCTCGACCACTGCGAGGCGGTAAACACCGGCTCCGGCTTGCCCGACAGGTTCTGGGCCAGTCCACCGTGTGGCAGCCAACCGCCCTGGTCGTACAGCTTTGGCAACTCGACGACACCGCCCAAGGCGTAGCCGTGACCATGACCCCACATAGTGGTCAAGTCGTCACCGTAACGGCTCCTGTAGTACCGCAGCGCCGCAACCATATTCGCCTGCGGGTCAGTCCGGTCGTTCGGCAACTCCGGATCACGGTGCGCAGCAAACGTCCCCGGAATAATCTGCAACAGGCCCTGGCCAGCACTAGCACCAGTACCGTTAACGTCAACGATCTCCTGGTTACGGTCAGGGATACCACCAGACTCGGACTGAATCTGAGCAAGCATCGCGTTCACCTGCGCCGGGTCATCAGCATTGAACCCCGTACGCCGCATCGCCCACACGGCCATTTCGCGCCAGGACTCCGCGTTGCCGGATTGTCCGCCCGCCCCGAAGAACGAGCCAATCTTCTCCTTCACAAAATCCCACGCAGACGTAGCCAACTTCTTCAGCATCTCGGCCGGTAAACGACCAATCAAGCCGCTGGTGGCAGCCCCGTCGAACTTCGGCAACTTATCGATGATGCCATCCCAAATACGCTTAACCACGGCACCTAGGTTGAAACCGCCACCGCCGCCGCCTTCCGCGCCCGGCAGGTACTCACCCAGAATAGAAGCCAGCGTGTACTTGTACGGGAAATAGCCATTTTCCGAGCCCCACGCGGAGCCACCGAGTAGGACGCCGTCACCAGACCGGGACTCAGCGTTGAGCCCGGACAGCGTACCGGCCATGTGATCGGCAGAAACGCCCACCGTAACCGGGCCGCTTAGACCCGGCTTAAAGCCCCACGTGCCTGGGTTAGCGATAAGCGAATTCGTGTTGAAAAGACGCCCGCTACGACCGTCATTACCATTCAGCTCATGGACGATACCCGACCACAGGCCGGAGCAGTCCCAGCTCGGGTTGCCGACGCCGCCCCACTGGTAGGGCTTGCCAGCCTCCCGGCGCATAAACGCTAGAGCACGCTGGATAGCCGCAGACTGGTTCTCCTTGCGGTCCGTGTCACCGTTGGGGAAAAGCCCGCCATCCTTGAAAGCGAGAACTCCCCCGTCAGCGCGGCGCTGGACAGAGCCGGGGTCAGACCCCAGCAGCTTTCGGACACCGTTCACACCACCGCTAATCGCGGCCTTATTCATCGCGTCAATCGCGGCCTTGCCGCCCATGGCGCGTACCCACTCAGGGCGCATAATAGCCTCACCGCCGGACAGGTCAACCCTCCCGCCAGTGGGGGAATAGAACTGGTGAACGTCCTGTCCTGGGGTGTACCCGGGTAGGACACCACCGCGAGCATAGGCACCCAAGTCGCCTAGGGCCGCTGGCTGCAGCTCATCCAAACCGGTGAACTTCGCCACCGCATTCCACGCTGAGCGAATACCGTTGTTGTAGACGGTCTCCACGACGAATCGGGCCGGCTTAGCGGTAATCCGCTTGACACGATTCCAAATGTCCTCAATCGCACTAACAACCGTGTTAAACCAGCCCTTCAGCGTATCCAGACCGGACTGGATCCCGCCGAAAACATTATCGACGATGAAATCCTTCACCCGGCCGAAGAGGCGCCCCATGCCATCCCACTTACCGCGGATCCAATCAATGACAGGGTTGATCACGCTTCCCCACAGCCAGTTCAAGGCGGACGCGAACGAGTCGACCACGGGCTTCAACAGGTTGTCGTAAACCCAGCGGAAAGTGTTACCAACAGCGTGGAACGCGGCCTTAACCAGGTCAAAGACGGGCATCAGGACGGTGCCCCACAGCCAATTCGCCGCGCCCGCGAGAGCATCCCACACGGGCTTAATCACGTTAGCCCACACCCACTGGATGCTATTACCGACAGCGTGAAAACCGTCCTTCACGAATTGGAACACCTGCTGCAGCATTGGCCACAGAGTCTCCATGGCGAACGCCACAACAGCGCTCCAGGCCGGCTTAATTACGTTCTCCCACGCCCACTGAATTGCGGAAGAAAGAAGATTCCACGCGATAAGCAGCGGGGTCAAAATAACAGTAGCAATAACACCCAGCGTGATTTGCGCCAGCTCCAAAATCCCATTGAAAATTGGCTGAATCACATTTTCCCAAGCCCAGACAAGACCATTCCACAGGGCCGCGAAGGCTTCACCAACGAATCCCACGACCGCCTGGATAGCTGGCCAAAGAGTCTCCATGAAAAACGAGCTCATAGGCTGGAATACGTTTTCCATCAGCCAGGACCAGCCAGAGGAGAGCTTCTCAACAACCCAGTCCCAACCTTCAGCGATAGCCGAAGTGAAGTTCTCCCATATTTCGCGGCCAGTCTCGGTCTGCGTGAAAAAGTAAATGAGACCAGCAACTAAAGCGGCAACAGCGGACGCAACAAGAACGAAGACGTTCGCCTTCATAGTTGCGTTCAGCGCCTTAAATCCGCTGTCAGCGATAGTCGTCGCTATTGTCATCGCCGTTTGCACGGCGGTGTACGATGCTACCGCCGCCTTCGCCAACGCAAAGCCAGCTACTAGCCCGCCAAGGGCTGACGCGAGTCCGAGAAAAAGCTCTTCGTTTTTAGAGACGATGTCCCACATCTTCATGAAGGCGTCGCCTGCCAGGTCTTGGACCGTGCCTTTTAGGGTGTTTAATCGGCCATTCAGGCTATCGCCTACCGAGTCAGACAGATCCTGCGACGAACCAGCAAATCCGTCCATCGCGTCCGAACCACCTGAAAGTGCTTCCAGGAACGCGGGCATGTTTTCCACGCCTAAATCTTCAATCGGCGCTCCGAAAAGCTCCACGGCCTTCGCTGCACGCTCCCCGGGGTCTTCCACGTCGAGTAGAGCCTGCGCAGTCTTCTCCATCGCCTCGCGGGCCTCGTCACCACCGTTGGCGACAGCAGTGGCCATCTCCTCGGCGTTGAGGCCTATTGACTTAAACACCTCCGCCTTGGCGGGGTCAATCGCCAAAACGGAAAATTCCTTAACCGCGTCACCCGTCTTATCAATAGCGTACTGCCCGCCCTCGGCAGCATCGACGAGCAGGGCCATGGCCTCCACACCGGAGTAACCCATATTCGAAAAGAAGGTGGAATATTCGTGTGTGGCATCCATGACCTCACCACGCACATTCTCCGGCACCGACTGCATGGCCTTCGTCATCAGGTCAGCAGCCTCCACTGCATCGCCCGCAAGACCGTTCTTCAACATCACACCCGCGGTAGACGCGGCCTCCGCCACATCAATTCCGAATGTTTGGGAAAACGCGCTGAAGTTATCCGCTAAGCCATCAAGTTGGTCTGTAGGGACCTCGTCGAACGCACCTGCCATGGCGGATATTGCACCGGCCGCGTCTTCCGCGTTGGTGTAGACTCCAGAGCGCAGGGCCTCCCCCACCTCGTCGCCCATCGCCTTAGCCTCGTCACCCGACAGGCCAAGCTGTCGGTTAATCTGGCCGATAGCATCAGCGGTGCTCTTACCGGACGAGGCCAGGGCACCCGCGCCGAGAATCCCTGCCAGTGGTCCGGCAAGCCTTCCCAGCGTGTCAACCATTCCACCGGCAGCACTGTCCGCGCCTTCAAAGAGGACCGTGGCCTCGGACATCTCGTCATTCGCCCCGGCCTGGGCATCTTCAAGCTTACCGAGAGTCGAGTTCAGGTCATCAAGCTGGTCTTTATGTTTTTGCTCAGCTACGCGGAGATCAATCTCGGCCTGCTCCAGCTTCTCAGTCTCGCCGATAACACGAGCCTTAGCCTCCTTGACCTTAGCCAACTCGGCTACACCCTTATCGCCCTTTTCGAGGGCCGCCTGGTACTTATCCTCCGCAGCCTGAAGTTTCAGGGTTGCAGCTTCTAGCTTTTCTTTCTGGGCTGCTTGCTTCGACGCAGACTTCTCATAAGCACGGTCTAGGTCCTGCAGCTTGGAAGAGGAGGCCTTCACCTGGCGCTCCAGGTTCTCAACCGCCGATTCCATACCCTCAGACATGGCCTTACCGGCGCGCTCGCCGGAAGCCTTAGCCGGCTTCTCCAAACGCTCGGCAAACTCCTTCGACATGCCTTTGAACGTTGGAATAACCGGGACTGATACGAAACCAGCAGCCATTTTAAAAACCTCTCATCCCCCCACCGGCTAGGTGGGACTCAAATCCTCAAGCATGCGCAAAGACTCCGCCTGCGACGACTTAAACGAACGACCGGAACCATCCGTCAACACACGACGCCGGTCTTTAGACATTCGCTCGCGCTTTTCCGCGGCGATACGCGCCTGCTCCGCCTCCTGCTCCAAATCTTTAGGAGACTTCAGGAACGAATGTTCAAAGCCTTTTTCCATCTGGCTCGTCTGAAATAGCGCCACCGCCAACGCCGCCTTGTCAGCCGGCTTAATATCCATGCGCTTAGCACCGACGCGAGTCTCCGGCCGGTCCAGCATGTCCTGATACAAGGCCACGACGCGCCGCGTGGACAACGGCCCCTTAGGGTCGAGCCAATCCCGAACGTCAAAACCCATACGCAGCAAATCAACCTCGAGAAGGTCAATATCTTCTATCGCGTGAGCAGCCAGGGCGAGCTTAAAAATACTCAACCCACAGGCCTCAAGATAAGCCTTCAACTGCTCCCCCAGGCCTCCAGAGAGCATGGCTGCGGTCATGGACTTCACCCGCGACGATTCGTCGTACAAACGCCAGAGAATCCGCGGATTCTCCAACATCTGACACAAATCCTCATGCCCTAACCACATTGGGTCACGCCGCGCCCGATAACGAACCCGACGGCAGGTGAACTCCACCCAAGCACCCGGCTCATCCTCAAGAATCAGCCGGGCAGACATTACTTATCAGCCAGCTCCGTACCACGCTGAACAACCGGCCCAATAACCTCATGAAGATCCTTACGAGTCGCGCCAGTCCAATCCAACAACTTGCGGGTCTTAGCGGTCAGCTGAGCCATCAGCATGCCCTCAATATTTCCCTCATGCGCCAGGGAAGAAACAGAAGCCGGCAGCATATCGCGGTCAACAATGACCTCAATATCCAACTTCACACCGTTAAGCAGCTCAACCTCACGCTCGGTGTAAATACCGTCGGAAATCTGGCCGTCACCACCAGTATTCTTGGCGGTCTCGTTCTCCACGACCTCAACCTGGTCCGTGTTCTTCTTCTGTGCCATGGTGATTCCTCCTATGGAATTAAGTAAAGCCCCGCACTCTACGGGGCCAAAAAGGGCGGTGATTCCTAGACAAAAAGTCTTGAGGTAGGGCCTTACGCGGAATCACCACGAAAAACGCAAGGCCCATCAAAAATTAACTACGCTTCAGCGCCAGGATCGGCGTCGCCAGCGTCACCAGTGGTCTCACCGGAATCAGACGGAACAGACGGATCGCCCGACGGACGAACACCCTCGTTGTCATTCTCCGCGGTTTCGCCAGTCTCCGGGTTCTCATACTCATGCAGGGTCACGTCACCGGACTCATCATCCGTGACAACCATGGCGGTCAGACCACTGGAAGAAGCCTGCGGGTGGAACGCAGTACCGGCCTCAATCTGGGCCTGAACGTCTGCAACATCCTGGAAGACCTTCTCTTCAACGCGGACCACAGAGCCATCCTCTCCGACGATGTAGAAACGCTCCTCGTAGTAGCGCTCATCATCACCATTGTTAAACGTAATCTGAACCGGACGAGCCTGCGGATCCTTAGCGGTAACACGCTCGTTAACCACCAGGTCAGCCTTCTCGCGAGACACCCAGATACGAACCAGGCCGGAAGTGAACTTGTGAACGAAAGCCACATATCCCTTAGCCACCTGGTCAGAGTGCTTACCGTAGGTGGTGCCATCCTGAACCACCGCGCCCGGATTCTCGATGTAACGCATAACCGGAGAACCTGCAATACCGTCCACAGCGGCGGTGATAGCACCCGCAGTGTAAGAGGTGGAGGACTGGCCACCGGTCAGGTTGGTGGTGTTGGAGGAGACCTCGCGGGTGTGGCCGTGCTGGGAGTCAGTAGGCTCCAGGCCAAGCGACTCCCACTCGCCGACAAACGCGCCGGTCTTCTTATCAATAATCGGATCATCAGAGAAGTTGACCAGTACCTCACGGTCCTCCAGGACGCGAAGGTCAAGGCCAACGCTACGATTCTGAGCCATTGTTATCCCCTTTCAAAAGGACATGAAAATAACCACCCCGACTTTCGAGGTGGTGTACCAAATGTGCGGATTTTTATGCTTGTGCCGGCGACTGGAAGAAAAGCTTGCCGATACCGACCGACAAGCTCATCGTCGACACAAACCCAGTTGGCTGATACGACGGACCAGACCCAAAGAACTTCGAATCAGGCCGAGACACACCAAGACCAACGCCAGTAATCCCCTGCGTCAAAGCCGTGTAAAGACTCCTCCCATAGCGACGAACCATCATATGGTCCGGCCCGTACACACTCACCTTGACCAGGTCACGCGAATGCGCGGAATCATCAACTTCTGCCACATCGCCACTCACCACGATGGCTAAACCATCCTGATGACAGTTGTAACCATCCGGCAAGAAATGAAGATGAACCATGTCATGGTCCACTTCCGGGATGAGCCTTAGAACGTGCTTGTGAACCAAGGCGGGCGGATCAGGAATTACCCCGAAATCAGGAAGCATCCTTCACCGCCTTAGTTATGAAACCGTCCTTAGCCTGCTTGGCAACAGCACCAGGGTGCCGGACCGTGACCACATGCGTCGGGCGGTTCGTGCCGCGAGTCGCGTGGGTGATTTTCACAACGTCGCCGCCCTCGCGTAGGAAAGCGCGGTCGCGGGGAGAAAGTTCATTGACTTCGGGCCAGCGAAGTTCAATGTACTTTTTCACCTGCTCTGCCTTTTTGCGGGATGCCTCTTTCACCTGGGGTTGCTTCGCCATCTGCTTAAACAATTCGTGGTAGTTAAGCGACACCGTCACTCACCTCCCCACGCTCCACGATGAACACAACCTTCGGCTGATGCCACGACACCACAGGACGCCGACCCACGCTGTAATCAAACGACTGGCGCTGCTGAACCGTGTAATCCTCACCGCGAATGGTGACCGTATCCCCATCGGCAACCACCGTCCCCGGAGGGGCGAGCACCTGCAGTTTCGTAATATCGCCGTGGGTAAACCCGTCGCCTCTAACGACCTGGTCCCCCGCGGGGGATACTACACAGTGCTCAATTACACGCCCCGGCGCGTACTGCGGGCGACCACGATGGTCACGACCAATCAGTTCTCCCCTGATGGCGATGGGCTCTCCAAATTCATCGGGGCGCCATACCATTAGCACCGCCCCCGCTCGCTGAATTCAGCCCCACCACGTGGCCAACGACCACCGAATGGAATTACCTGGCCACCGCGCCCCAGTGGAACCGCACGTATACCCAAACCCAGCAAGTCGAGGATTGCATCATCGAGGCCCACGCCTCCCCAGTGAATTCCTACCCCTTGTGAGTAGGACACCGAATCGGACTGAGGCCCGGTTGTCGACGAGACAGAAGCACGCCCCACGTTATCCCCGACGAGCACGGCTTGCGACACCATGACGCGCACAGCCTGCTTCACAGCAACTGCACGCCACGGCTCCGACTCAATTTCAGCCGTGAGGTCACGGCCACGGCGGGCGAACTCCATGGCGATAAGCTCCAGAGACTGAGCAATAAGCCCCTGGGCGCGCTGCTGCTCATCCTCGGTTAGCGGCCGGGGAAAAACCGAAAGGATGTCATCAACAGTGACCTCCATGAGAACGACACCCCCTTTCTACTGGGCGTTAACAACCTTGTTGATGTAGCCCATGATTTCGTTCCGCTTAGTCAGCCCGGTCAGCTTGATGCCGTTATCCTTGGCGTATTCACGCCAGCGGGCTACCGGTGCGGTTTTGGCCGGCAGAGGCGGGTATTTCCCACCGCCGGTCTTGGCCGGAGGTTCAGCCTCAGGGGCAGGCTCAGGAGCCGGCACGGTCTCCACCGAATCGGCCGGAGCCGCAGTGGCGTCATCTGCCACCACGCCACGAGACCGCAGCACCGCCTCGTCTTCCTCGGTGACGTCCAAAACCGTCCCGGACGGGTGGATAACCCGCGAGTCCAGTGGGTAGAACGCCGCTTTGCTCAACGTGATTTGAGGCATGACCAACGCCCCTTAAATCGCGCCAGTCAGCTTCACTGCAGCCTTCGGAGCACGCACGGCAAGCGCACGCCAATGCGCGTAGTCAGAACGCCAAGACATGGTAGAACCACCATGTCCAGACTGGCCATGCTCCTCGTAAAACTCGGTGAAGATCGGCTCACCAGTCTGGAACCTAGTGCCTACCGAACCGTACTCACTGTCGGCGAAGACGTAGGCCACACCGTCCGGCAGGGCCTGGTCGGCGACCAGCTTGAACTGCTCCGCGATAAGCGGCTGCTGCTCAATACCAGAAAACAACGGGTTAGCATGAGCCATATCACCGATGTACAGGGACGCAGTCTGCTTATTACGCTTCAGCGCGTTCAGCGTCTTGCGATTTGCCCACACGTAGCCAGCAGAATAGTTGAACAGGTTGCCCCGCTCATCCTTCGCGCCAGCCAGCAGGTCATCTGCAGCCCACAGGTCATCCATGGCCAGCGCGTCCTTCGTGTTCCACTTGGCGGCCACCGGCAGCTCCTCAATACCGGCTGCTTCCAGGGCCGCGAGAGCATCGTTGGAGTTACCTCGGCGCACTTCGGCCATGCGGCCGATAAGCTCACGCTGAATATCCGCGCCGGAGCCGAAGTCCTTCTGTTCCTTAGAGATGCGGATACCGACGGCCTTCTTGGTCAGGTCGGCGTACTTACGCAGGCCGGCGTCCGGGTCACCGACCGGGATTTCGCCGAACTCCGGCACGGTCTGGACGGCTTCATCCAGGCCTGGGGCAACATCAACGTTGTATCCGATGGTCAGGTGGTTGACGTTGTGCGGGGTGAACAGCAGGTCGTAGGCCTGCGTGCCCTGCAGAAGCTCCTCGGCCGCTGCCTCAAGCAGCTCGGAGGAGGTCAGAATGTCCTCAACGGGGAGTACTTCGAGAGCATCGAAGTAAGAATTATTGGTTGCCATTTGCGGTTACGCTCCTTCGCCAGCCGGGCCTGCGGTCGGCAGGCCATTCAAAATCGTCAGGGTCTTACCGTCTACGGTCGGTCGGATAGCCACACCAACCTGGACGCTGCCAGCGGCCGAGACCTTGCCATCAGCCGCAGCAAAAACAGCCGCACCGGCCTTAATCTCACCGTCAGTCTCTACCTTCACCGCGGCAGTGCCATAGTGGACGGCGATGTTCTGGGCGCCCGGCGCTTCCGGGGCCAGACGCCCCTGCTCGGTGACAACACCCAGTGCCGCGCCGGAACCATCGGAATAGGTGAGCTTGCCATCTTCATTCAGAGCGACGACGCGGAACTTCTCGAGGTCGGTAGCAATATCAAAGCCAATCGGGCCATGCTTGAAAGTCGGATTAGACATTACGATCCTTTCTTGTTGTTACGGATACTGTCGGCCTTCGCCAACAGTTCTTCAGCCTTCGACTTCGGCATGCCAGCGCCAACGTGGCCTACCTCCGCCATAGGGACGGTGTTCTTCGGGTTAGACCCGTAGACTTCGCGGGCCAAGCCGGGGTTCTCGTGCATGATGTTGAGGACCTTGTCACGCTGCGAGGCCGGAATACGGCCGTCCTTAATCCACCCGTCGACCTCATCTACACGCTCAGCACGCGCCTTTTCAGACGCTGCCTGCGCCCCCTGCTTCGCCTGCGCGACCAAAAGGTCATAGGTTGCACGATCCAGAGACACAGTGTTCGACGGGCCAGCCGGCGCCGACGGGGCATCCTCACCCGCACCGGCCCCCTCCCCAGCCTCGCCCTCATCGTCATCATCAGACAGTGAACGGACCGTGAAACCAGCGACGACATCAGTCGAGTCATTGACTCGGACGGTCACTTCAGCGTTCTCTCCCGGTTCAACACCAGACGGGGCCTTCGCGGTCAACACACCCGTAGACTCATCAACAGCCACGTCCCACCCCTCCGGGGAATCGCCGACCGCGAAAGTAAGACCAGTGGCCAGGCCATCGGTAGAGTTCTGAGGAGTAGCACTCCCAGACTCAGGTTCGGACTCTTCCGACTTCGCATCACCGATAACCGGTTCAACGGAAACACGCTCAGTCGGAGCAACCGCAGTATTCGCCGGGTAGGCCACCTCAACCTCTCCGGTTACCTGGACAGTTTCATTAAAAAAGCCGGAGAGTGCGTTCTGCACTTCCTCCGGCGTCTTGCCCAGCTCCTGGGCAAGCTTATTCAAGACACTCACAGTATCTCCTTCCTGCCCATCAATGGGCATTGTAGTTTCGTCCCTCGATACCGACCGGGGGACAGGCGGCGGGGCAGCCGCCCGGTTAGCAAACCGAAACTGCGCAAACACACGACGCGTACCCGCATTCTGAGTAGCCGGTGCCTTCGCGTCCTCGATACGGTCCACCAACCCAGCATCAAGGGCTTCTTCCGCCGAGTACCACGTCTCGGCAGACATTCGAGTCAGCCAGTCATCCATCTCACCCCCGGCGCGCTCAGCGTAAATCTTCGCAATCTTCACGTCCTGGCGCGCTAAATCAGCTTTAGCTTTATCTACGTCGTCAGCGTTGCCTGCAAGCATGGTCCACGCCTTGTGAATCATGACTTCGGCGTTTGGGCGGATAATGACTTCTGCGCCGGCCCCAACTGCAATAAAAGACGCGGCCGACGCTGCCAACGACTCGACTATGATTGTTAACTCACCTGCGTAGGACCGCAGGCTGTTGAGAATGGCGATTCCTTCGTAGACATCTCCGCCTCCGGAATTAATCCGGATCCGCACCGGTTCTTCGTTAAACGAGGACAGTTTCTCGTCAATTTCTGCGGCGCGAACATCCCAACCAATGTCACCGTAAATCTTTACTTCATTCACGGAGCGCTCCCTCCATTCTTTTGAATCTGGTGAGCATCCTCATCGCTGCCGATGCTTGCTCCTCTGGGGCGTTCTCATCGTCTTCTGACAGGCTCACACCTTCACGTTGCTCAGCCTCGTGCAATGCCTTTCGGTCCTTCAACGCCTCAAACAACGACCGGGCCTTCGGGATACGGAACGACGAACGTACCCACTGCTCCAGGTTCGGCTCCTTCGTCAACACACCCTGGGCAGCCAGCTGCGAAATATCACCTGGTGTCAAGTCCTTCTGAACCTGAATCCTGGTGGACGTAATAAACGGTGTTGGCCCCTCGTACTCAGGGAACGCCACTCGCACCAAGTCCTCCACAATGTGTTGCGAAGCAGTATCTGCAATCCACTCCGCCATCGATTGCAGCCCTTGGATGAACTCTCCAAGCTGCACAGAAGCAAGCGCATACGACCCCCCGCCTCCTGTCAGATTTAGGTGCGTGGCGTTGCACGCAATGGCGATCTGGTTGGCGTGATACTCCATCGACGCCGGAATATCCGGCAGAGAACCAGTCACACCTTCAACGGGCATGTCCGCTCCCGGCGGCAGCGAGTAGCCGGTCACCTCACCGGCAGAGTACTCCTCCGCCAACCGCTGCCCAGCCTCCATCTCAGCCTTAACCTCTTCGCGATCAGTCAGCTGAGACGCCTTATACTTCGCGATACCCATGCCGTTACGCTGCAACACCAACGAGTTCAACTTTTGGAGTTTCTGCAGCTCCAGCCAATTGTCCCGCGCTGGGGCGAAGACACTCGCGCCCTCCCACGTGCCGTCGCGGCGCCCATGCCGATAAGCCACAAGACGATTAACCGGGATGAAGACCTCCTCGTGGCCGTTAATCCCGCGCTGCAAGATTCCAACCAGGCCACCATCATCGGCGGTCTCAATACTCCGAATCGACAAGTTCGGCCGCGGTGCGAGCTTCCGCAGATGATTACGCCCATCCGCGCCGACCTCATACACCTGTTCAAAGAACGCCACACCGGTAAAGATCGCTTCCAGGGCAACCTTCAGGTGCTCATCCCAGGACACGCGCCCTGTACGCCGCGGCTGCTGCCCTTCCTCGCCCTCGACCGGTAAACGGAGGTCATGCGAGACTAGGTCGACAACTTCCTGCGGGGCGCCGTTCGGCGCCACCGACCACGTGGCCTGCTCGATCGGCTTACGAATCGCATTTTCAACTTGAGCAATCTTCGCCGTCAAACGCATCTGAACAAGCTCACGCTGAAAGGCTTCCCAGGTCATCCCCTCAGGACGAACCACACGCTTATTGAAACTAGGCACGGCGGCATGACCAACCTCACGCACCATCTGAGACGACTCAGGCAACTAACACACCTCCTCGCTTACGCGTCGACCACGTCGGAAACGCCCCCGACGGGTTCACCTTCTTATCCTCAACCGGGCGCTGAGCGCCCACCTGCGACTCAGCAACCCAACGACTCAACCCCCACACCGCCAACGTGGCAGCAATCAAATCAGAAACATCACCAGCAAACCGATTAATCGCCGGATACGCCGGATTATCATTCCGCAACCTGGCGACACTCAGCTGCTCTCCCCAGGCCGGGGACTCATCATGAGTAACCGTCCCGTCGATAACCGCCTGCCGAAAAGCACGAAACGCCGACGACACCTGACCACCAGTCGCTCCCACGGGGTCAATGCCGACTGCTTGCAAGGGCTCTACCAGCACACTCGCCGGCGCACCCTTATCCAACACCACCGCCGCAGGCTGATACGCGTCTACAAACCGGCTGATGACACCAACTGCTTCGTCTACCGAAAATGCCTCACCGCCAGGCCTCAGCTGCACATGCACACCCCGGCGCGTGCGGCCCGCACACGCGAACGCTACACGCGAACCGTCCGGCACCGACTCCACCGCCAGGACCACGTCCCCGACCTTCACTGGGTCTGCAACCGCCAAGGCCTCAAACCGGTCGCGCGGCAACACCAAGTCCTCGTCATCGTCACCGCCGAACTCGAACCAACGGCCCCACCCCAGCATCTCAACGTCAAAACCGTTATCAGTCAGCGTCGACCGCATCGACCGCATCTTCTTCGCATCCACCAGCTTCGGAAACCCATACGACGGATTCGCCAACTTCCACGTCCACGGGTCATCACGGTCCGCCCCGTCTGGGGCGCAAAACTCAGAGAACAACATGCCCTCAGACTCCCCGGCTAATGCTCGATCGCGAATCCGCGATAGCTCCTCGCCCTTCGGGTGCTTATCACGATTCACCGCCGAGGACGTGTAATACGTCTGCGGGTCCTCCGCCGCCAACTGTGTCGGCGCTACCGCGTCCAGCTCGCCAGAGTCCAGGTTGTACGCCTCATCCAACAGGAGAAGGTCAATCTGGTCGAAGCCTCGGCCCATGTCATTCGACCGCGTCGAGAACTGAAGCTTACCTCCCTCGGCAGTCTCCATCTCCGCCTCACCAGCAGACGCAGTGTTACGCACCAGACGGCGGGCCGCCCACTTCTTCGCCTTGATTCGCCGCCACAAACGATTACGAATCGACTTCGCCGTCCTCCACTGATGGGCCGAGAAAACAATCTGATGATGCATCACGAACAGGCGATACAAAATAATGACCTCAAGAATCAGCGACTTGCCATTCTGACGAGGACACAACAACACCACATTAGTGTGAACCCACCGGCCCTCCTGGTCAGTAGCTAACGCCAACATGACTTGGTCCTGCTGCCACGGCATCAGCGTCACGCCAAACCGGCGAGCCAGCTCAACTGCCTTCTCACCATGAGTGAAGTCCCCACCTTCGTCCCGGACCAGCGCTTGTGGTGCCTGCCGGCCTTCAAGGCCCGGGAACTCAGCGTCGATGACGGCACGGTGCGCGGAATTGTAGTCAGAGTCCGGCGAGTCCGTCCTCGTCATCACCAGAGACATTATCTCCCTGCCTCCTTTGAATCTCAGCCAACAGCTGCCTGAACACCGTTGATAGTTGGCGTTGCTCGGATACTGCGGTGTCCATTTTCAAGACCACTTCCCCGTCGGCCTGGAAAATTCGGCACCACGCGTCCTCATCCCCGGAGGTGAGTCGGTTCAGCCGGTCGAGACGGTCCTTTGTCCGAGCGGCTTCCACCACGAGCGCGTGTGTGGACGCGTCGTTGGTTGGTACGTCAAGTTCGTCAAAAAGCCTTTGCCCGCCCGCGTTGAACATCTCAGGGGCCTGACAAGCCATGATGTGCTCCCTTCTGGGTGGTCATACCCGTAAGTTTCGGGACCCTGAAGAAATCCCTGACTCAAGCCGGGCCGAGGGGGGTGTCAGGGGAGGGGCCGCCAGATAATTAGGCCACCCCTACCCACTGGTCACCATTTGATTATAAGACCGTCCGGCCAGTCCAACCCGCCACCATCATCACCAGACGTCTGCCCATTGACCGCATACCAGCCCGGCCCATGCTCCACCCAGTCGTTCGAGATGCTGCGGTTGCACCGCCGATGGATAAGCCGGTACGCCAGGCGTGTTTTGTCGCCTTGCTCGTGGTCGGCTTCCAGGGCCGCGCCATCAAAATTCTTGGACGGGTCGCGGTACATAGGTTGGCCGCAGTAGGAACAGGGTTCGCCGTCTTTGAGGTTGTAGAGCAGTCGGTCTCGGTGTTTTTGGTGGTTATGTCCGTAGCCAGCGGCGGTGGTGTTTTTCTTCTTGCTGGGCTTCAGGGCGGTGTGGTTGACGGTCACGTCCTGCCCGTCGTCTCGGAGGCGTTGTGCGAGCTGTTCTGCAAGTGCGACGCTGCGGTGCTTGCCGGCGGAGCAGGTGATGGTGGCGCTGGCGGCTTCGGTGAGTGTGAGCCGGTTGTAGGCTGCGTCGAGTGCTTGGGTGTAGGCGGCGTGTTGGTTGAGCCAGTCTTGGACTTTTGGGTCTCTGCCGTCGCGTGGGCGTAGTGCTGGTTCGTCGTGTGGGTTTGGCAGGTTGGTCGCATCGATGGTGATGTCGCCGCGGTTGGTTTTGCCGCGTGGTCCGGTGGTGATGTGGATTGCCATCACGTGTTCACCGCCCTTGTGGATCGCGAATACCCCCAACTGTTGTTGGGGGTCATGTGTTGTTACACGTAAGTGTACCACGGATTTGGACATTGGTGTTTATTGTTCGTGGATTTCTTGGGTTCGGTAGTGGACGCGTCCGTTTTGGGTGTAGGCGGTGACGTGGTGGCGGGTGCACCATTTGCGGATGGCGGTTGGGGTTTTGCCGAGGGCTTTGGCGATTTCGTCTGCTGTGGCGTAGTCGGGCAGGTTGATGGTGTGTGGTCGGGTTGGGTGGATGTGGGTGTGGAGTTCGGTTTCGAGGTCGTGGAGTTCGGTTTCGAGGTCGTCGTACCAGGTGAGTTCGTTGAGGTGGTGGCGGTGGCGGTGTATCCAGGCGGGCCAGAATCCTCCGACGCGGGCGTCGGGTGGGATGGGGAGTGTGAGGTCGTCGCTGATGTTTTCGGCGAGTTCTTGGAGTCGGGTTTGGATGTCGAGGAGGTATTCGAGTTGGGTGTCGTCGCCGGGGGTGGTGGAGCCGGTGGTGTTGGTGCGGACACCTGTTTGTGATTGGCGGGCGGCGTGGAGGTCGGATTCCCAGTAGGTGGTTTGGAGGGTGTGGAGGAGTTGGGCGATGTGGCGGAGGGTGTGGGCGAGGCTCATTGGTGTTCTCCTGATGTGAGTAGTTTGGTGAGGTCGTCGACGGTCATGATTGCCCATTGTTTTCCGGGGTCGGTGGTGCCGCGTCGTTTGGCGATGACGAGACCTACGTGTGCGTTGTCGTTGTCTGCTTCTTGGTGGGCTTCTTTGGTCCATTGGGGGAGGTTGAGTTTTCCGCCATAATCCTTTGCTTCTATGACGATTCGGCGGTTGTGACTGTCGCGGACGTTGGCGATGTCCCCGCAATCTTTCGCCCCGGTTTTGACCCTTCGGTCTATGCGGTCGTCGAGGTTGGCGGCGAGGTAGTCGGCGATGAGGCGTTCGAAGCGTGCGCCGGCTTGTTTGGCTGTTTTTCTGGTTCGTGGCATCTGTGTGCCTTTCTAACGCTCTGGCGTTTCGTTCTGGACTGTTTGCCCATGGGTGTCTTGTTTGTCGTTCTGTGGGGCTTCTGGGGGCTATTTTGGGCGTTTGTGGTTGTTTCTCTTGGTCCATTTTTTGATGAAGTCGGGGACTTCGGGTTTTGGTGGGTCGATGGGGCGTGGTTGGTAGCCCCGGTTGATGCCGAAGGTGCCGTTGCGTAGTTCCTGGTCGCGTTGGTCGGTGAGCTGCTGCCGGTGGGCTTCCAGCTGGGGGCCGCGGACGGGGTCTGATTCCCAGCGGCGTAGGACGATGCGTGCGGCTTGGTTGAGTTCTTTTGGCGTTGCCATGCGGTCGCCTACGAGGTCTTCGGCCCAGAGGTGTACGGCTTCTTCCCAGAGTGCTGGCGGGTAGGCGCCGCGGAGGGATTTGGCCCATGCGGCGGCGGTTGCTGCGTCGGGTTTGGGGAAGCGGTCTGGTGTGAGTTGTTTGCCGCGTTGGAGGATGGCTGCGGCGGTGGTTTGGTTCACCATGGGAGTTCTCCTTTCGATTGCCAGGTGTGGTTGATGACTTCGCCTTCGATGGTGTTGGGGTTGTCTGGGACGCCTAGCCACGCGTTAAGCGTGTTGCTGTCTTGGGCGGGCTGGGGGTTGCGTGAGATGAGTTCGTCTTCCCAGCCGTCCCTGGCGAGCCATGTGGTGGGCAGTGGGATGTATTGCTTGTCGGTGCCTTGGGTGGCGTGGAAGTCGGCGAAGCGCCGGGTCTTGGAGTTGAGTTCGTCGCGGCTTACGCGCTTAGTCGCGCGTCGCCACTCATTGAGGGCTTTTCGCTTGCCTTGCTTGCGCGGGTAAAGGTTCCACCAGTCTTCGAAGTCTGCGGGGTACTTGTTGGGGGTCTCATCACGCCCGCGTTCACCGTCAGGTGAACCCTCTTCGGGTTCATCGTTTGAACCTGGGTTTGAACTAGTTACTGAATTACTAATTACATAGTTACAGTTACTAGTTATAGGGCACCCCTTTCCGGACCCCTTTCTGGACCCCTTACCGATAGGGGTCGGTTTACCCTTTCCAGACCCCTTTCCAGACCCCTTTCCAGACCCCTTTCCAGACCCCTTTCCAGACCCCTTACCTAACGGGTAAATGGACGGGTCAACACGGGGCTCAGACAACAGATTCAACGCCTCCTCAGACCCCCACCCCGGAAGGCTGGGAGCCTCCTCGCGGAGCCGGGCGAGCTCGTACACAACAACCCCACGCAACTCGCTAGAGCCGACCTCTGCTAGCTTCCGCGTCATAGCGGTCGCCATCTTCGGCTGCTTCAACAGCCCACTGTTGCGCAAATACGAACGAACAAGGAACTCTTCAGTGTCTTCGTCGATGAGCACATAAAGGCCCGCGATGAGTTCTTGAGCGGCGTCTTCAACGTCTGTTCGTTCCCAGTTGCCGACAAACTTCGCTAATCGCCCGGGGCGCCAATCCCCTACCCCAGCGTGGTTCAGGGACGGGTGTGAAATCAGGACAAAATAGAGGTGCTGGGCGTTAACGGTAAGGCTCCGGAATTCACTGTCATTCCAGATTTCTACCTGTATCTGGGCGTACTTACGCATTCGGGCCATCCTCCTTGTGGTTCGGAAAATCGATGAGGTAGCGGGCGAAATGCGCCAGTTCCTCGTTTTCGTCCCCGAAAAGGAGAAGGTAGCGGGCTACACCCCGTTCGATGGATTGGCACTCTTCAGGGCGTTCAAGCATGTCAATGAGGTGTTCCTTTTCTTCAACGGTCAGGTAGTTCATCGTTGTTTCCTCCTTTCTCTATGGATTGGAATAGTTGGATGAGCGCGTCGAGTAGGTCTGGTGTGGCGCCGTAGAGGTCTCGGGATTCGAGCCAGGCGCGCATGTCCTCACGCTGCTGATGGGTAGGCATTTAGAACAGTGGGATCGATTCTTGGGAAAGTCGGTTGGCTATTAGTTCGCAGTATTCTTCGTTTACCTCGTAGCCGACGGCGCGTCGGCCTAGATTTTTCGCGGCTCTTAGTGTCGTGCCAGAACCTGCGAAGGGGTCGAGGATTAGATCTGCGGGCCGGTCTTCGATTGGTTCTGCGGGATTGCTGAACCACGTGACGAATTGCTCGACCATTGCCAACGGTTTGGAGGTTGGATGCCCCATACCGGAGGTTGCTTGCATATGGAAGTTGCCTGCTTTTCCTTTGCCGTTCCAGTGGCTTTTACGGTCGTTTCGGTGCATATAGGCGATGGCTTCCCACCCTTGTGCGGGGCGGTCCCCAGTGAATTGTGGGATTGGGTTTTTCTTTAGCCAGATTCCGATTCGTTTCATGGTTAGGCCGGGCGGCGGGGTGATGTCGTATTGAACTGCGTGGTGGTAGTCCATGTTGGCTATTACCCAGCCTTGAGTGACGCGGCCGCATTCAGACATGATGTCGGTTAGGTCTTCGTCTGTGATTTCTACGAAGGATTGGCCGACGGTGGTGGTTTGTTTCATGTTGCCGAGTCGGCTGTTTTTGTGGACTCGTTCCGTGTAGGGAGGGTCGGTGATTACTAGTTCTGCTTCTTCGTCTACGAGGCTGTTTAGGCCTTCTCGGCAGTCGG
The DNA here is from genome assembly GCF_055700955.1 of Corynebacterium sp. 1103A. Lineage (NCBI taxonomy): Bacteria > Bacillati > Actinomycetota > Actinomycetes > Mycobacteriales > Corynebacteriaceae > Corynebacterium > Corynebacterium sp. 1103A. The sequence continues at coordinate 150,245 of NZ_JASTTF010000004.1, forward strand.
TATTGAATAAGGTGATGTGGTCGTCTTGGTAGTAGGGGTTCATTTGCTGCTTCCGATTCCGTTGGTGCCGCGCTGGGTGGCGGGTAGTTCGCGGACTTCAGCAATCTCATTAGGTGTGATGGGCACGGTGACCAACTGGGCGATGTAGTCGCCTGCTTCAATGTTCTGGGTCGAATTGCCGGTGTTGTGGAGGCTCAATTTGATGGGGCCGGTAAAACCCTGGTCAATGATGCCGGTGCCGTTGCTAAGCACTAGGTGCTTCTTGATACCCGTGGAGCTGCGCACAAACACCATCCCCACATGGCCGCGTGGCACAGCAACGTGCACGCCGGTGTCCCCTACCCTGTGGGCACCTACAGGCACGGTGAGGTCGTGTTTGAGGGCCAGGTCGATGCCGGCGTCATCTTTGTAGGCTTGGCGCGGGTGAGCAGCGCCATCATCCAGCTGGTAATAAATCATTGGGTTCCTTTCATACGAAACGACCCCGCCAGGGCGGCGCGACTTTGTTTACTCATCGTGGTTTCCTTTGTATTGTTTGATGGCGGTTTTGATTGCTTCCGCTACGCGCTTTTTGACTGTCGCGTCTTTAGTGTTTTCGGCGGCCGATAGTGCTTCCTCTATGAGGTATTCGAGCGCGCCGCGTAGGCGGATTACTTCTTCCGCGAGTTCCGGCGCTAAGGCCGCGAGTGTGAGGTCATCGTCCGAGCATGAGGAACCTGCGCCGTTTGCTTCCACTCCGATACACATGTCCCAGCTAGACCAGTCGCCGATGTACCGCTCATCTGGGGCTTCTCCCGGGTGGTATTCCCACGGCCCGGCCGCGGCTTGGTCGAGTAGGTGCTGGAGGTGTGTGGTAGTGAGGTCAGTCATTGGTGGTCTCCGTTTCGTGACGGTTGTCAGGGGTAGGCCGGTAGACCCAGTAAGGGTCGGGTGCGAACGGGATGTCTGGCGGGTAGTGCAGGGCGCGCTCTACGGTGCGGAGCCACCTCCACCCGTGCTGCTCCGTTTCGACAGGGTGCCAGGCGAACCAGCGCTGCCACGGTCCGATCATTCCTGCACCTCCGTGAGTGTGTAGCGGCGACCAGTAGGAGTGAGGGTTTTAGTCATCGGTGCCCCACCCCCAGCGCAGGACACGACGGCGGTTGCCCGATATTTCTTCGCTGCCGCCAGACCAGGTGCACGACTTCCAGACGCTGCCGTCTTTCATAAGGGGAACGCCATCCTTTCGTAGCATGATTACAGTCCCGTCGGGCGCGTCCTTGTAGTCCTGCTCAGTCTCTAGGTACTCGGGTTGGTCGTCGTCGATTACGAGCTTGTACCGGCGGCCGGTGGGGACCAAGTGACGAGGGGCGATACGCCCCTGGTTGGTGAGGATGGTGCAGTTCTCGTAGGAGAACCCGAGCATGGCGACGTTTTCTCCGTTGTAGTCGGCCTCCCAAAGGAAGTTCTCGTCTTGGTCCCAGCCGAGTTCGTCCATGTTCTGCTTCGGCCGTTCTGGCAGGACGGCTTTAATCGCCTCCAGGTCGCTGTTGTAGGCCTCTAGACTGCGGTGCCCGGCGTTCATCCGGTCGAGAGCTTCCCACGCGTCGATTATCTGGTCACGAGTGTGTCCGCTCATTTACAGCACCTCCAGCTGGGCTAGTGCCCACAGCAGCATGTAGATGGGGTGGTTCGGGTCAGCTAGGCCACCATCGGGGGTGAAGGCTAGGTTGAGGAGGTTAATCATGGTTGGGTTCCTTTCGGCAAGGCGTTGTGTAGTAGGTCGGCGAGCATGTTGGGGTTCCAGGAGGTGACTTCGAGGTAGCGGTCAATATCGATGTAGAGTTTGGCCACGTACCACCCGTCCCCGGTGCGCTTGACCTGGAGATCGAAGTCGTAGGCTTCTTTCCAAAATTCGTCCCGCTGGGACTCGGTGGGAGTTAGTTCCAGCCGGTCGATGACGGACTGGAGGCCGGGGTCAAGTTCGTTCATTCTTTCTCCTTTTCATTGGTGCTCATTCGGGTATTCTCATTTGTTTGTCCTGTAGGTGGGGTCGTGGGTTTCGAGGACGTTTTTGACCATGCCGGCGGCGTCGAAGAAAGCTTCCCGCTCCTGGGACGGGGCGAGTCCTGCCATCTGCTCCAGGTCGAGTTTGAGCTGGCGGACATCCCTCATCAGGCGGTTGTATTTGGTTGTTGGCGTGGCTTTGGATTTGCCGTAGGAGGAGGTGCACATGGTGTGTCCTTGGGGTGAAGAGGGTTAGAAAAAGGGCCCCGATACGCTCGGGGCGGGGCGGTCAGAATGGTGGTTTTTGCTGGGTGTTCCAGGCGTGTCCGGTGTTGTTCTGCGGCTGCCAGGTACTGGACTGTTGGGGTTGCTGGTCTGGTTTGCGGACGTCTGCCACCTGGGTGAACAAGGACGGAGCGATGGTGTCCACCATCATGGTCATGACGGTTTGCTCGCCCTGGTCAGAGGCCCAGGTTTCGGGTTTGAGCTGGCCAGAAACAGTAACCATGCAGCCTTTGTGGAGCGACTGGGCGGCGTGTTCTGCCTGCTTTCCAAAGACCCTCGCGGATACCCATACGGTCGGGCCAGGAGACCACTGGCCATTAGCGTCACGTGTATTTTCAGACCACGCGACACTAAGCGTGAGCATGGGTTTACCATCGCGGGTGGCCTTCAACTCCGGGTCTTTGCCCAAATTCCCGGTGAGTACGGTGTAAGCCATTTAGAGTTCCTCCGCCTTAGCGTTGGCGGCGTCAACCAGCTCGGCCCACTCATCGGGCTGCACCTGAGTCTGTAATTCGCCCATGAGGTTGTCGAGCTCATCGCGGGAGGTCACGGCCTGCACCCGCTCCACATTCGATGGGGCCGGCGCGCCCTGCTCTTCCTGGGCTTCCTGCTCCTTCTTCGCAGCCAACGCAGCACGAACCTGCCCCATGCCACGCGCATCATCCCGGGTAGCCGTCATCTGGATAGATTGGGCTTCCTCCGGGGTGTAAACCACCCCACCCATGACTTCGTTGCAGGCTTCGCGCACGCCCTCAGACACGGCGCGGTTCTTGAGCATCAGCTCAGGATTCTTCTTCCAGTGGCCCTTACCCCACAGCCCGTGTTCCTCGGCTTTCGTCTTCGTCCAGGTGGTCACGTGCTCAAAGTCTGGATCGTCCTTGCGAATGATGACACACGTGGCGGTCATAGTCTTCGGGTCGAACGACTCGCGGAGGATGTGGCCGGCTGCACGGACGCGGGAGCGCATATACTTCGCGCTGAAAGTGGGCACATTGCCGACGAAGTACAACTCCGTCATCGTGACCCATGTGGATTCGCCCATGCTGCGGGCGATTTCCTGAGCAACGAGGACGTTGGCTGGGTTGCCCTTGAACTTGTCGGGGATCATATTGGCCTGGGCAAGCGTTTCAGCGTGTCGCATCTGAGCGGACAGCTGCTTATCAAAGTCACTATTGTCATAGTGCTGAATATCGTTGGTCATGTTTATTCTCCTTCTTGTAGGTTGAGGATGGTTGCCAGGGTGAGGATGGCGGCGGTTGTGGGGTCTTCGGCGCTGAACCGGTCAAAGGTTTCATCGACTTCGAGGATTGATTCTTCCCACATGGCCTTGTAGGCGGCGTGGTCTGCGCGAGCTTGCTGCAGCGCGTGGTCGTGTGGAGTTCGGGTCATTGGTACCTCACTGTGTTGGGGCCGGTGGCCGCGTGGTAGAGGTCGGGGTATTTGGATTTGAGTTTCTTGTTGTCAAGTTTGGGTGTCATGACCTCCGGGTCTTTGAGTAGGTGGGCGTATTCGTCGGGGACGTGACGCTGGGAGAAACGGCCCGGGGTTTGGGTGGCGATGACCTGCCCGTCCGGGCCGATGAGTCGCTTATGCGCGCCGATAAGGGATTCGAGCTCGGCCTTGGACTGCTCATGGTCGTCCTTGGCCTCAGCCAGCGCGTCCTTGGTCTGCTGGTAGCGGTCGAGCACATCCTGCGGGATAGTGACGTCGTCATCATCAATGGGGGTCTGCTGTGCTTTGAGCGCGTCCAGGAGTGCAGGGTCTGGAGCGGGCGGCTCGGACTCCCCCAGCGTGCGGTAGAACTCCAAGGCGGCGTCCACCATGCCCTCGAACAGTTCATGGTCTGCTGGGGCATCATAGGTGCGGGGGTACATTGGCCGGTCGGAACCGACAAGCGCGACGACCGTGCCGGACTGGATGCCACTCACACCAGCCTGGAAAATGGTCTGGGCCGCAACATCCCCGGGTAGTTCCGCGTCCCTGCTACCCCACTTTTTCTCCGAGGCGCTGGTCTTAATCTCCAGCCGGTGATACCGACTACCAGACCGGGCACGCCGGTCAAGCGTGACCTGATTAGGGAACGGCAGCGCGTCGTCCGCGTAGGCGATCTCAGTCGTTCCGCCACGCTTCGCGTTCAGCGTCCAGCCGTCGTGCTGGGCCTGCCACCACCGGGCCAGCGACTCCTCCGCAGCATGCCCCCACGCCCACGCCCGGCGCATCTCCTCGCTCGGTTCCTCCGGGGTAGCCAGCCCGCTCATCTCCATCCACAGGTCCCCCTGCGTCCGGTACGGGTCAATACCCAGAATGGCGGGAATTTTCGAGGCGGTAATACGTTTGAGGTGCTCTGGACTACCAGGCGGGGCGGCCTGCCCGGCAGTCAGTACACGGCCAGTCATTAGTCCCCCCTTTCGGCGCGGGCATGTTCAATCATCACACTGGTGACGAGTTCGAAGGCTTCCTCGCGTGTAAAGCCAGATTCCATGTAGGCAGACATAATCTGCGCCAAGTTATGCGCTGCACCACGGATGTAGGCGTTTGGCTCCGGTAGATGGCCGGGCTTCGGCAGACTGTTAAACATTGGTTTCCTTCCTTATTTGCCTACGGCAAGTTCATAGATGTGGTCTGGGTCCGGCTCACACTCGCACGGGTAGGTCTCGCACACGTCGCAGTCATACACCCCGGCGTCCTTTTCAGCTTGGGTTACACGGTCGTCGGTCATGCTGCGGCCTGCTTTTCCCAGCCGAGAATTGCGGCTGCTCTTCGGGCGTGGAAGTCGCAGAGGCCTAACTCTCGGTGCTCGACAGTCACCTGCGGGCGGACGCACTGCGAAAAGACGCACATTTTCTTCTTGGACAGCAATTCCGCCTGTCGCACGGCCTCAGCATGAGACGAGCACGAGCGCTTCCACATTCCGCGCACTGCCATCCACACGCCGTCTTTGCGGATGACGCGGGCCTTCGGCTTTACTTCATCGTCGTCTTTCACAGTCCCTCCCGCTCGCGGTCGACTTGGACGGTGATGGCGTGGCACATGTCTGTAAGCTCGGGGGATAAGCCTTCATGGTCGCGCATCCAGTCCAAGGCAAAATTCTGGAGCTCATTAATAGCGTGGACTTTTGCTTCTCGGGGCACTTCCCTGCCGGGCTCATAGCCAATCAGCGGCATGTCACATCGCCTCCAGCCAGACTGGCGGGGCGGAGATAATGGCGGTGAACACCGCGCCGGCCAGGGTGCCGAAGATGAACATCAACCAGGCGAATCGCATTCTCTTGGCGAGCTGGTCTTCCAGGCGCTGAATACGCCGGTCAGGGCTAACCCGGCGCGGGCGGGTCTTACTTGTGGTCGGGGTGGGCATGGCGGATTTTCTCCTCGTATTTCTTGGCCATTCCGGCCATGTGGTGGGCTTGAGCAGCCGCATCATGGAGGCGGCGGCGGAGCTGTTCTGGGGCGTGCGCAGCCAGGTAGAGGGCCTGATATTGGCCTTCGATGTCGCGTAGACGCTTCACCAGCTCTGCTGGGGTGATTTGCTGCACTGGGTCTACCTCCAGACCATGGCATAGTCACGCCGGTGCCGGCCCCGATAAAACAGACTCTGGAGACTTCGGAGAATTTTCTTCATTAGGCAGCGTTCCTTTCCAGCCAGGCGTCGACGTCCTCCGGGCGGATACGCCAATGAGCACGGAATCCCGGGCTTGACTTCGTGCCCTTGAGAACGCCCCGATTCAGCGCTTCATAAATAAACCAAGGCGAGTATTGCGTCATGTCGGCGACCTGTTTAACGGTCAAATAACGTGTAGTATTCATGTGGGATACCTTCCTGATAGGGGCCTCCGCGTGATTATTCGGACTACGTCACACGGAGGCCTTTTCATGTGTTGGGTGGGGTGCAGGTGGTCAGTGCCGGCGTGCCAACCCAGGAGACGAGCTCTGGGTGAACGAAAAGCACACGGTTAACCCCTTGCCGCGGGCGAATGCTGGACAACCCACAGACACCCCCAGTGCCCTCGTCAGAAATCGAATCTGAACAGCTAGTGTTGTAATACTCCCCGATCCGCTAGTTGGGATACGGAAAAGCTGCCCACACCAGTGGGCAAGGGCTGGAATTTGTTTACGCGCCGCCCCGTTACCTCCCACGGTTCGCACCCGCAGGGTGTAGGTGCGTGCTCCCCTTAGGTCATGGCGTTCTACTTGCCTTAAACGGCGTTCCAATCTCGCTCGCTAGGTTTACACACGCCCGTATCTATGGCGGCGCTATCCACTATTCAGTTCTGATACATCGTTTTCTGCCCAACCTCCACCCCTCACGGTTTTGGTCACTGTGACAGAATTTTCAGGGACAACTGCCCCAGTGCCCGGCCAGGGACTCGAACCCCAGCTACACCATCGGGCTAGGTCGTGATCGTGAATCCTGCGTCCCGGACAATCCGCAACGCTTCTGCCACGTTTGCCTTCTCTGGCACTCGTTCCTGCCCGTCCTTAGGCCACTGGACCGGGGCGCTGCGCTGAACAATCGCGATGTATCCCATGGAATTCAGCAGGTCAACACGCCGCTTCGCCGAAGAACGAGACCTAAACCACTTATCCGTATTCGGCTCGAAAAACTTGTTGGACTTAAACCGTTCGATATACTCCGGCCCCGCTTGCCATCCCACCGGGCAGCCCCACTCAACGGCCTCCTCGCCAGTACGTTCATCGAAAGCGGTGTACGCCTCAAACTCTGGGTAGTCGATGATGTGGGCGCGGTACATGTAGTCACTCATTAGGCGATCTCCTTCGGGTTCAGTTCCTGGCCGTACTCTGCGACGGCCTTGACAATCCATTTCCAGGCCACGTCCTGGCCCTTAGGGCTGATTAACGGGCGGTCGTAGGCGTGCCCGTTTTCAGCGACCCCCTTTTCGTTCTTGCCCCAACCGGCACGTACAGCGTCCCGCTTAACCTGGCCACTGTCGGCACGCCCAGGGGCGATATACATTCCCTTCCGGGTCAGCAGGCGGATAACATTGGCCTGCTTAATATCAAGCCCTTGCAAATCTCCCCACTGCTGCACTTCGCGGGCAAAATTCTGCTTACCTTTCCATTCCTTAACACCGGAATGAGCCTGCGCCTTAGCTACGGCGGGGGCCTGCGCCTCGATAGCGCGTGCCCGCTTCTCAGCAAGCTCACGCTGCTCACGCTCCTGCTTCTCAGCGAGCTCCTTCGCCTCCACTGTGCTGGCCAGCTCGCGCAGCGCGGAAGCATAATCCTGGGGAAGCACGGGGGTGGCCTGGTGGCTCTTCGCCCGGCGTTCGCATTCGATGAAGTACTGGCGAGCCTGCTTCCCCTTCTCCGTACGCTGGATCATGCTGATTTCTTTAGCCATGTCCAAGCTGATGATGTGATCTAGTGCTTCACGCTCGCGGCCTAGGGAATCTTGTACCCGCCGATTTTTCGGCGCGTAGTCTTTGACCTCTTCAAAGCCGTATTCGACCATGCGCGGGAACCACTCGCGGTAGCGAGAGTTCACACCGAGGAATGCGTGTAGGTCGCGGCCCATGACAGCTTGAGCGCCGTCATAGTCCTGAATCGGGATGAGTTCACCCATGATGTATACTCCTAAGTAGATTGTTTGGTGCCCCGCCCTCGTGCGGGGCTTTTATATGCTTCACTTAATTCAGGGCAACCAGCCCTAGAAAGTGAGGTGAAAAATGATGAATGAAGAGCTCAAAACTCTGCGAGCGTCGATAAAAGGCGTGGCAGCAACATTCGCGAATGGTGCTGATTCTCTATCGGAAGAACTGTCTGTTACTCGGCAGTTTTCGACTTCCGTATCCGAGGGAATCGAAGACCTTGCCGAACGGCTAACCCCAGCCACTGCCGCAAGCGATGACCGAATGTTGATTTTTCACGCCCTAAATCAGATGCAGTATGCCCTTGGGGTCTTAGAGGCTCGAATTGTCGACCTTGAGAGAAAGCACGATTAAATTCCTCTTGGGCGGCAATTAGGTCGTCCATTTTTGCCTTGAAGGTTTCCCCTGGCGTTGCCCCGCCGGGGGTTTCCTTTTCATCGCGGGTCATGCTGTAAACTCCTTCCTTTTCAATACCGCTTTATGTGGGCTTTTTCTTATGCGGCCAGTTCTTCGGCAACGAGAATTTTGGAGGGGTTGGCTCCGAGTGCCGCTAACGCCTCGAGCACTGAGACTGTTGGCCTGCGGGTGTTTAGTGCCGTGGTCCAGGTCTTTCGATTCAGGTCTGTCTTTTCGGCCAAGCCGGTCGTGGACGTGATGTGATGAAGTCGCTTCACTCGGTCGATTTCATCTAGGGAGAGTAGAAACATTCCCATTCCCTCCTTTCTTTTGGTCGGTGTGTAACTTAATTTACACACCACACCAGTAACCGGCAAGTGTAATTACACGAATGGGGGAACTCTAATTTCCATTTGGGCATGTAATTGCCCATTCGCTGGGTAATTTTTTACCCACTGTGTTAGTGTGTAAAACATGGAAATCAAGCAATGGCTTAGCGAAACCTCGCACCGCAGAATCACAGACCAAGAAGTCGCAGACATCCTCAAAATCACGCGCAAAACCGCAAACAAACGATTAAACGATGGCCTGCCCACAGACGACCTTCTTGCACTCTGCAAAGAATTCGGGATAAACCGCACACTCGCCCTAGTTGAGCTAGGCCACGTCCCATACCAAGACGTGCTCGATTTCCTCGACTCCGACGGCGCCCTAGTATCCACCGCCGACGAGGGTGAACTGGCCATAGAGCTTGCGCGCCGACTCAATCCCGCTACCCGCGCTAATGAGATAGACGAGTTGGCTGCTCGTCGTGCGGGTGCCCCCGTGTCCGGCGCTCATGCTTCACTGCATGACGAGGATGACGGCACCGTCATGGACTGGGATGACAGCATCCCGCACGCCGCTGACTCCTCCCCCGACGAGCAAGCCGAGCGTGAGAAACGAGGTGAAGATTTGATTGATTAACGTCGAAGCCCTAATCGACGTGGCGCAGCGACGCGGGTATCGGGTGAGGTGGCACCGCGGCGGGCCGAAAGCAGCATGGCTCCCCCACCGCAACACCATCACGCTGCGCGTCGGCATGGACGACGTCACCACCCTGTGCTCACTGGCCCACGAACTAGGCCACGCACATTACGGGGACCCGCCCGGCCACCACGGGGCACACGAGCTACGTGCCGACCGATTCGCCGCCCGCCTACTCATCAACCCGGCAGACTACGCCGCCACCGAAGCAATCTACGGACCACACCCCTCCGTCCTAGCCCACGAGCTAGGCGTCACGGTCAAAGTCCTAAAAACTTGGCAATCTCTCTACGAAAGGCAAGCAGCATGAAACGCCTCATCCCCATCTTTTTAGCAGTCCCGTTGGTCTTGGCTGCGTGCCAGTCTGAGGACACCCCAGCCCCGGTGGAGTCGACTACGAGCAGCAGCAGCGCGCCGTCTACCACATCGACAAGCTCCAGTGCTTCTTCTAGCTCGGAGCAAAAGACCAGCGAGCCCTCTGCCCAGCCTGTCCAGGAGCCGGAGGCAGCGCCAGTCGAACAGCAAGCACCTGTGGACGAACCCCCGGCCTCACCAACATTCGACCCGAATAGCGGCGACGGCTACGGACCCAACCAGCAGCTGCCTCCACTGTGCGAGCGCTTCCCCAGCGACCCGGATTGTGGCGGCTCGGTCAACAACTACGAAGATCCGGCCAACGCGTCCAAGGTCGTGTCTCACTGCGCGGATGATGTGATGTTGTACCAGCCGGGGACGACGTATTTCACGGACGGGACGACCGGCTACACCGATGGGTGCTATCAGGAGATGATGGCCAAGTTTGAAGCACTCAACCCGTAGAAAAATAGCCCCCACCCTACTGTTTGGGTGGGGTTTTGCGTCTAGGCCTGGTGGAAGGGAAAAAGATTTATCATGGCGTCGGTGAGGAAGTATGAGACTGCCCGCGGGTATGCGTGGCGAGTCCAATACCGCAGTCCGGATGGCAGGTCGAGGACGAAACAAGGTTTTCGTACGAAGACTGAGGCCCAGGCGTGGGCGGATAAAAACGCGACGGATGTGCGTGATGGTACGTGGTGTGACCCGACTTTGGCGCGGCGTACCGTGGCCGATTATGCCCCCTTGTTTTTCAAGACGAAGGCACACTTAGCGCCGGGGTCATTACGCCCTATGCGGTCATCCTGGGAGAACTGGGTTAAACCTGTGTGGGGTAATCGTAGTGTGGGGTCTATTCGTAAGCCTGAGGTGCAAGCGTGGCTGTCTGAGTATCATGAGAAGCCGGTGTCTGTGCGCCGCGCCCATGGCGTGCTGGCCGGAATTTTGGACATCGCTGTCGATGATGGTGCGGTGCCGATGAATCGCGCCCGGGGTGTGACGCTGCCGAAAAAGCCTATCCCGAAGAAGATTTATTTGACCGAACAGCAGCTGGTCGGCCTGGCGCGAGAGTGCGGCCCCAACGGGGGTATCGTGCTCACTCTTGGCATGACTGGCCTGCGGTGGGGCGAGCTGGCCGGCCTACAAGTTGGTGATATTCCCGATATTGGGCACCGTGTGAAAGTAGCCCGGGCTGTCACGTGGGAGGGCAGGAAATTGCATGTTGGGGCACCGAAGAATGGGGAGTCGCGTGTTATCGCGGTGCCTGAGACTGTGATGGGGTTTTTGCGGTCGCAGGCCCAGGGGCGTGCCCCGGGCGAGTGGTTGTTCGGTAGTGAGTCGCCGCTGAAGCCGCTGGGTCATCATTCCTGGTTTGCGTTCGCGGTGCGGCGGTGTGTGGAGTCGGGGGTTATCCCTGAGCGGATTACACCGCATGGTCTGCGCCATGCGGCGGCTGGCCTGATGATTGGCTCCGGGGCAACGGTGAAAGTTGTGCAGCGTTATCTTGGTCACAAGAACGCGGCGGAGACCCTACAGACCTATGCGGACTTGTGGGAGAACGACGTGGATACGATTGGTGCGGTGATGGATAGTCGTTTTTCTAATGTCGTGGAATTGTCGTGCGATGGGGTCGTAGAGGGATTAAAAAAGACCTCTTGAGCTGGTCAAGAGGCATTTTAGCCTGGTGCGCCCGGTGAGACTTGAACTCACACGTCCTTCGGACACTAGAACCTAAATCTAGCGCGTCTGCCAATTCCGCCACGGGCGCTTAACGCGATTGATACTACCGGATGGATTCCGACGGGTTCTAATCGGGGCGGTGGGCGTTTTCGCTCACTAATGACTTTGGCGCGCCGCTGCCAGTGGGTAGGCTAGGACTCGTGAGCACGCAAGAAACCGGCAAGCGCCAGAGGATCCGAGTACGGTGGTGGCATATTGTCCTCATCGCCGTGCTCGTGGTCGCCTTCTTCGCGCTCGCCTACTGGCAGTGGACCCGCTTCCAGTCCGGTTCCGGCACCTTCCAGAACCTAGGCTACGCCCTCCAGTGGCCACTGTTCGCGGCGTTTGTCATCTACGCCTACCGGACCGCGCTGCGCAGCGAGAACGAGCGCATCGCCGCCGAAAACGAGGCGGAGGACCTCGACGGTTTCACCTACGAGGCCCCGGAGGTCACCAAGACCAAGCCGACCACCATCGACGAGGACTTCCTGCCCAGCCGGCCCCGGCTAGACGTCAAGGAATTCAACGAGCTTAACCGCCCGCGCCGCGGACACCACGAGGTCAACCCCGGTCTCGACCACTAGGGCCTGACCCGTGCGATTTTTATTTCCGAAAAAGCTAAGCTAGATAACTGCTATGACTTCTGAGAACACTTCTGCTTCCACCGCGCCGAAGCGCATCCACCCGGCCCGCCAAGCCCGCGTGCGCACCGCGCTGACCCTGTTCACCGTCGCCGCGACGGTCACCGGTATCTTCCTGCTGGTGTTGACCACGCGCATGGTGCTGGAATACCTCGTCGGCATGGACATGCCCGAGTGGGCCACCCACATCGCCCAGATCCACGGCGCCTTCTACGTTTTGTACCTGCTGTCCATCCTGAACCTGGCGCCGAAGGCCCTGTGGCCGCCGATGAAGTGGTTCACCACGGCCCTGGCCGGCACCATCCCGTTCTTCTCTTTTTACATGGAGGTCAAGCGCCGCCGCGAGGTGCAGCGCGACTTCCAGCTCTAGCCTGGTGCGCTAGTTTTTCTGCAACGCCGCTACCACGGGAACCAGCTGCCGTAGCGCCTGGCCCCGGTGGGAGACGGCGTTTTTCTCTTCCGGGGTCATCTCCGCGGCGGAACGCTCCTCGCCCTCCGGCTGGAAAAGCGGGTCATAGCCGAAGCCGCCCTCCCCGCGCGGGGCAGTCAGCACGCTCCCGGGCCAGCGACCTTCCACCACGTGTTCCTGCCCGGCCGGGGTGACCAGCACGCACACGGAGACGAACGCCGCGCCGCGGCGCCCCTCCGGCACGTGGGCCAGCTGCCCCAGCAGGAGCCCGTTGTTGGCGGCGTCGTCGCCGTGACGGCCGGACCAGCGAGCCGAAAGCACGCCGGGCATGCCGTTGAGCTCGTCGACGGCCAGGCCGGAATCATCCGCCACGCACGGCAGGCCGGTGGCTTTCGCGCCCGCGCGGGCCTTGATCAGCGCGTTGTCGGCGCAGGTGCGCCCGTCCTCGACCGGCTCCGGGTAGGGCTCGGCTTCACTGAGCGGGACCAGCTCCACACCCTCGATGCCGGCCTCGGCCAGGATGGTGTGCAGCTCCTTGAGCTTCTTGGGGTTGTTCGAGGCGATCAGCAGCTGCATTAGTCCCACCCCAGGGCGGCGCGCTGCGCGGCGATGAGCTCGGAGCAGCCCTTCTGGGCCACGTCCAACATCTGGTTGAGCTCGTCGCGGCCAAACAGCCCGTGTTCACCGGTGCCTTGGATTTCCACGAAGTCGCCGCTTTCCTGCATGACCACGTTCAGATCCACCTCGGCGCGGGAGTCTTCCTCGTACGGCAGGTCGAGGCAGATCTGGCCGTCGATGATGCCCACGGAAACCGCCGCGATGGGGTCGAGCAGCGGCTCGCCCGGCACGGCGCCGCGCTCCTTGAGGGCGGCCACGGCATCGGCCAGCGCGACGTAGGCGCCGGTGATCGAGGCGGTGCGGGTGCCGCCGTCGGCCTGCAGGACGTCGCAGTCGAGCTGGATGGTGTTCTCCCCCAGCTCGCTCAGATCCACCGCGGCGCGAAGCGAGCGGCCCACCAGGCGCGAGATTTCGTGCGTTCGGCCCTTGACCTTGCCCTTCATGGACTCGCGCGGCATGCGCTCGTGGGTGGCGGACGGCAGCATGGCGTACTCGGCCGTCAGCCAGCCCTCGCCGGAATCCCGCTTGAAGCGGGGCACGCCGGTTTCCACCGAGGCGGTGCACATCACGCGGGTGTTACCAAACTCGACCAGCACCGAGCCCGCCGGGTTGGTGGTGAAATTGCGGGTAATTCGCACGGTGCGCAGCTCGTCGAGGCCACGGCCGTCTGCTCGTTGAAAATCAGTCATGCTCCCCAGGCTACCCGCCGCGCCCGGGCTAGAGTTCGATGACCATCCCGGGCTTGCCGAGAACCAATTCGCCGTCGAATTCGGCGCGGGCGGCCGCCACCGTCTCCGCGGCATCACCCCACGGCTGCAGGTGCACCAGCACGAGGGTGCTCACGCCCGCCAGCTGCGCCAGGCGGCCGGCCTCCGCGCCGGACATGTGCATCTTTTCCGCCTTGCCCTCGGAGCTAGCTCCCCAGGCGGCCTCTGCTAACAAGACGTCCGCGTCCTGCGCCATCGGCACCAGCTTGGCATCAAAGGCGGTGTCCGCGGTATACGCGATGATTTTGCCGGTCTCAGTGTGCCGCAAGCGCAGGCCGTAGGTCTCGACCGGGTGGATGGTGCGGTACGGGGTGATGGCGACGTCGTCGACGCGCTGCTCCACCCCGTCCTCCCAGGGGCTGAATGCGAAGGTATCCGACATATCGTCCACGCCGTCCGGCTGGCCGTCGGAGGACAGGCGCCCTAGGTGCAGCGGCGCGTAGCTGGGGCCGAAGCAGAAGTTGCGGCCCTTGGCCGGCGCATAGGGGTGGAAGCGGCGCCAGACCATCAGGGAGGGAAAGTCCATGCAGTGGTCGGCGTGGAGGTGGGTGAGCGCCACGTGGGCGTCACAGGGATCCTGGACGTCCTGCAAAGCGGCCAGCGTACCGGGGCCCAAGTCCATGACGATGGACGGCGCATCCGGGAAAGACACGAGGTAGCCGGAGGCCGGATTCCCGGAAGTGGGCACGCTTCCGGAGCATCCCAAGATGGTCAACTTCATGCATTCATGGTGTCACGAATGGGCCCACAGTGGGGCGATTTGTGGCCATTTCGGGGAGAAAATCAACCCGAGTGGGAAATGTGGTTGAATTCACCGACCCCCGGCCCCAGGAAGCGGGAGGCGAGGTTTTCAAAGATCTCCATGTCGCCGGTGGACTCGAACACGCGCGTGGCCGGGTTGTCCACGGGCGCGAGCAGGTCGCGCTCGGTAAGCACCTTGAGAACGTCCTTGGCGGTCTCCTCCGCGGAGCTAACCAGCGTGACCTCGTCTCCCACGGCCAGTTGGATAACCCCCGAAAGGTGCGGGTAGTGCGTGCAGCCGAGTACCAAGGTGTCGACGCCGGCGGCCTGCATGGGTTCCAGGTAACCCTCGGCAATGCCCAGGATCTGGCGGCCCGAGGTAATCCCGCGCTCCACAAACGGCACGAAGTCGGGGCAGGCCACTGCGGTGGCCCGCACGTCCGGGTGCACGGCGAAAAGGTCCTGGTAGACGCCGGACTTGATGGTGCCCTCGGTGCCGATGACGCCGATTTTGTGGTTGCGGGTGGTGGCGATGGCGCGGCGCACGGCCGGGCGGATGACCTCGACGACCGGCACGTCGTAGCGCTCGCGGGCGTCGTGCAGGAAGGCGGCCGTGGCGGTATTGCAGGCCACCACGATCATCTTGCAGCCGCGGGCGACCAGCTCGTCGGCGATGTTGATGGACAGCGCGCGGACCTCCGCGATGGGGCGCGGGCCGTAGGGGCCGTGCAGCGTGTCGCCGATGTAGAGCAGCGACTCGTGAGGCAGCTGATCGATGATGGTGCGCGCGACCGTCAGGCCGCCCACCCCGGAATCAAAAATCCCGATGGGGGCGGTCGGTCCGGGCTGCGGTTTATCAGCTAGTTCAGTCACGCCGAACTATTTTACGCTGCGGCGCATAATCTGCTTCGACGTGTCGTCGGAGGTGATAGTCATACCGGCCACGATGCCGCCGATGGCCCCGAACAGGTGGCCCTGCCAGGACACGCCCTCGTAGATGGGCAACACGCCCCAAACCAGGCCGGAGTAGGCAACGCCCAGGACCACGCCGAGGACGATCTGGATGAGCGAGCGGTTGAAGATACCGCGGACCAGCAGGTAGGCCAGCCAGCCGTAGACCAAGCTGGAGGCGCCGATGTGGTTGGTGCCGGGCCCGCCCAGCAGCCACGTGCCGAGTCCACCGATGAGCACCACCAGTAGGGTGACCTCCCACCAGGCTTTCCGCCCGGACAGGCCGATGAGGAAGCAGAACACGGCCCCGGGCAGCGAGTTTCCCATGAGGTGCTCCCAGTCGTCGTGCAGCAGCGGGGCGGTGACGATGCCCCAGATGCCGTTGAAGTCCAGCGGGTGGATGCCGTAGTAGCTCAATTGCCCGCCGAAGATGACGTAGTTGATGATGTGGATGCCCCAGAGCAGCACCAAGTAGCCAATGGCGAAGACCAGGCCGGTGCGCAAGCGCCCGGCGCGCGTGTAATTCACCGAGTCGCCCCGGTTGGTCTGGGGCTTGCGCATGCCAGCGCCGCCGGCCGGCTGGAGAGGTCCGCCCGTGGGTCCGAAATTCGCCGGGCCGGTCTGCCCCCGGCTACGGTCCGGCCGGGACGAATACGGTCCAGTGGAATATGTCATAGTGCACTTCAGCTTAGCGCAGCAGGGAAGAATACGCGGGGTAGCCGAAGCCGTCGCTGGCCGCGCAGACGGCAGAGACGATGGCGGCTTCGACGGCATCGGCAGCCAGCGCCGTCAGCCGGGCCAGGACCCCGTCCCCCACCAGCGCGGATGCGGCCGCGGCCTGCCCCGACCCCGCGGTGGAGACGCCGAACAAGGTGTCCCCGTCCAGCGGCGAGTGGGCCGGGCGCACCGCGCGGGCGATGCCGTCGTGGCCGGCCAGGGCCAGCCGCTTGGCCTGTGCCTTGAAAAGCGGCGCGTTGGTGTAGACCACCCCGATGGTGGTGTTCAGGCCGGCGGCTGGGTCGGGCAGTTTGGCGAAGGCCGCGCTGTCGATGCCGGGGCTGCCCGGCGCGCCGAACAGGAGCCCGGTGGCCGCGTCGACTACCTGGCCGACCGGGTTGGCCGCCACGATGGCGCCGACGTGATAGCCGGTATCTGCCGACTCCAGCTGCGCCCGGCCCAACCCGCCGCGCAGCTTACCGGCGGTGGCGCCGCAGCCGGCTCCGACGCTGCCCTGGGCCGGATCGTCTCCGGCCAGGGCGGCGCGGATGGCCGCGGCCCCGTCGTCGGCGGTGGGCAGCGTCGGGCCCACTGCCAGATCGAAGATGACGGCCGCCGGCACGATGGGCACGCGCGGGCCGGGCTTGTCCTCGCCAAAGACGGCGAATCCCAGCCCCTCCTGCGCCAGCTGCCGCATGGCCCCGTCCGCGGCCGCTAGGCCGAAGGCGGAACCACCCGCCAGCACGATGGCGTGGACCCGCTGGACGGTGTTGTGCGGGGCCAAAAGGTCGGTCTCCCGCGTGCCCGGGCCGCCGCCGCGCACGTCGACGCCGGCCACTGCCCCGGCGGGCCCGAAATAGACCGCGGTGACCCCGGTATCCCCGCGACTAACGTGGCCGACGCTGAGCATTAAGACATCAGCGCCCGCAGCAGCGAGTCCTGGTTGAAGGCCAGCCACTCGACGAGCGCGTCGCGGTCCGTGACCGCGGCATCCGGGCCACTGAAATCTCCCGCGGCCACAAACAGGCGCAAATCGTTGAGCCCGGCGACGAACTGGTGGGCCTCTTCCTCCGTAATGCTCAGCTCCACGGAGCCAGTCGGCCCCAGCGCGGAGTTGATGGCCTGCAGGTTAGCCAGCTTGGCGCGGGCGATGTCGTTTTCGTGCAGGCTGCGCATCAGGGAGGCGTCGCCGTCGAACTCCTCGTCGCCGTCGGCCATGAAATCCGGGAACAGGCGCGCCAGGGACGGATCCTTCGGGGCGTCTTTGTGGCCGGAGGGCATGTCCATCATCTCCGCCAGCTCGTCCTTCGGCGCGGACTGCGCGCGCTGGATAATGGCCTCGGCCACCGTCGAGGTCAGGTTGCCTAGGACCTCGCGCTCCATCGGGTCGAGGACGGCGTGAAAGCGCACGGGGCGCATGAGCGATTTCTTCTTCTTCCACTCTTGCATGGGTTTTTCTTCTCCGCCTCCTAGCCGGCTTGCTGCATGGTGGCCCACAGGCCCGCGATCTGCAGCTTCTTCACGTCGGCTTCGATCTTGTCGCGCTCACCGGAGGAGACGGCCGCCTTGCCCTCGGTGTGCACCTGCATCATCAACTCGTTGGCCCGCTTCTTGTCGTAGCCCAGCACGGTTTGGAAGACGTAGGAGACGTAGCTCATCAGGTTGACCGGGTCGTCCCAGACAATGCACATCCAGGGCAGGTTTTCGCTGGTGGCCACGTCCACCTGAAGGTCCTCGTCCAGTTCCGGGGTAGCCATGGGCGAGCCCATGTAAATGGGGGAAATTCTGGCAGTCATACCTTATAGCCTAACCAATTTCACTAGTGCACAAGTTGCCTGGCAGGTAACCTGTGCCTCAACTAGCCTTGTACCCTAATCCATCCATGGTTCTTCCATACTGAAGCAGTTCAGCTTTAGTGCTTGCCAGCCCCAGCCTCCCGGGCGGAAAGGACAGCATGTCACAGCCTCCCCTGCTCACACGGTTAATCAACGACGTGCGCTTCGGCCGCTTCCCAGCCGATCTGCCCGGCGTGGCCCGCGCGGTTATCACCTTCGTCACCCTCGCCGCCACTGTCGGTGTGGCCATCGCCTCCCTGGTCTCCAGCCCCGGCGGGGCGGGCGCGTCCGAGTCTCCCGGCAACGGCTCCTCCACCACGGAACCGGACCCGGCCTCCCCGGCAGAGCGGGTCCGGCTGACCCAGCTGGAGCAGGAGGTGGGCACCGCGCTGAACCAGTGGCGCCTCGATAACGGACTGCCGCCGGGGCTGCCGTGGCCCGACCGCCAGGGCGCGGCGTGCGAACAGGCCCGCCAGAACGCGGCGACCGGGAAGGAAACCCCTTCGCCAGAGAACATCTCTCAGCTGCAGGTCAACCTGCCGGCCGAAGGCGCCACCGGCTACGCGGTCGTGGAGAAGCTGCGCGCCTCCCGCCCGCACCTCGAGGTGGTCTTAAACCCGGCCAATACCTTCCAGGCGGTCGCCGCCGAAATCGGCCACGGCCGCGTCTGGGTGGTCATCCAATTTGAAGAATAAACACCCCCGTCACGCGGCTGTGACGTACACTTCACGATGTGAACGATAGCTCGAATATCACCGCCTCCACTGCCTTACTCACGGACATGTACGAGCTGACCATGCTCCAGGCAGCCCTGCGAGACGGCAGTGCCCACCGCCAAGTCACCTGCGAAGTTTTCTCACGGCGCCTGCCGAACGAGCGCCGCTACGGCGTCGTCGCTGGCACGCCGCGCGTCATCGTGGCCATCCAGAACTTCCGCTTCACCGAGCAGCAGCTGGCCCACCTCGATTTCCTCGACGATGAGACCAAGGACTACCTGCGCAACTACCGCTTCAGTGGCCAGGTGGACGGCTACCGCGAGGGCGAGCTTTACTTTCCGAATTCACCGTTGCTGACCGTGCGCGGCACCTTCGCCGAGTGCATCGTGTTGGAGACCGTCATCTTGTCCATAATGAACGCCGACTCCGCTGTCGCCTCCGCGGCCGCGCGCATGGTCACCGCCGCCGACGGGCGCCCCATCCTGGAGATGGGCGCGCGCCGCACGCACGAATACGGCGCGGTCACCGCCGCCCGCGCGGCCTACCTGGCCGGCTTCGTCGCCACCTCCAACCTGGAGGCCGGCTTCCGCTACGACATCCCGGTCTCCGGCACGGCCGCGCACGCGTGGACGCTGGCACACGTCAACGAGGACGGCAGCGCCAACGAGAAGGCCGCCTTCGCCACCCAGATCGACGTCCTGGGCGCGGGCACGACCCTGCTGGTTGATACCTACGACATCACCCAGGGCGTTATCAACGCCGTGGAGATCGCCGGCAAAAGACTCGGCGGCGTGCGCATCGACTCCGGCGACCTGGGCGCGGTCACCCGCCGGGTCCGCAAGCAACTCGATGACCTGGGCAATAACGAGACCAAGATCGTGGTCTCTTCCGACCTGGACGAGTTCGCCATCGCGGGCCTGCGCGGCGATCCGGTGGACGTCTACGGCGTGGGCACCTCCGTGGTCACCGGCTCGGGCGCCCCGACGGCCGGGCTGGTCTACAAGGTCGTGGAGGTCGACGGCCACCCGGTGGCCAAGCGCTCTTCCTCCAAGGAATCCATCGGCGGCGCCAAGCAGGCGCTGCGCACCTACCGCTCCACCGGTGTGGCGGTCGAAGAGGTCGTCTTCCCCTACACGGACACCACCACCCCAGACGTCGGCGGGCTGGAGACCCAACAGCTGACCATCCCGCTCATGCGCGACGGCCAGGCCGTCGACGACATCCCGGACCTGGACGCCTCCCGCGCCCACCTGGCCGCGGCCATCGGCACGCTGCCCTGGGAGGGCCTGGCCCTGTCCCGCGGCGAGCCGGCCGTGCCCACCCGGGCGGTCGGGTTGCTGCCGCCGCATCAGTCCTAGGCCGGTAGACTAACCTGGGTGACAAACGCCCCGCACGACCCAGCAGACCCCGCCGACCCCGATAGCGAGTCTTATCGCGAGCCGCTCAACCACTCCACCGAGGAGCTGCTGTCCTCGGCTGTCGAGGCCCTGGGCGGCACCCGGCGCGACGGCCAGATCCGCATGGCGGGTGCGGTGACCAAGGCCCTCGATAGCCAGCGGCACCTGGCCGTGCAGGCCGGCACCGGCACGGGTAAGTCCCTGGCGTACCTGGTCCCGGCCATCCGGCACGCGCACAACACCGGCTCCACCGTGGTGGTCTCCACCGCGACGCTGGCCCTGCAGCGCCAGCTGGTCCAGCGCGACCTGCCCCGCCTGGTCGACGCACTCGAGCCCATCATGCAGCGCAAGCCCACCTTCGCCATCATGAAGGGCCGCTCGAACTACCTGTGCCTGAACAAGGTGGCGCGGGCCGAATCCCTGGCCGGGGCGGAGTCCGGCCTCTTCGAGGAAACCGAGGCCACGGGCCTAGGAGCCCAGGTCGCGCGCCTCTACGACTGGGCGGATGAGACCGACACCGGCGACCGCGAGGACCTAGACCGCGGGGTCAGCGACCTCGCCTGGCGCCAGGTCTCGGTGACGGCCAACGAGTGTCTGGGCGCTACCCGCTGCCCGCACGGCGCGGACTGCTTCGCGGAGGCGGCCCGGCACGCGGCGGCCCAGGTGGACGTGGTGGTCACGAACCACGCGCTGCTGGCTATCGATGCCGTCTCCCAGGCCACCATCCTGCCCGAGCACTCGGCCGTCATCATCGACGAGGCCCACGAGCTGGACGGCCGCATCACCTCCGTGTCCACGGCCGAGCTGACGGCCCGCGGCCTCAAGATGGCGGCTAACCGCGTCAAGGCGCTGGGCGCCAACGGGAAGGAAACCCGGCTTTCCGAACAGGCCGACGAGTTCAATATCCTGCTGGACGAGTACTCCCCGGGCCGCTGGGTGGACCTGCCGGATGACGCCAAGTCCCAGTTATCTTCCCTGGCGGACACGGTCGAGGACATCAAGTCCACCATCAGCCGCGCCCCCGACAACGAGCAGGCCCAGGACCCAGAGAAATACGCCGAGCGCCAGAACCTGACCAACCACCTGGGCTCGATCGTGGAGACCGTCGCGCGGCTGCTCGACGTCTTCGCGACCGGGGATCCGGCCGCGCACGAGGACGTCGTCTGGCTGGATCGCGACAGCCGCAACGGGGCGAACACCCTGGCGGTGGCGCCGCTGTCCATCTCGGAGATGCTCCACGACAACCTCTTCGCCGAGCAGACCGTCGTGCTGACCTCCGCGACCCTGGCTTTGGGCGGGCGCTTCGACGCGATGGCCGCCCAGTGGGGCCTGCCGCAGGGAACTTGGGACTCGCTGGACGTCGGCACGCCTTTCGATCCGGCCAAGTCCGGGATCTTGTACACCGCCGCGGGCCTGCCCCAGCCCGGCCGCGACGGCCTGGCCCCGGCCACGCTCGACGAGCTGCGCCAGCTTATCACCGCTGCCGGCGGGCGCACCCTGGGGCTGTTTTCTTCCCGCCGGGCCGCCCAGCAGGCCGCCGAAGAGTTGCGCCCGAAGCTGCCCTTCGAGGTCTTCCTCCAAGGCGAGGATTCCATCGGCGCGCTGGTGGATAAGTTCAGCAAGCAGGAAAACTCCTGTCTGTTCGGCACACTGACCCTCTGGCAGGGCGTGGACGTGCCCGGGCCGGCGTGTTCGCTGGTGATCATCGATCGCATCCCCTTCCCGCGGCCCGATAACCCCCTGATGCAGGCCCGCACAGAGGCCGCCAAGGCCGCCGGCCGCAACGGATTCATGGAGGTCTCGGCAACCCACGCCGCCCTCCTCATGGCGCAAGGCGCCGGCCGCCTGCTGCGCGCAACTAACGACCGAGGCGTCGTCGCGGTTCTCGACCCCCGCCTGGAGACCAAGCGCTACGGCGGCTTCCTGCGCGCCTCCATGCCGCCCTTCTGGTCCACCACGCGCCTAGAAACCGTGCTAGGCGCCCTCCGGCGGCTCGTAGACAGCCGCTAGAGGCTGGCCCGGCCAAACCCCCATAGCCAACCGGGGCTACTGGGCGCCTAGCGGGCGCCACAGCGCGCAGACCGTGGCCGAATCAGGCGCGATCTCGGTGAACCCGGCGTCGACGACGACCACCGCCCCGGGTTCTTTCTCCGCGCGCTCAAAGGTGGCGTGGTCGACCTCGCGCACGCTCAAGGCGAAGCCGGTCTGCTTCCACTCCCACGCCGCCTGGGTATCCAGGATCGCGGCCAGCAGCATGGAACCGTGGCCCACCTGGGCGGCGGCCTTGCCGGCGCTCATGCCCAGGGAGGTGTCCACGTAGATAACCGGGGCATCGCCTAACGGCTCCCCCGGCTGGTCGGCGGGCAAGTCCGTGTGGCCAATCTGCAGCTTGCCGATGAGCGGATCCACCTCGTTGACCGCCGAGGGCACAAACGCGCGCGCCACGTCGACCGTCACGCCGGGCAGGGCCTGCACGTCGTTCCAGGCCTTGTTGCGGCTGCGGCGGGCGACCTTGCGGATGCGGTGGCCGTACCAGCGCCCCAGGGCCGCCGCGAAGGCGGTATCACCGCCGGCCCGCTCGTCCAGGCAGACGGACACGACCGCCCGCGCGGCCGCCTCCAGCACGCGGTGGCGGGCCGGGGTTCCCTGCTTGGGCAGGTTCAGCGCGATCTGCATGGCCTGGACCGTCTCCGGCTGGTCGGGGTCTTCCCTATCGCGGTGCCAGTCCCGCGAACTACAGGACTCTTTGAGCCGCTGGTGCGCGGTGCCAAAGGAGGCATCGATAGCCTGCTCGGCGCCCATAACCTAGTCCTCCTCGATCTCGGCGGACGGGATGCCCAGCAGCTGCAGGACCTCGTCCAGGTACGGGTGGTTGACCTGGGCGTCGGCCACCTCCTTGAGCGCCGGCTTGGCGTTAAAGGCAATGCCCAGGCCCGCCGCGCTCAGCATGTCGATATCATTGGCCCCGTCGCCGACCGCGACGGTCTGTGACATGGGCACGCTACAGTCCGCGGCGAATTCGCGCAGGTATTCCGCCTTCGCGGCGCGGTCGACGATCTTCCCGGTCACCTCGCCGGTAAGCTTCCCGTCGCGGACCTCCAGGGTGTTGGCCCGCACGTAGTCCAGATCCAGCTCCCGGGCGAGCGGCTCGAGGACCTTGGTAAAACCTCCGGAGACCACCGCGACTTTAAAACCCAGGCGCTTCAGCGTGGCCACCGTGGTGCGCGCGCCCGGGGTGAGCTCGATATCTTCGGCGATCTCGGCCAGCACAGACTCGTCCAACCCACCCAGCGCCTTGACGCGCTCCCGCAGGGACTCGGCGAAGTCGAGCTCGCCGCGCATGGCCCGCTCCGTGACCGCGGCGACCTCCGCCTCGCGGCCGGCGCGGGCGGCCAGCATCTCGATGACCTCGCCCGTAATCAGCGTCGAGTCGCAGTCGAAACAGACCAGGCGCTTGGCGCGGCGGTGCAGGCCCGCCTCCTCGATGGCCAGGTCGATGCCCAGGCGCCCGGCCAGCTCGGCAAGCCGGCCCCGCAGGGCGCACGCGTCGCCGCCCACGGTCACGGCCAGCTCCAGGCCAGTCAGGGGATGCTCGGACAGGCCGCGGATGCGGTCGATGTTGCTGTCGAAGTTGGCCAGCTCCTGCGCCAGCGCAGCCATCTGTTCGGCGGTCACTGGCGCCCCCATGATGACCACGACGTGGGTCGAGCGCGGCCGCGGAGTACGCCCCGTGCCCACCTCGACGCTAACGGTGTGCTTGTAGATGCTCAGCGTGTTGCGCAGCCCGGCCTCGGCTTTCTCCACCAGGTGCGGGTCCAGGCGCCCGTAGGCGGCCAGCGTGATGCGGCCGGAGAAAATGGCCTGCTCCACGTCCACCAGCTCCACTCCGACGGCGGCCAGCACACGGAAGAAGGCCGCCGATACCCCGGGTTTGTCCAGGCCCGAGGTCGTAATCACTACGTCCTTTAATGCTTGATTATCCACAGCTTTTATCCTGCCACAGCAGGATGCGGCCGCGGTCACAGCCCCCGAGCTGCCCGCCGCGACGCGGCTAAGGATCGCCAAAAGCCACCTTCTGCGGCCCCGGTAAGAACCGGACCTAGAAGGTGGCTTGGTTGGCAGGAGGGTTCAGCGCCTCGTTGACACTACTTAGTGTCCGGCGCCGATGTGCGCCTCGGAGCGCATGCGCTCAACCATGTGCGGGTAGTGCAGCTCGAACGCCGGACGCTCCGAGCGGATACGCGGCAGCGAGTTGAAGTTGTGGCGCGGCGGCGGGCAGGTGGTGGCCCACTCGAGGGAGTTGCCGTAGCCCCACGGATCGTCGACGGTGACGATCTCGCCGTAGCGCCAGGACTTGAACACGTTCCAAATCAGCGGGATGACGGAGGCACCCAGCACGAAGGAGAAGATGGTCGAGATCTGGTTGTAGATGGTGAAGCCGTCGGACTCCAGGTAGTCGGCGTAACGACGCGGCATACCCATGTTGCCGACCCAGTGCTGGACCAGGAAGGTGCCGTGGAAGCCGATGAAGGTCAGCCAGAAGTGAATCTTGCCCAGACGCTCATCCAGCATGCGGCCCGTCATCTTCGGGAACCAGAAGTACAGACCCGCGAAGGCGGAGAAGACCACGGTACCGAACAGGGTGTAGTGGAAGTGAGCAATCAGGAAGTAGGACTCAGCCAGGTGGAAGTCCAGTGCCGGGGAGGCCAGCATGATGCCGGTCATACCACCGAAGAGGAAGGTGGCCATGAAGCCCATGGCGAAGATCATCGGAGTATCCCAGGTGATGTGGCCCTTCCACAGGGTGCCGACCCAGTTGAAGAACTTCATACCGGTCGGGACCGCAATCAGGAACGTCATGAACGAGAAGAACGGCAGCAGGACCGCGCCGGTGACGAACATGTGGTGAGCCCAGACGGCCATCGACAACGCACCGATGGACAGGGTGGCGAAGATGAGGCCGACGTAGCCGAAGACCGGCTTGCGGGCGAAGACCGGGACGACCTCGGAGACGATTCCGAAGAACGGCAGGGCCAGAACGTAAACCTCCGGGTGGCCGAAGAACCAGAACAGGTGCTGCCACAGGATGCCGCCACCGTTAGCGGAGTCGAAGATGTGGCCGCCCAGCTTGCGGTCGTAGAGAACGCCCAGTGCCGCAGCCAGCAGAAGCGGGAAGATCATCAGGGCCAGCACGGAAGCGGTAAAGATGGTCCAGGTGAACACCGGCATGCGGAACATGGTCATGCCGGGCGCACGCAGGGTCAACACGGTGGTGACCATGTTGATGGCGGAAGCAACGGTACCGACACCGGTAGCGCCGACGCCGACAATCCACATGTCAGCGCCGATACCCGGGGTGTGGACGGAGTCCGCCAGCGGCAGGTACATGGTCCAGCCGAAGTCGGCAGCGCCGCCCGGGGTCAAAAAGCCCGCCAGCATCACGACACCACCGATGGTGGTGATCCAGAAGCCGAAGGCGTTCAGACGCGGGAAGGCCACATCCGGCGCACCAATCTGCAGGGGCAGGATGTAGTTAGCAAAGCCCCAGACAACCGGGGTTGCGAACAGCAGCAGCATCACAGTGCCGTGCATGGTGAACAGCTGGTTGAACTGCTCGTTAGACAGGAACTGCAGACCCGGCGTGAACAGCTCAGCGCGGATCAGCAGTGCCATCAGGCCACCAAGGAAGAAGAAGCTGAACGACATGATCAGGTACATGATGCCCAGCTGCTTGTGGTCAGTGGTGGTCAACATCATCCAAGCCTTGGAACCGGTCTTAGCATGCCCCGTCGGCTCTGGACGTGAAGGCTGGACGTAATCGTCCAACCGTGGCGCCACAGCGGTCATTAATATCCTCCTGACTAGCAAGCGCTTGCCAGCTTTATGCCATACAAGCGCTTAAAAGTTTTACACCGCCTAATCCTAGGCCAACTCCACCCCACTTTGCCAGCCGTTTCTAAGACTCGAATTCGCAGCTGAGTGGCCTGGTGTGACTCGTGTGGCGGCATTGTCGCAGCAAATTGGGCCTAGTTTTTTGCCGGCCCGCAACCCGCCCGTGAGCAAACGTGGTGTAGCCCACAATTTTTCCCGGGCCAGGCCCGCGTCGCCGCCGGTGCAGAGACGAAAATACACCCCCGTGATACGTCATCCTTTCGGTTGACGTATCCGCCGGGGGTGTCGGGAACTGAGAAGCTTCTTAGAAGTCCCAGTCGTCGTCGGTGGTCTCCTCCGCCTTGCCGATGACGTAGGAGGAGCCGGAACCGGAGAAGAAGTCGTGGTTCTCGTCCGCGTTCGGCGACAGCGAGGACAGGATGGACGGCGACACGCGGGTCTCGTCCGCTGGGAAGAGGCCCTCGTAGCCCAGGTTGTTGAGGGCCTTGTTGGCGTTGTAACGCAGGAAGCGCTTGACGTCTTCGGTCCAGCCCAGCTCGTCGTAGAGATCCTCGGTGTAGTCGATCTCGTTGTCGTAAAGATCGTAGAGCAGGTCGAAGGTGTATTCCTTCAGCTCCTGCTGCTTGGCCTCGTCCAGATTGCGCACGCCCTGTTGGTACTTGTAGCCGATGTAGTAGCCGTGGACGGCCTCGTCGCGGATAATGAGGCGGATGATGTCGGCGGTGTTCGTCAGCTTGGCGCGGGACGAGAAGTACATCGGCAGGTAGAAGCCGGAGTAGAACAGGAAGGACTCCAGCAGCGTGGAGGCGACTTTCTTCTTCAGCGGGTCGTCGCCCTCGTAGTAAGACATGACGATCTTGGCCTTCTTCTGGAGGTTCTCGTTCTCCTCGGACCAGCGGAAGGCGTCATTTATCATGGGGGTTGACGCCAGCGTCATAAAGATATTGGAGTAGGACTTCGCGTGCACCGATTCCATGAAGGCGATGTTGGTGTAGACCGCCTCCTCGTGCAGGGTGACGGCGTCGTCCAGCAAGCTGACCGCGCCGACGGTGCCCTGGATGGTATCCAGCAGCGTCAGGCCGGTGAAGACCCGCATGGTGGTCTCCTGCTCCTTGTCTGTGAGCGTCTTCCAGCTCGGGATGTCGTTGGAGACCGGGATCTTTTCCGGCAGCCAGAAGTTACCCGTCAGCCGGTCCCAGACCTCGAGGTCCTTTTCGTCCGGAATAGTATTCCAGTTGATTGCCTTAACCGGCTGGTCATGGCCGGAAACATACGCATCGTACTCGTGAGACAACGCAGGTGACCTACCTTCATGGATCGGGGGGGTATTACAACCCACCACGATACCCGAGTAAGCCCCGTAATTCCCCGCTGGGCGTCCTAACCTCGGGCTGCGGCCGGTTACCCCTACAAAATAACAATCAGGTCTAGTCCGCCCACAAGCGTTAACACATCCTTGTAGCCAGCGATAAGATCCACGTAAGCGCCTGCTGCCAGGCACATCACCGCCAGGAATACGCCACCGTGCCGTGCTCCTGTCCCGCCTTTTGCAACTACTTTCCCAGTCCACGCGCAAGGATTCCAGATTTTGCTTGCCCCTACTTCCCAGCACTCCACTCCCCTACTGAGCTCCGTCCTCGATCAGATAGGCGCCGAGATCATCAACGGGACCATTACCACCGGCCAGACCTTTACCCTGCTGGATATCTGCGCCCGCTTCGATATCTCCCGGACCGTCGCCCGGGAGACCATGCGCGCACTCGAGCAGATGGGGCTGGTGACCTCCTCCCGGCGCGTGGGGATCACGGTGCTGCCGATGACCGAGTGGGCGGTCTACGACCAGGCCATCATCAACTGGCGGCTGCAGTCCGAGCGCACGCGCGCCGATCAGATCGGCTCGCTCAACCAGCTACGCCTAGCCGTCGAGCCCATCGCCGCCCGCCTGGCCGCCCGGCGCGCTACCGCCGAGGAATGCGCCGAGCTGGCCACCCTCGCCCGCCGGCTTACCGAGCTGGAGACCTCCCCGTCCTCGCGCGTCGGCGAAGAGCTGGCCACCGACTTGCGCTTCCACACCATGATCCTGCAAGCCTCCGGCAACGAGATGTTCGCCGCGCTCGCGCCGTCGCTGCTGTCCACCTTCAAGGGCAAGTCCGTCTTCGGCTCCCCCAAGCGCGATCCGGTCGCCGGTACCACGCAGCTCCACCACGAGCTCGCCGCCGCCATCCGGGACCGCGACCCGGACCGCGCCGAGCACCTCTCGCGCATCATCCTGGACGAAAACCGCGCCAGCTCCCACCGCGACTGGTAAGCGCCAGGTTTAAAGGGCGAGGAAAGAAAAAGAAAGACCCGAGGGAATCACGGCGATTCCCTTGGGCCCTCTGGCGCTACCGGCGGTCAGCGCGGGCTGCAGCTAGAGCATGCAGGACACGCAGCCTTCGACCTCGGTGCCTTCCAGCGCCATCTGGCGCAGGCGGATGTAGTACAGAGTCTTAATGCCCTTGCTCCAAGCGTAGATCTGGGCCTTGTTGATGTCACGGGTGGTGACCGTGTCCTTGAAGAACAGGGTCAGCGACAGACCCTGGTCCACGTATTTCGTGGCGACCGCGTAGGTGTCAATGATCTTCTCGTAGCCGATCTCGTAGGAGTCCTTGAAGTACTCCAGGTTGTCGTTGTCCATGTGCGGCGCCGGGTAATAGACGCGGCCGATCTTGCCTTCCTTACGGATCTCGATCTTGGAGGCGATGGGATGGATGGACGACGTCGAGTTGTTGATGTAGGAGATGGAACCCGTCGGCGGCACGGCCTGCAGGTTGCGGTTGTACAGGCCGTCGCGGGCGACGTCCTGCTTGAGCTGCTCCCACTCCTCGGCAGACGGCGTGTGGATGGTCGAGTTTGCGAAAAGCTCCTTGACGCGCTCGGTCTGCGGCTGGAATTCCGCTGGATCGTAGCGGTCGAAGAACTCGCCGGTCGCGTACTCGGACTGCGGGAACTCCGCGAAGGCCTCGCCGCGCTCCTGCGCGATCTTCAGGGAGGCGCGCAGGGAGGCATAAAGCACCGCCGCAAAGTAGGCGTTGGTGAAGTCCAGCGCCTCCTCGGAGCCGTATTCGATGTGCTCGCGCCCCAAGAAGCCGTGCAGGTTCATCTGGCCCAGGCCGATGGCGTGGGACCGATCGTTGCCCTGGCGCACGGACGGCACGGAGTCAATAGCCGTCATGTCCGCGACCGCGGTCAGGCCGCGGATGGCGGTCTCGACGGTCTGAGCGAAGTTGTCCGAGTCCATCGTCATGGCGATGTTCAGTGAACCCAGGTTGCAGGAGATATCGTTGCCCAGGGTGCGGTAGGTAAGGTCCGTATTGAACTCCGACGGGGAGTTGACCTGCAGGATCTCCGAGCACAGGTTGGACATGTTGATCCGGCCCGTCTTGACCGGGTTGGCCCGGTTCACGGTGTCCTCGAACATGATGTAGGGGTAGCCGGACTCAAACTGGATCTCCGCGATGGTCTGGAAGAAGTGGCGGGCGTTAATCTTCTTCTTCCGGATGCGCGGATCCTCGACCATTTCCTCGTAGTGTTCGGTCACGGAGATATCCCCGAAGGCCTTGCCATAGACGCGCTCCACGTCGTACGGCGAGAAGAGGTACATGTCGTCGTTGCGCTTGGCCAGCTCGAAGGTGATGTCCGGGATAACCACGCCGAGCGAGAGGGTCTTGATACGGATCTTCTCGTCCGCGTTCTCGCGCTTGGTGTCCAGGAAGTTCAGGATGTCCGGGTGGTGGGCGTTCAGGTAGACCGCGCCCGCGCCTTGGCGGGCGCCCAGCTGGTTAGCGTAGGAGAAGGAGTCCTCCAGCAGCTTCATAACCGGGATGACGCCCGAAGACTGGTTCTCGATGTGCTTGATCGGCGCACCGGACTCGCGGATATTCGACAGCAACAGCGCCACGCCGCCGCCGCGCTTGGACAGCTGCAAGGCCGAGTTGATGGAGCGCCCGATGGACTCCATGTTGTCCTCGATGCGCAGCAGGAAGCAGGACACCAGTTCGCCGCGCTGGGCCTTGCCGGCGTTCAGGAAGGTCGGGGTGGCCGGCTGGAAACGGCCGGTCATGATTTCGTCGACGATCTTGCCGGCAAAGTCGACGTCGCCGTCGGCCAAGAACAGGGCGGTCATGGCCACGCGGTCCTCGAAGCGCTCGAGGTAGCGGCGGCCGTCGAAGGTCTTCAGCGTGTAGCTGGTGTAGTACTTGTACGCGCCCAGGAAGGACTTGAAACGGAACTTGAAGGCATAAGCCCGCTTGAACAGGTCCTTGATGTCGGAAAACTCGTACTTCTCAATGACCGTCGGGTCATAGTACTGGTTGTCCACCAGGTAGCCAATCTTTTCTTCCAGGTCGTGGAAGTAGACGGTGTTCTGGTTGACGTGCTGCAGGAAAAACTGATTGGCAGCCTCACGGTCCTGGTGGAACTGAATCTTGCCGTCTTCGTCGTACAGGTTCAACAGCGCGTTCAACGCGTGATAATCGAGTTTTTCTTCCGGCTTAACCGGCTCTGCCACAGTCTTTCCCAACTGGTTATCCACGGCTGCACTCAGGCCTTTCATCTACTACGTAATGCGCGGGCCGGCGAAGGCGGTTGGCCAGCCGCGTCCCCGCAAAGTAAGACGCGACTGCCAACCGCCCTAGTTAGCCCACGCGATATTTCATGTTTTCAAGTCTATCTGTCCGGCCGCTTCCCCGCGGCCGACTTTTGTTGATTGTCCTATGCGCTCAGGCCGGGCTCCAGCCCTAGCTGCTGCGCATTCGCTAGCAAACCGCCGCGGCAAACCTCCACGTCGTCGGAGCTGCCGAGTAGTTCGAAGCGATAGACGTACGGCACCTTGCATTTGGCGGAGATAACATCCCCGGCCTTCCCGAAGTCGGTGCCGAAGTTACTGTTGCCTCCCGCGATAACCGCACGGATGAGACTCCGGTTATGCTCATCGTTTAAGAAACGGATGACCTGCCGGGGAACCGGGCGGGAGTTTTGGTGGTTGATGGACGCTCCCCCGCCGTAGGTCGGGCAGACCAAGACGTAGGGCTCGTTGACAATCAGCGGCTCATCGTTCAGCCGCAGCGGAATACGCGCATTGGGGAAGCCCAGCTTCTCCACGAAGCGGCGCGTATTTTCCGTGGCGGAAGAAAAATACACGACCAACATGGATGTTCCCTGCCCCTAGTTACGCGGTGGCGGCGAGGGTTGCCAGTTCCTTGATGCGGTCCGGGCGGAAGCCGGACCAGTGCTCACCATTGGCTTCCACGACGGGGGCGGAGACATAGCCCAGAGCCATGACGTAGTCACGGGCCTCGTCGTCGAGGGAGATATCTACGGACTCGTAGTCCAGGCCGGCACGGTCCAGCGCCTTCTTGGTGGCGTTGCACTGCATGCAGGCGGGCTTGGTGTAGAGCTTGATAGACATGGTGGCAGGTTCCTTAATCCGTTTCGGGGAGGCAGATTCCTTCTTCTCCGGCTTGGCCGCAGAGCACGTTGCGCGCTCTTCGACGCCCTCTCAAGGCGGCACCTTGGCCCGCCGGAGCAACACCGACAACACTATACTTTGGGGCAGATACCCGCAACAGGCACAAGATCTTGTGCTCCCACGCGGGATATCCGCAGGACATCCGCAGCTCAAGCCCCACATCTAGGCCGGCGCTCACCAACGACGTAACTACACCGTTGGTATTTCCGCAGGACGAGCCAGTCCATTGTGACAGAATTCACTTACAAGGGTGTAATTACCCCGTAACGCAGAAAGCCGCTCCCCGTACTGCACTGGTCGTGCGACGGGGAGCGGCTTTCGCGCGTCCGGTTTAGACTAGCCTTGGCGAGCCTTGAAACGCGGATCCTTCTTGTTGATCACGAAGACCTTGCCGTGGCGGCGAATAACCTGGGCGCCCGGCTTCTTCTTCAGCGACCGAAGCGACTTGCGGACCTTCATCGGGCGCTCCTTTCTGAATGCGCAATAAAATGCGGTTTAATCTATAACAAAGAACGTGCTGAGCAACCTCAGCACTGACACGGGGAAACACTTTACCGTACGTTGCCCCAGACCCCAAAATTCATTCCTGGGGTTGGTAGCGCCGCCGCAGGTCGGCAGAGACCTCTTCGAGGCTGCGCCCCATGGTCTCCGGCACCAGCCCCCGGGTATAGCCGATGGCCACGAGCCCCAGACAGCCGAAGAGCGTAAAGGCCCACGGGCCGGTCAGCCACTCCACCAGCGGCAGGAAGTACTGCGCCACGGCCCAGTTGGTCGCCCACAGGCTGAGCCCGGCAATACCCATGCCGATGCCGCGGATGCCCACCGGCACCAGCTCCGAAATCAGCAGCCACGTGGTGGGCGAGACCGCCGCCTGCTGGAAGGCGATGAAGCTAGCCATCAGCACCAGCGACAGACCGGCGAAGAGCACCGAGCCCTCCGCCCGCGCGTAGACCACAGCCAGGGCGAACAGGGAGACCACGTTGCCACTCAGGCCGATGAGCAGGAGACGCTTGCGGCCTACTCGGTCGACCACCTTGAGGCCCACCCAGCACGCCGCAACGGAGACCGCGCCGATGACCATGGAAGTATAGACCGAGTTCTGGGTGGAAATCCCCACCTGGTTCATCATCGTCGGCGCGAAATAAACAATCGCGTTCACGCCGGTAATCTGCTGGGTCAGCCCCATCAGCATGGCCAGCAGGACGGTCACCTGCAGCCAGCGCGCGGACTTCAGCCGCGAAAACTCGCTGCCGTCGGTTTGATGGTGCTGGCTGTCGGCGACCTCGTCCAGCTCCAGCCCAACCCGGTTGGCCACCCGGCGGGCGTCCTCGATGCGGCCGCGGGCGACCAACCAGACGGGAGTATCCGGCAGGAACCACATGCCCAGCGCGAGCGCCGCGCCCGGGATGGCCGCGGCCGCCAGCATCAGGTGCCAGCTACCCAGCCCCGCCAGCGCGGAGTTGACCAGGTAGGCCAGCAGCTGCCCCACCACGATCATCAGGGTATTGAGCGAGACCAGCTTGCCGCGCACGGCCGTGGGCACCATCTCCGAGATATACATGGGCGAGACTATGGAGACCGCGCCGACCGCCAGGCCCAGGAAGGCCCGCGCGGCCGCCAGCATCATCACCGAGCCGGACAGCGCGCACCAAATGGAGCCCACCACGAAGACGACGCCGCCCAGGATGAGCGTCCGACGCCGCCCCAGGGATTCCGCCACGCGGCCGGCGCTGAGCGCACCGATGGCGGCACCGATGAGCAGCGCCGAGGTCACCCAGCCCTCCTCGTGGGCGCTCATCCCGAACTCGGGGGAAATAAACAGCAACGCACCGCTCATCACGCCGGTGTCGTAGCCGAAGAGCAAGCCGCCCAGCGCCGCTACCGTCGCCACCGTTTTAATATAAGAACTTTGTTTCACGTCCCACATTGTCGCACTCCACTACGATGAAGCACATGTCACCAGATCCGAACTCCACCCAGTCCGAAATCATAAAAGCCCTGCACACCCGGCCCTTAATCGATCCAGCAAAAGAGCTCGAGCAGCGCGTCGACTTCCTGGTTAATTGCCTCGAGACCACCGGCGCGGCAGGCTACGTCCTAGGAATTTCGGGCGGCCAGGACTCCACCCTGGCCGGCCGGCTGGCCCAGCTGGCCTGCGAGCAGGTCGACGGCGCGGCCTTCTGGGCCGTGCGCCTGCCCTACGGCCAGCAGGCCGACGAGGACGACGCCCAGGTGGCCCTGGACTTCATCCAGCCCGATCACCGCTTGGATTTAGACATCGCCCCGGCTACCGATGCCCTCTCCGCCGCCGCGGCCGATTCCTTGGGCCAGGACGCGCTCGGCGACTTCAACCGCGGCAACGTCAAGGCCCGCCTGCGCATGGTCGCCCAGTACGCCGTGGCCGGCGAGAAGAACCTCTTGGTAATCGGCACCGACCACGCCGCGGAAAACGTCACCGGATTCTTCACCAAATGGGGCGACGGTGCAGCGGATCTCCTCCCGCTCGCCGGCCTCAACAAGCGGCAGGGTGCACAACTGCTAGTACACCTCGGCGCGCCGCGCTCGACCTGGGCCAAGGTGCCCACCGCCGATCTGGAAGACAACAAGCCGGGCCTGCCGGACGAGGAGGCGCTGGGCGTTAGCTATTCCGACATCGACGACTACCTGGAGGGCAAGTCGGTCCCCTCCGCGGCCGCCGCCACCATCGAGCGCCTCTGGCGCGCCGGCGCACACAAGCGCCAGATGCCGCAGGGCCCTAGCCCGCTATAGCTCCTCCCCCGCGCGCCCAGTAGCGCTCGAGCACGCCGCGCGCGGCCGCGACCAGCGGGCGCTGGTAGGCCCGCCCGTGGGTCATGGCGTGCACCGCCAGCGGATGCAGCTGGTGCAGGTCGAAGTCGACCTTCGGATCGCCATACCCGGCCAGAATCTCGTCGAAGTACGGGGCGCCGAAAAGTTCCAGCATCGCCAGGTCCGTGTGCGGATGCCCACCGTGGGCCGCCGGGTCGATGACCACAGCGCCGCCCTCGCTAAACAGCAGGTTGCCGGCCCACAGGTCGCCGTGAATTCGGGCGGGTTCCACGTCGAAGTCGGTCGCGGCGATGGCCTGGCAGGCTCGCTCCACCGTGTCCAGGTCACCGGCGGAAAGGCCCGCCCCGCGAGCGAAGGGCAGCACGCGCTGCTGGGCGTAGAAGGTGCCCCACGAATCACTCGGGATGCAGTCCTGTACGACGCGGCCGATGAAGTTCTTGCCCTCCCAGCCCGCAGGCGGGCAGCCAAAGGCCTCGGCCCCGGCGGCATGGATCCGGCGCAGGCGCCGGCCGAATTCGCGCGCCGCCTCCGCCGTGGGGGTGGCCGGTTCCACCCGCTCGGTGCGCAGGTAGCTCTGCCCTACCTCGACGACCTCCACGACGGCCTCTGGCACCGCCTGGTGCAGCCAGCGCAGGCCCGCGGCCTCCGCCCCGGCCTGATCGGGTTGGGCAACGTCCTTGGTAAAAGTAGCCATCCCACCATCCTAACCAAAGCTCACCCCGGCGAACCGAGCGCGCGGGCAGGCACAGCAAAACCCGGGCCAGCTGAGCTGAACCCGGGTTTTAAAAATTGGTGGAGCTAACGGGATTCGAACCCGTGACCCCCACACTGCCAGTGTGGTGCGCTACCAGCTGCGCCATAGCCCCAAAGTACTGCGAAAGTACCAGGTATGAAGTTGTGGAGTGGAGCTAACGGGATTCGAACCCGTGACCCCCACACTGCCAGTGTGGTGCGCTACCAGCTGCGCCATAGCCCCGCATGCCGTGCATTAGACACCGTGCGGTATCTAGTGCGGCAACTCGTATTAATCTACACGCTGGCGAAGGCGCGAACCAAATCGCCAGCGTGAGCTAATTTTTCTCCGGCCGAGCCTACTTGGCTACCTGGTCGACCCAGGCGCCCAGATCGGAGGTCAGCTCCAGCTCTTCACCGTCGACGAAGATGCGCGGGGAGGACACGGAACCGGTGTCCTTCTCCAGCTTGTGGTAGTTGGCGGCGGCAAATTCCTGGCCGGCGCTCAGATCCATGCCCTTGATCTTGTCTACGGCGTCGCCGGAGGCGTCGAAAGCCTTGGCGGCGTCAGCCATTTCCTCGGCGCCCCACTGGCGGGCGACATCCTGCTGGTCCTCGAGCAGGACCTTGCGCAGGTTCCAGTAGGCGTGGACGTCGCCGTCTTCCACCAGAGCGCGGGCCGCGGTGGCCGCTTGGGTGGAGTAGCCGTCAAGCTTTTCCGGATCGTCCTCGCCGTCCATGAAGTTCAGGGTGCGGATGTGGACGACCATCTTGCCGTCCTCGATGGCCTGGGCCATCTTTTCGTCGGAGGCGACTGCCAGCTCCGCGCAGTGCGGGCAAGAGAAGTCTTCGTACAGGTCGACAACCGGGGCATCGTCCTTGGTGTTGGCGGACTTGAGCACCACGGAGTGGTCCTCGTACTGCATGTCCAGGTTGACGTCGACGGCGCGGTCGGCCAGCTCATCGGTCTTTGCGCTCTGGCCGTTCCAGATGATGTAACCGATAACGACGGCGACGATGACCAGCAGGGCTACCAGGCCCCACAGGAACCCGGACTTGCCGCTGGCGTTCGGGTCCGTGACTTTCCGAGAATTACTCACTTACTCCACTCATCCTTGGTTTAGGGTTGTTTGCGGTCTTTGCACCTGGGAATAGCCTACCCAAGCAGGCCTTAGGGGTAAATTGCGAACCTCTTGAACGGACGCACCCAAACCCAGACCATGAGCACGAGGAAGAAGAGATCGCGCCCCAGGGTCTTGACGTAGTCCATGACTTGGTCAGTGTTGGCCGGATCGACTTCGAAACAGCCGCAGTCGATGTCCAGTCCGCGGGCCCAGGCTTGGCCAATGCCGATCATGAATAGCACCAGCACGATGATGCCCACCTTGGCTGCCGAGCGCATGAACAGGCCCAGAAGCAGCAGGACACCGCCGGCGATTTCCAGCGGGCCAATGAGATGGGCCAAGTAGTGCGACCATTCCGGCGTGAAGATCTGATAAGCCTCGATGGTCTGGGTCATCGTAAAGTGCTTGTTGAGTTTCTCCACACCTGCGGCGATCCAGATATACGCCATGAAGAAGCGCGCGAAGGCGCTAACGAGGTCGAGAATCAGGCTTTTATCGAGTTTCTTCACGCTTGAACAGTTTACACATTACTCGGCGCTGCTCAATGCGTTCTTGACCACATCGACAGCCTCTTTCAGAACTTGTTCCAGGTGTTTTTCACCCAGGAAGGACTCCGCGTAGATCTTGTACTTGTCCTCCGTACCCGAGGGGCGCGCAGCGAACCAGGCGTTTTCGGTGACCACCTTGAGCCCGCCCAGGGCCGCGCCGTTGCCCGGAGCCTCGGTGAGCTTGGCGCGGATGTCCTCCCCGGCCAGCTGCGTCGCCGTGACCGCGTCCGGACTAAGCCCCTTGAGGACGACCTTGGCGGCGCGGTCGGCGGGCTCGTCGATGCGCGCGTAGGCTAAGCTGCCCAGCTGTTCAGTCAGCTCCTGGTAGCGCTGGGACGGCGACTGCCCGGTCACCGCCTGAATCTCGGCGGCGAGCAGGTTCATGATGATGCCGTCCTTGTCGGTGGTCCAGGTGCTGCCGTCGAAGCAGAGGAAGGACGCGCCGGCGGATTCCTCGCCGCCGAAGGCTAGGGAGGCGTCCTGCAGCCCCGGCACGAACCACTTGAAGCCGACGGGGACCTCCACCAGTTCCCGTCCCAGGCGGCCCGCCACCCGGTCAATGAGCGAGGAGGACACCGCGGTCTTGCCGATCCCGGCACCTTCCCAGTCGGGACGGTGCGAAAAGAGGTAGTCCACGGCCACCGCGAGGTAGTGGTTGGGGTCCATCAGCCCGGCGTCCGGGGTGACGATTCCGTGCCGGTCCGCGTCCGCGTCGTTGCCGGTGGCGATGTCGTAGGTCTCCCGGTTGGCAATCAGCGAGGCCATCGCCGCCGGGGAGGAGCAGTCCATCCGGATCTGGCCGTCCTTGTCTAGGGTCATAAACCCGAAGGTGGCGTCCACCTGCGGGTTGACCACGGTCAGCTGCAGCCCGTAGCGCCGGGCGATCTCCGGCCAGTAGTCCACCGCCGCCCCGCCCATCGGGTCCGCGCCAATGCGCACGCCCGCCTTGGCGATGGCCCGCAGGTCCACCACCTTGTCGAGGTCGTCGACGTAGGAGCCCAGGAAGTCGTAGGTCGCAAGGCCCGGGTCCGTGCCCCCGGCAACGTCGGCTCGTTCGACGCCCTCGAGGCCGGCGCGCAGGTAGCCGTTGGCGCGGTCGGCTATCCAGTCGGTCGCCGCGGAGTCGGCCGGGCCACCCGTCGGCGGGTTGTACTTAAAGCCGCCGTCGCGCGGCGGGTTGTGGGACGGGGTGATCACAATGCCGTCGCTGCCCGGGTGGGTGACGATGGCGCGGGAGACCGCCGGGGTCGGGGTGTAGCCGCCGCGGGCATCGACCCGCACGTCCACCCCGCGGGCGACGAGGACTTGCAGCGCCGAGACCATCGCCGGCTCGGACAGCGCATGGGTATCCCGGCCGATAAACAGCGGGCCGGCGATGCCGTGTTCGGTGCGGTAGTCCACGATGGCCTGGGTGATGGCCCAGATATGCCATTCGTTAAACGCCGCGTCCAGGCTGCTGCCGCGATGGCCTGAGGTGCCAAAGACCACCTCCTGGCCCGGGATGTGGACGTCAGGGCGGAGCGCATAGTAGGAGGTCACCACGTGGGCGATGTCGTCGCGGTCTTCCGGGCGGGCCGGCTGTCCGGCGCGGGGGTGGGCCATGGCGGGTTCCTCTCGTCGCGGTTTAGGGAGGCCAGTGCTGGCACGGATCCTTGCGCCTTCATTGTCGCCCGCGCGGCCACGGCGCGCAGCATGAGCACACCTGCCTTTACCCCCGCCACACAAATCTTTTGTCATTTAGGTCACAAATCAGTGTGGCGGCGGGTACATTCCAAGAATGGACTCGTTACAGAATTTGCTCGACTCGGTGGGCTCCGTCGTCTGGGGCCCGTTCTTCCTTATCCCCCTGCTGCTGTTGACCGGCCTCTTTTTGACCATCCGCATGGGCGGCCTGCAGTTTCGCGCCCTCGGCCGTTCCCTGCGCGCGGTGTTCAGCCGCGACGACTCGGATGATTCCACCGACGGTGATATTACGAACTACCAGGCGCTGACCACGGCGCTGGCCGCCACCGTGGGTGTCGGCAACATCGTGGGTGTGGCCACGGCCCTGTCCATCGGCGGGCCGGGCGCCCTGTTCTGGATCTGGGTCACCGGCCTGGTCGGCATGATCACCAAGTACACGGAGGCCTATTTGGGCGTCCGTTTCCGCGCCACCGACGCCCGCGGGGAGCAAATCGGCGGCCCGCAGATCTACCTCCAGCGCGGCATCCGCGGGCCCCTGGGCAAGATCCTCGGCGTGGCCTTCGCCATCTTCGCGGTCTTCGCCTCCTTCGGCATCGGCAACCTCACGCAGGGCAACGCCATCGCTTCCAACATGGAGTCCACCTTCGGCATCGACCCGGTCGCCTCGGGCGCCATCATGTTCGTCGCCATCGGCGCGGTGCTGCTCGGCGGCATCCAGGCCATCGGCCGCATTACCTCCGCCTTCGTGCCGCTGATGATCATCATCTACGTGGTCGGCGGGATCATCGTGCTCATCACCAACGCCGGGGCGCTGCCGGAGGCCCTGGCCACGGTCTTCACCGACGCCTTCACCGGCACCTCGGCGGCCGGCGGCTTCACCGGCGCCGGCATCATCATGGTCATCCAGTTCGGTGTCGCCCGCGGCATCTTCTCAAACGAGTCCGGCATGGGTTCCGCCGCGATTGCCGCCGCGGCCGCCAAGACCCCGCACCCGGCCCGCCAGGCTTTCGTATCCATGACCCAGACCTTCATCGACACCCTCGTCGTGGTCTCCATCACTGGCCTAGTCATCGTGGTGACCGACACCTGGGACGAAGGCCGCGACAACGCCGCCACCATGACTGCCGACGCCTTCTCCGTCGGCCTGCCCGGCCACTGGGGCGGCACCATCGTCTCTCTGTCCATCATCTTCTTCGCCTTCTCGACCATCGTGGCGTGGTCCTACTACGGCGAGCGCGCGCTGGCCTCCCTGGTGGGCACCATCGCTACCCTGCCCTACCGCATGTTCTTCACCGTCGTCGTCTTCGTCGGCGCCGTCACCGAACTGGATCTGGTCTGGTCCTTCTCCGACCTGGCTAACGGCCTGATGGCGGTACCCAACCTCATCGGCCTGCTCATCCTCTCCGGGCTGGTGGCTCGCGAGACCAAGGCCTACCTCAAATTCGATCCGGGCCTAAACCGCCCGTTCACCGAGGTGCGCGAGTTCACCGAAGCCCAAGGGATGGACTGGAAGTAGCCGCCTTGCCGCGGCTAGCACTAGCATAGGAGACTATGCGCGAAGCTCTGATTGTCGGCGCCGGGGCTGCCTTGGGCGCTGTTGCCCGGGTCGGGCTCATGGCGTTTTTTGCCCAGGCGTGGTGGCCGCTGCTGGCCATCAACGTTGCCGGCTCAGCGCTCATGGGGTATTACCGGCCCGGGCCTTTCTGGTCGACCGGGGTGCTCGGGGGATTTACCAGCTTCGCCACCTTCGCCCTGCTCAGCTCGGAGCTCAGCCCCGGCGCCGCGGCCGCCTACGTGGCGGCCACGCTGCTAGGCTGCGTCGGCGCGTACCTGGCCGGCGCGCACTTCAGTGGTGAGCGGTCATGACGGCGCTGAGCCTCAACACCCTGCTCATCCTCGCCGCGGTAGGGCTGGGCGCGTTTCTAGGGGGCATGCTGCGCTACGGCCTGTCGCGCCTTCTGCCCAGCCCGGGAGGCACCTTCGCGGCGAATATCCTGGGCTCGCTCGCCCTGGGCCTGACCGTGGGGTTTTTCCGCCTGGGCGGCTGGGAGGCCGGGCCGTGGGGTTCCGTGGCCTACATGGGCCTAACCGGTGGTTTCGCCGGCGGTCTGTCAACCTGGTCCACTTTTGCGCGGGAGCTGGGAGTCATGCTCAAGGCCCGCCACTGGGGGCGGGCCTTGCGGTATGCGGCTATCACTGTGGCGATTGGCATTATCGCCGCGTGGCGCGGGGTGATCTGGGCCGAGCGAATCTGGTTCGGCTAGCCCCGCGCGGGGCGGCTTTAAGAGGAGATGGCCTCCAGCGGCGGGGTCTTCGCGGCCCGGCCAGCCGGCCAGAGGGCGGCGATTACGCCCACCAAGCCGGAGCCGACCAGCATGATGGCCAGCTGCCCCCAAGGGACGGTGGCCTCGTCGAGGCCCTGGTCGGACATGACCTGGATGAAGGACCAGCCCAGCCCCAGGCCGATGAGGATGCCCATGACCGCGCCGAAGATGGCGATCTGGACCGCCTCCAGGGTGATCATGGTGCGGATCTGGCGGCGCTGGGTACCCACGGCGCGCAGCATGCCGATCTCCTGGCGGCGCTCGATGACGCCTAGGGTCAGGGTGTTGACGATGCCCAGCACGGCGATGACCACGGCCAGCGCCAGCAGCGCGTAAAGGATGGAGAGCATCTGGTCGATCGCGCCGGCGGACTCGCTGGCGTACTCCTCGCCGGTGGCGACCTGGACAACCACGAGGTCCTTGACGGCCTCTTCCAGGTTGCTGCGCAGCTCCTCCAGGTCGGTGCCCTCGGCCGCGTTGACGCCCACCATCTGGATGGTCAGCGCGTCCCGCGGCACGAGCTCCTCGACCAGGGCCTGGTTAATCGCGAAGCCCTGGATTATCTGGTTCGGCTCGAAGGTGCCGATGAGCTTGGCATCGACCGCCTCGCCGATGCCGCCGGCCCTGGTCATCGGGTAGGTCTGTCCCACCTGCCAGCCGTGCTCGGCGACGTAATCGGTGGTGGCGATGAAGCCGGGCTCAGCCTCGAAGTTGACGTTGCCTTCCGCCACATCCAGCTGGAAGAGGTTTTCCGGGTTGGTGTCCATGACCATGGACTGC
Organism: Corynebacterium sp. 1103A; assembly: GCF_055700955.1. Lineage (NCBI taxonomy): Bacteria > Bacillati > Actinomycetota > Actinomycetes > Mycobacteriales > Corynebacteriaceae > Corynebacterium > Corynebacterium sp. 1103A. The sequence goes on from NZ_JASTTF010000004.1 coordinate 191,805, forward strand.
TGGAAGCGGGGGCCGTAGTCCAGGCTGGCCTGCCCATCGATGGCGACCGGCGCCATGGACAGCGAGAGCACTTCGCCTACCCCGTCGGCCTCGCTGGCCTTGTCGGCGGTGTCATTCGGCGTCGGGAAGGAGCCAGACTGCGGGCCGGCTAGAATATAGTCGGCCGAGATCTTGTCATCCAGCACGTTGGAGATGGACGTCTTCATCGTCGCGCCCAACATACCGATCGCGGTGACGAGCGCGATGCCCAGGGTCAGCGCGAAGGCGGTCGCGGCCGTGCGTCGCGGGTTGCGCCGGGAGTTGGTCGCGGCCAGGCGGCCTATGGCCCCGAAGGGGGCACCGAAGACCCTACCCAGCACCGGCACGATGGGCAGCGAGAGCGCCGGGCCGGCGAGGAAGAAGCCCACGATGACAAAGAGGGCGCCCACACCGACTAGGACGGCGCGCGGGGTAGTCTCGGCATCGATAAGCGCGCCCATGGCTGCCAGGGCCGCGCCGAGTACCAGGACGAGGCCACCGATGATGGTACGCACCTTGAGCGAGGATCCGGCGGCAGACTCGGTGGTGCGCCTCGCCTCGACCGGCTCCACCGCGCCCGCCCGCTGGGCCGGCATCCAGGCAGAGACCACCGTGACGATGGTGCCGAGCACCAGCGGGACCAGGACGGCGGAGGCGGACAGGCCCAGCGAGTCGTCCAACGGCATGCCCTGGCCGTTCATGACAGCCTTGATGATAACGACCAGGCCAATGCCCGCGACGACGCCCAGGGCGGAGCCAATGAGCCCCACGATGAGAGATTCCATGACCACCGAGCCGGTGATCTGGCCGCGGGAGGCGCCCAGGGCGCGCAGAAGCGCGAATTCCTTGGTCCGCTGCGCGACGATCATGGAGAAGGTGTTCGCGATGATGAAGGTGCCCACCAGCAGCGCGATGAGCCCGAAGGCGATGAGGAAGTAATTGACGAACTTCAGCGCCCCGGAGATGGTCTCGGAGAGCTCGTCGGCCAGTTTCTGGCCGGACTCAGCCTCGACCTCGTAGGTCGCGTTGAGGTGATCGACCAGCTGGTCGGCGCTTACCCCATCGGCTGTGGCCACGCGCAGCTGCTGGGAGTCACCGTAGGCCTCGTTGAAGCCCTCGGCGTCCATCGACAGGGTTAGCCCGGACCCCTGCTCGATCGCCGGCTCAACGATGCCCGAGATAGTCATCCGGTCCTGCTTGTCCGGGTGGACCACGACGACCTCGTCGCCGATTCCGATGCCGAATTTCTCGGCCGCCCCGGAATTTACGACGACCTCGTTGGTGCCCTGCGGGGCGTTACCCTCGACGAGCTCCGCCGGCTGACCCACCGTGTCCTCGGGCGCGTAATACGGCACTAGCGCGGAGGTACCACCCTGGGTCTGGAAGGCCTCGGAATCGGAATTGGCCACCACGACCGTCTGGCTCGACTCCATGTTGACGCCGCCGACTTGCGGGTCGTCCGCCAATTTCTGCCGCATCTCCGCGTTAAGAAGCGGGCCGCTCTCCTTCTGGGAGACGGCCGCGTCCACGCCGGTAAAAGAGTTCGACACCGCGGAGTCGAACGTCGAGGACAGCGAGTTGGTAAACATGAACGAGCCCGCGATGAAGGCGGTGCCCAGCACCACGGCCAGCACCGTCAGACCCAACCGCAGCTTGTGGGCCAGGATGTTGCGCAGGGATACCCTACGCATGGTTTTGTTCTTGCCCATACTTAGCTCTCAATCTCCGCCATGATCTGGTGGATGGCCTCCATGGAAGGATCCTCCAGCTCGTGCACCATACGGCCGTCGGCCAGGAAGACGACCCGGTCTGCGTACGATGCCGCCTTGGCGTCGTGCGTGACGATAACGACGGTCTGCCCATCTTGGTCGACACTGGTGCGCAGGATGTCTAGGACCTCGGCGGAAGAATTGGAGTCCAGGTTGCCGGTCGGCTCGTCGCCGAAGATGATCTCCGGGCGGGAGACCAGCGCGCGGGCGCAGGCCACGCGCTGCTGTTGGCCGCCAGAGAGCTCAGCCGGGCGGTGCTCCAGGCGCTGCGCCAAGCCCAGGCGCGTGGTGATCTCGCCGAACCACGACTTATCCACCTTCTTGCCGGCGATATCCACCGGCAGGGTGATGTTTTCTGCCGCGGTCAGCGTCGGCACCAGGTTGAAGGACTGGAAGATAAAGCCGATGCGGTCGCGGCGCAGAGCAGTGATCTCCTTATCGCTAAGTTGCGACAGATCCGTCTCCCCAATGAGGGCAGCACCGCTGGTCGCCGAGTCCAGGCCCGCCATGGTGTGCATCAGCGTCGACTTGCCGGAGCCCGACGGCCCCATGATGGCCGTGAATTCCTGCTGGCGAAAGTCGATGGTCACGTGATCCAGTGCGGTAACAGAAGTTTCCCCTTGGCCGTACTGCTTAAACAGCTCGATGGCCCGGGCTGCAACTGCCGGGGTCGACGCGCCGACGGGAGAAGCGGCAGAATAAGTCATAACTTCACTTTCTTAACTGTAGATAACAACTATTACAGCTTAGCGTGCCAGACAACCTGTCGCATCACCACCCCTCAAAGCAATACAGACAACCGAGCACCCCGTCAGGTCGGCAAACGACGCTGACTAAGACCCGAGAGAATAAAGCCAAGGATCGCAGAAAGGAAGGGCTCCCGGCCTGTGGCCGGGAGCCCTTCCTTGGTTATTGAATTATGTGTTGTTGTTTGGTGTCGGCGGTAACCTACTCTCCCACAACCTCCCGGTTGCAGTACCAT
>NZ_JASTTF010000005.1:0-144812 GCF_055700955.1 Corynebacterium sp. 1103A
GGCTGCGAGGGGACACCACAAGGAACAAGGCCAGCCGAACCCCACGACTGCCTCAACACGCGAAAAGGCGCCACGGAAACCACTCCGTAGCGCCCACTCGGCGCGCCTAATCGGCGTGCCGCAAAGAAAAACCCCGCCGCCCCTTCACGGGGTGGCGGAGTGAAAGCTACTGAGGATTACTCAGCGGACTCCTCGGAGGAAGCCTCGCCCTCAGCCTCAGACTCGGAAGCAGCCTCGGCGGCTTCGGCAGCCTCAGCGGCGGCCTTCTCTTCTGCTTCCTTCTCGGCAGCAGCCTTAGCCTCGGCCTCTTCCTTGGCCTTCTTCTTCTTTTCGGTGATGGCCTCGATGGTCGGGCCGTTGTTGGCCTCGGACAGAGCAGCGTTGAACAGGTCCAGCTTGGACGGCTTCTCCTCGGCGACCTTCAGGGTGCCCTCGGCACCCGGCAGGCCCTTGTGCTTCTGCCAGTCACCGGTGACCTTCAGCAGAGCCAGAACCGGCTCGGTCGGCTGAGCGCCGACGGACAGCCAGTACTGAACGCGCTCGGAGTCGATGTCAATCAGGGACGGCTCCTGCTTCGGCTCGTAGATACCGATGTTCTCGATAACCTTGCCGTTACGACGGGTACGGGAATCCGCAATGACAACGCGGTAGTGAGCGGTGCGGATCTTGCCCAACCGCTGCAGCTTAATCTTGACAGCCATGTGTGGCTCCTTTACTTAAGTCACTGGGCAGTTCAGACACCCGCCGCTTGCCGGCGGGCCGGTTCAGCCCTTGGGTTTTTAGCTGCGCGTGACTACCGGCCGACCGTAGACGGGAACGGGTTTACGCAGCAACCCTAGACACATTACTGGATAACCCCCGAAAAACGAAATCCCAACGCGCCGTTGGGCAGGTCGTTGTGGACTCTAGGGTGGGACAGAGTAATCTACTAAGTGGCCATGTCCGCAGACTCGGGCCAAAGTCGCACGTCAAAGAATGAAACGCGAACAGAGTTTATGTCACAAGATTCCCCACGCAGTTTTCAGTACCGGTATGACCTCGACGGTCTCCGCGGTATTGCCATCGGTTTGGTGGTTATCTACCACGTATTCGTCGGCCGTGTCTCCGGCGGCGTGGACGTCTTCTTGCTGCTCTCCGGCTATTTTTTCCTCGGCTCCCAGCTGCGGTACGTAACGAAGCCGAACGCCACCTTCAACCCCTGGTGGCCCATCTGGCGCACCCTGCGGCGCTTGGTGCCGGCCCTGGCTCTGGTCATCGCGGTGACCTACCTGCTGGTGTATTTCTGGACGCCGCAGCTGATGCGCATCGAGCTGACACAGCAGATCACCGCCACGATGCTCTACTACCAAAACTGGGAGCTGGCCTCCCAGAGCGCCGACTATGCGGCGGCCGCGGCGGACACCTCTCCCCTGCAGCACATGTGGTCGATGTCGGTGCAGGGCCAGTTCTACCTGCTGGGCATCGCCTTCGCGCTGATCCTGGGTGCGGTGATGCGCTGGCGCGGCCGGTCCAGCAAGGTCAACGCCGTGGCGGGCCCGATCCTCATTGTGGTCACCATCGCCTCGTTCGCCTACGCCAGCCGCTTCGGCTTCTTCGGTACCCCGGAAAATTACTACTCGACCTTCTCCCGCGCCTGGGAGCTGACCCTGGGTGCGGTACTGGCCATCTACGGCCACCGCATCCGCATCCCGCAGCGCCTGTCCGACGCCGTGACCGGCCTGGGCCTGCTACTGCTCATGTTTACCGGCGCGGCCATCGCGGATTCCACCGCCTACCCGGGCCCGCTGTCCCTGATTCCGCTGGGCGGCGCGGTGCTCATCATCATCGGTGGCGGCGGCCGCATCTCCCGCGCGATGGCGTCCAAGCCGGCACGCTGGCTTGGCGATGTCGCCTATTCCCTCTACCTGTGGCACTGGCCGCTGCTCATCCTGTCCACCTCGGCACTCGGTATGGAGCGCCCGGCCTGGTGGTTGGGCGCCATCATCATCGCTCTGTCCCTCGTGCTTGCCGATGCCACCCACCGCTTCATCGAGGCCCCCTTGCGGCAGCATCGCAAGCGCCCCCTGGCCGACGACATGCCCGTCCACAAGGCCATGGCCACCATGCGGGAGAAGGTCGGAACGCTACGTGCAGCCGGCGGCGTGGCGGCGACCGCCCTGGTCATCGCCCTGCTGTCCGTGCACCCGTGGTTCAAGTCGTCCCTCGACAGCGAGGAAGCTGAATACTTGGATCCGACCCTCTACCCCGGAGTAATGGCGCTGATGGGCCAGGACGTACCGGCCAACCAGCCGGTCAAGCCCGACCCAGTGCGCGTGGGCAGCATGGTCCCGCCGGTGGCCTACCAGCACTGCTTCATCCCGGACACCGCGCCCGGGGATTCCTTCTTCGAGATCGACAAGGACGGCAACCCGTGCATCTTCGGCGATCCGGATTCCGACGTCGAGGTCTACCTGGTGGGCGGCTCCCACGCGGAGCAATACGCCTCCGCCATCGACTCGCTGGGCAAGGAAATGAGTTTCAAGGTCGTGCCGCTGTTGCGCCAGGACTGCCCCATCGAGCTGGGCGACGAGCTCACCGTCACCCCGGAGTGCGCCCAGTGGTCCGAGCTGGCGACCGAGCGCATCCTCGATGCCGACCCCGACCTGGTCATCTCGAATACCACCCGCCCCAGGGGTGAGCACGGCACCGGTCCCGACGTCGTGCCGGCCGGTTACGAGCGCTTCTGGGAGGTCTTGGCCGACAACGAGATCCCGTTCCTGGGCCTGCGCGAGAACCCCTGGGGCTTCGATAAAAACTTCAACCCCATCGAGTTCGATGAGTGCTACGTGGCCAACGAGGACGCCATCGGCTGCGGCACGACCCGCGAACAGAACTACCAGCCGGTCGACCCGTCGGCGGCCATCCTGGCCCAGTGGCCGAACATGATCGCCGTGGATACCTCCGACTGGTACTGCGACGCGGACAAGTGCCCGGTCGTCATCGGCAACGTCATGGTCTACCGCGACATGCACCACATCTCGAATGCCTACGCGATGTCCATGAAGCCACTGCTGGAAGACCTCATCGCGCCCTTCCTGGCCGGCGAGCCCCAGCAGCAAGAAGCTCCGGCGCCGCCCGTCCCGGAGGACGAGGCAGAGCCGGAGCCGGCGGGGGAAATCTACTACTAGCTACTTCTTCTTGCCTTGGCCGAAGTCAAGGTTGTTGAGGTCGATGTTTTCCATGCCCTTGGGCATGCCCGGCATCCCACCCGGCATTCCTGGCATGCCGCCGCCACCCATCTGGTTCTGCATCTTCTGCAGCTCCTCCATGGACGGCATACCGCCCGGCATTCCCGGCATCCCACCGGGCGCCCCGGAGCGCTGGCGGCCGCCGCCCTTGCCCTTCTTGCGCTTGCCGTTTTTGCCCTTGCGGCCCTTGGGCTTCTTCTTCGTCGCCGAGCGGGCGCCGCCGCCCATGCCGAACTGGCCGGCCATCTTGGTCATCATTTTCTTCGCCTGCTCGAAGCGTTCGATGAGCTGGTTGATATCGGAGACCTTCACGCCGGAGCCGTTGGCAATGCGCTTGCGGCGCGAGGCGTTCAAAATCTTCGGGTTTTCGCGCTCAGCCGGGGTCATGCCGCGGATGATGGCCTGGATGCGATCGAGCTGCTTCTCGTCGACCATGTCGGCCATCTCGTTCATCTGCTTGCCGCCGGGCATCATCTTCAGCAGGTTGCCGATGGGACCCATCTTGCGGATCATCAGCAGCTGATCCAGGAAGTCGTTCAGGGTCAGCTCGCCGCTGCCCATCTTGGCCGCGGCCTCCTCGGCCTTCTGCTGGTCGAGGGTGGACTCGGCCTGCTCGATGAGCGAGAGCATATCGCCCATGCCCAGAATGCGGCTGGCCATGCGCTCCGGGTGGAAAACATCGAAGTCGCCGAGCTTCTCGCCCGTGGAGGCGTACAGGATGGGCTTGCCGGTGACCTCGCGGATCGACAGGGCGGCACCACCGCGGGCGTCACCGTCGAGCTTGGTCAGCACGACGCCGGTGAAGTCGACGCCGTCGCGGAAAGCCTCGGCGGTCTGGACGGCGTCTTGGCCGATCATCGAGTCGATGACGAAGAGGACCTCGTCCGGGTTGACGGCGTCGCGGATGTTGCGTGCCTGGGTCATCAGGGTCTCGTCGATGCCCAGTCGGCCAGCGGTATCGATAATCACCACGTCGTGCTGCGCGCGCCGCGCCTCAGCGATACCGTCGCGCGCCACCTGCACCGGGTCCCCGTGGGAGGTGCCCATCTCGTGGTCGTGGGAATCCAGGGATGTGCCCGGATCCGGGGCGAAAGTCTTCACGCCGGCGCGCTCGCCGACGATCTGCAGCTGCTGGACCGCGCCCGGGCGCTGGAGGTCGCAGGCCACCAGCATTGGGGTGTGGCCGTCCTTTTCCAGGTGTTTGGCCAGCTTGCCGGCCAGGGTAGTCTTACCGGCGCCCTGCAGGCCGGCGAGCATGATGACCGTCGGCGGGTTCTTCGCCAGGTTCAGCCGGCGGGTCTCCCCGCCCAGGATCTCAACCAGCTCTTCGTTAACGATCTTAATGACCTGCTGGGCCGGGTTGAGCGCCTCGGAGACTTCCGCACCGGCCGCGCGCGCCTTGATTCGCTTGATGAACCCGCGGACTACCGTCAGGGAGACGTCCGCCTCCAGTAGCGCGAGGCGAATTTCGCGCGCGGTGGCGTTGATGTCTGCCTCGGTCAGCTTGCCTTTGCCACGCAACCCTTTAAGGGCTGATTGCAAGCGATCGGACAATGACTCAAACACGTTTCTGGCTCTCCATTATCTTTGGGGTTATCTATTAACTCCCTCAGCTTAGTCGCTAGACAGGGCCGCGGTCACATTCGCAACCACCGCGGCGCGGCTTAAGCCCGTATAAGGGTTGCCGCGCAGGCAGATGGTCACGATCATCGTCGCGCCCAGTGCCGCGTGCTCCATCCACTCGATCTCCGGCAGCTGGGAGATCAGCGTGCCAAGCGCCGCCCGCCGCTCGACGGTGCGCACCTCCAGTAGGCCTTCCGCGTTGAACATCGCCGTCGTGTGCCCACCAGCCACCTGCGGCAGCCGGGAGTGCACGCCGGACTTGTAGGCCTGCAGGAAGCGGTCGATATCGCTGGCGTCCTCCCAGGACTCCTGCACCGTGCGCGCGGAAAACTCCGCCGCCAGCGCCCCGCCCGTGTACTCCATGCGCGAGTTCACTACGGTCCAGCCCAGGGCGGCCAGCAGGGCCAAAACCTCGACGATGCCACGCTGCTCCGCGTGCAGCGACACCGTCAGCAGCTGGTTGTCGCTATCACGGGTCACCGTCAGCTCGCTGGGCGCCGGCACCCGCGGGCGCGCGTGCGGCTGCGGCACCAAGGCCTGCAGAGCGCGGCGGCACAGCTGCCCCGCGGCGGCCTCCAACCGGTTATTCCAAACCCCGGGGCCGGTGGATTCGGCATCGGCGCGCGTGAGTACGGACAGCAGGGAGACGGTGAGCTGGTCGTAATGGCAGGCGGTCAAAAGGCGGTCGCGGGCCGCGTCCGAGGCTGGGTCCATGGTGCGGGCCAGCCGCGACAGGGTGGTGTGCTCGGCGACCAGGGTCTGCGCCCGCGACCTATCGGCCAGGTTCAGCCGCAAGCGCGCGGCCATGCGCGTTACCATCTCCGCCCCGACCAGCGCGTGCGGACGGTCATAGCCCTTGCCGATGTCGTGGAAGAGCGCCGCGAGCAGCAAGATGTCCGGGCGGGCCACGCTGGTACGTTGCTCGGCGCAGCGCGCCACCGTCGCCAAGCTGTGGTAGTCAATGCTGTGGGTGTGCACCCGCTCGCGCGGCATCAGCCCCCGGATGTGAGCCCACTCGGGCACGATCTTCTCCCACAGCCCGTGCGCGTCCATCTCCCGGATGACCCGCGGCGTATTCGCCGGCGAGGACAGCAGGGCGAAAAAGTCGTCGGTAGCGGCCGCGGTAAAACGCTCCGGCAGGGCGGGCAGCTCGCGCAGCGTGTGCCACACGCCGGCGGCTACGGGGCGCCCCGTGCGGGCCGCGGCCGCCCCGACGCGTAAGACTAGGGCGGGGTCTTCCAGGTTGGGGTGGCGCGAGAGCGTGATATAGCCGCCGTTGTCAATAACGTCCAGATCCAGCGGCCGCCGCGGCGACTGCGCGCCCCGCTTGCCCACCAGCCCCCGGGCCGTTGCCAGCCCGCGCTCCACCGCGCGGTCGACGCGCGTGGCCGTATCCACTAAGGCCGCAGACAGCTCGTAGCGGTCCGCGTACCCCAGCTCCGCGGCTACCGATGCCGCAAACTCCGGGTCCAGCACATCCCGGCGCCGGCGCGCGTGCTCGTGCAGCAGCGTGCGCACGTCGAGCAGCAGGCGGGTCTCGGCGCTTAGGTCGGGCGCGTCGCACAGGTTACCCAGCGCGAGCGCGCGCAAGAGCTGGATATCGCGCAGGCCCCCGCGGCCGTTTTTCACGTCCGGCTTCGTCATCGTCGCCACGGAGCCGGAACGGTGCCACCGGCGGATGGCCAGATCCAAGAAGGCGTCAAAGTTGCGCTGGAGCTGGCGCCGCCAGGAGGAATAGAGGTGGGCGCGGGCGGCATCGATAAGCATTTTCGAGCCGGACACGTGGGTCAGCTCCAGCTGGGACAGGCCGGCGGCGGTGTCCTGGGCGGCGATTTCGCCGCACTCGCGCGGGGTGCGCACCGCGAAATCCAGGTGGTAGCCGGCGTCCCAAATAGGGTTCCAGAGGTCAGTGGCATCCGGGATGGGGGCATCGTCCGGGCACAGCAGCATCAGGTCCAGGTCCGAGCGCGGGGTCGTCTCCCGGCGGGCGAAAGAGCCCGTGGCGGCCAGCGCACAGCCCGGCGGGACGGGCAGGCTTCGCAGGAGTTCTAGCGCGCGCTGATAGGCGTTGTCCCGCAGTTCTAGAGGGCGGATTCTCCCCGCTCCCCCGTGCGTACGCGGACGACGTCCTCGACCGGGCAGACCCAGATCTTGCCGTCGCCGATCTTGCCGGTGTAGGCCGCGTCGATGACGGCGTCGACGACCTCGGCGGCGGCGTCGTCAGCCACGACCATCTCGAGCTTGACCTTCGGCACGAAGTCCGTGGCGTATTCCGCGCCGCGGTAGACCTCACTGTGGCCGCGCTGGCGGCCGAAACCCTGCACCTCGGTCACGGTGAGGCCGTGGACCTCCAGCTGGCCCAAGGCCTCGCGGATTTCCGGCAGGGTAAACGGCTTCACGATGGCGGTCACGAGTTTCATGGATGAAAACCTTCCTGTGCTCTACTGCTGCTTCTGCTGCTGTTGGATACGGAGGGAGTGCTTGACGTCGGTGACGGTCACGCCGTAAATCGAGCGGCCCATGTAGTAGGAGCCGATGGCACCGATGATCCACACGCCGAAGCACGCGGCGAGCGCCTTGACAAGCGACATGACGTCGAAGCCCTCCGTGGAAAAGTCCACCACCAGTTTAGCCACGAGCAGCAGCGGGATAGCCAGACAGATGGTCGGGCCCAGCAGATTCACCCGTGTGAGCGCGTCCGGGGCGCGCCAGACCGCGACGGTGGTGGCCAGAACCAGCACCGTGGCGACGATGATGAGCACGGAGGCCACAATTTCGTAGATAGCCATGGGTTTAGCGCCTTCCCTTCGAGATGATGCGGGCCATCGACAGCGTCGGCAGCACGCCGCCGGCGATGGAGGCCAGCAGCGCGATGTCGTAGGCGATGGACGAGTAGACGATGGTCGAGCGGGCCAAAAAGATGGCGAGCATGCTGTAGAAGATGAGGTCGGCGACCACCGCGCGGGTGAGCTCGTCGCGCGTGCGCAGGGTTAGCACGAGCGCAGCGAAAACGCACAGTCCCATGATGAACACGCAGGCGGCAACCAACCAGTCGAAAGCGGTAAAAGCGGATACGTCAAACATTTAAACGTCCTTGCCTTTCTGCTGGCGGCGCCAGCGGCGGGTGGCCAGGGACTCGTTCTCGGAGATGGGCTGGTCTTCCGTCTCAGCCAGCTCGGGCGCGCGCAGGTAGCGGCCCACGGACTCGAGCGGGTACTCGTAGAACGCCGGGTCGGCCTCGGTGGCGCTGCCCTGCCCGGGCACGCCGTAGTCGAGCTCCTTGACGTGCGGGGCCAGGCGCTCCTCCATCTCCGCGATGCCGGCCAGGACCTCCGCGGGGTCGTCGCCCAGCACGGCCTGAACGATAACGATGCGCGGCAGGCCCTCCCGCGGGGGTTCGCGCAGGCCGAGCGAAAGGGTGCCCGGCGTGGCGGTAATCGAGGAAGTCAGCCAGAACAGCTCCCAGCTGCTGGTCACGCGCAGCGGGTAGCGCACGATGACCGGGTGGTAGCCCTTATCAGCCTTGAACGAGCAGGACGCGAGCTGGAAGCCGGAGACGAAGATTTCCTTAATGAACCAGAGGATATACGTTACAACGTGCATTTATGCTCCTCCCTCCAGTACGGACGGGTTAGGCAGCGCGACGGCATCATCGCCTAGGACCGCGTGGATGTAACTGCCGGTATCCAGCAGGTCGCCCGCGGCCGCCATGGTGTATTCGATGACGGGGCCGGCCAAGATGAACATCGTCAGCGACCCCAGGATGAGCGCGGCCGACGGGGCCATGAGCTTCTTGCGGATGACCAGCTCGTCCGGAACCTCGTCCTGGGAAAGCTGGCGGCCCCAGAAGACCTTGCGCCACACGCGCAGCATGGCCAGGAAGGCCGCGAAGGACGCCACCACGATGACAGTAATCGCGGCCCACGCCCAGCCGTTGCCGTTGCGGGCAATCTCCACGACCAGCATGACCTTGCCCCACATGCCCGAAAACGGCGGGAAGCCGACCACGGAGAAGGCGCCGGCGGCGAAGATCCACGCGATGATGGGATCCCTGCGCGCCAGGCCGGACAGTTTGTTGAGCCGGCCGGTGCCGTAGGTCTCCTCGATGGCGCCGGAGGCCAGGATAAGCGAGCCAACGGTGATCATGTGGTGGATCGTGTAGAGGATGCCGGCGGCCAGGGCGCGCTGCCCATCGGCGGCGGTAAACGCCAACATGATGAGGATGAACGGCATGCCGTTGAGCATCTGGTAGCCCAGCACGCGGCGGATGGTGGCCTCGGCCAGGCCGCCGAAGGAGCCGACGGCCATCGACAGGATCATCACCACGACGATAACCGCACCCCAACGGGCGTCCAGGTCGAAGAGCTGGACGTAAAGGCGGTAGAGCATGTAGACCGCCACCTTGGTGTGGAGGCTGGAAAACAGGCCCATGACCGCGGCGGAGGTGCCCGGGTAGGTGCGTGGCAACCAGGTGTGGACCGGGAAGACGCCGGCCTTGGCCGAAATTGCGATGATGATCAGCCCGGCGGCCACCGTCGCGGGGCCGTTGCCGGCCGCCACGCCGTTCAAGGCCGCTATGTTCACGGAGCCGGTCACGGAGTACATGTAGCCCACGCCCACCACCAGCAGCGTGGAGGCGAACAGGTTCACCAGCACGAAGGCGCGGCCCGAGGCCAGGCGGGCCCAGGTGCCGGACATCGTGATGAGCCCGTAGGACGGCAGCAACATGACCTCGATGAACACGAAGAAGTTGAACAGGTCGGCGGTAATCAGCGCGCCGGCCACGCCAGTCAGCAGGATGAGCGTCAGCGACGGGTAGTAGCGCGACTTGGTCTCCCCGCCGGCGATAGCGAACCAGTTCGCGCCGAAGGAGACGATCATCGCGGTGGTCAGCATGATCGCGGAGAAGGAATCCCCTACGAACGGGATGGCCACGTTGCCCGGGTACATGCCCACGTTGTGGGCCACCGGGCCGTTGTTGACGGTGTAGGCCAGCAGGCCCAGGCCGGCGAAGACGCCGACGGCGGGCACCACCAGCATGATGGCGTCGCGGACCGGGCGCCAGGGCGCCAGCAGCGCGAAGGCCGCCGCGATGAGCGGTACTGCCGGAAACAGCGGCAGCATTTGGCTTACTAGATCGTACATTGGTGCCTAGCCCTCCTTCGCGGTGCGGTCGGCGGCAGCTTGCTGGGTCTCGTAGACGTCCTCGTAGGCGTCGCGGGCGCGCTGGATGCGGCGCACCGCCTCGTCGGAGCGCTGCCGGATGTCCTGGTTGTGGGCGTCGCGCCCCAGGGTCGAGAACGGGTGGTCGACGATGTTGTCGTCGACGGGGTCGGCGGCATCGGTGTCGTCGTTGGGCCCCATGGCGGCCAGCGTCAGCAGGATGGTCGCGGTCGCCATGGAAATCACAACGGCGGTCAGGACGAAGGCCTGCGGCAACGGGTCCGCCATCTGCTCCGGCGGGGTCTGAGACGGGAAGGCCTCCCCGCGGAAGGAGTAGACGCCGGTGGCCAGCAGCGTCAGGTTAGCGCCGTGGCCGAAGCACATCATGCCCAGCACGATCCGTACGAGGCCGCGCTGCTGGATGAGGTAGACGGCCCCACCGATCAAGACGGCGATGGTCAAAGCCAAAATCATTTACTTCTCCCCCTTCTTACGGGCGCCGCGCCGCGAGCGGGTCAGCACCGGCTTCGGCGATTGCGCCGGGTTGATTGGGTCGGGGTACGGGTCGTCGATGTCTTCCATCGTGGCCTGCGGGGTGTTGGTGAGCACGGAGTCGTCGTCGTGGACCCACGGCAGGTACTCGCGCTCGGTGCCCGGGCGCAGGTAGCCGCCCAGGGCGTTGATGGCCATCGTCAGCATGCCCAGCACGGCCAGGTAGATGCCCAGGTCGAAAATCAGCGAGGTGGTCCAGTGCTGGCCCAGGGCCTCGCCGTGGATGGCCACCAGGAAGCCGCTCGGGTCGGCCAGGTAGCCGATGAAGCCGGCCACCAGCGCGATGATGATGCCGATGCCGGTCAGGCGGATGGGCGCCATCTGGCCGAAGACGATCTCGTCGCGGCCGCGTGAGAGGTAGGTCAGACCGATGGCCGCGCCCATGATAAGCGCGGCCGGGAAGCCGCCGCCGGAGGCGTTATGCCCGCGGAAGAAGACGATGACCGACATGATGACGAGGATCGGCACCACGATCTGCAGAGCCTTGCGCATGGGCACGGAGTTCAGCTGCGACTGCCCGAACGGGGCCGGGCGGGTGCCCGGCGAGAACGGGAAGCGCGGCAGCGTGGTCGTCACCGCGGCGATGACCACGGCGGCCATGCCCAGCACGGAGAGCTCGCCCAGGGTATCCAGGGCACGGAACTCCACGATGATGGTGGCCACGACGTTGTCGCCGCCGGTGATGTCCGGGGCGTTGTCCAAGTACCACTCGGCCAGGTCGGAGCGCTCGTGGCGGCCCATCAGCGTCCACACGCCGAGGAAGGCGGTGATACCGGCCAGCACGGCCACCACCACGGAGCCGTAGCGGCGGCGCGGGTTGCGCACCGGCTCGAACTTCTCCGGCAGGTAGCGCAGCACCATCATCATCACGATGACGGACAGGGCCTCCACCGTGAACTGGGTCAGGGCGACGTCCGGCGCGCCCAACAGGAACATCTGCAGGGTCACGCCCACGCCGACCGCGCCGACCATGACCGCGCCGGTCAGGCGGTTCCGAGTGCGCACCAGGCCGAACATCGATAGCACGATAATGCCCAGCGGCAGCAGGTCCCACGGGTTGTCCAGGCCGTCGACGCGCGGGGCCAGGGCCTGGCCGTCGATGCCCTCGCTGCCGAACAACGTCGTTGCTGCCAGCAGGATCACCAGCAACACGATGGGCAGCAGGTGGCGCGACGGGTTGTGGGTGGCGGCCATGGAGGCGAACACGTGGCCGATGCCCTCGCTGGCCTTGTGCAGCCCGTGCAGGAGCTGGTTGCCGTTGGCAGGCAGCAGCTCGCGGGATTCCAGCGCCGACCACAGCGGGCGGCGCACGGCCAAGCCGGCGATGCCGAGCACCAGCACCACCACGGAAATCACCAGCGGCACGTTGATGCCGTGCCACAGCGCCAGGTGGCTGTGGTGATCCATACCGACGGCGGCGGCGATTTTGTCCAAGGGGGCATCGAAAAGCCCGAGGATGAAGACCAGCGGGACGGACATGAGTCCGGGCAGGGCGGCCGGCAGCCACAGGGAGACCGGGGCCTCGTGGACGCCGGACATGTCCTTGTCGCCGTCGATGAAGGCGCCGAAGACGAGCTTCGCCGAGTAGGTAAACGTCAGCAGCGCGCCGATGCCGGCGGCGATCAGCAGGACCACTACCCCGGCGCCCCCGACGGGTGCGTCCTGGAACGCGGTCAGCATGCCCTCCTTGGACACGAAGCCCAGAAGGGGCGGGACCGCGGCCATGGAAGCGGCGCCGATGACCACTGAGACGAACGTGAAAGGCATCTTATTCCACAGCTTGCCCAGGTCCTTGATGTTGCGGGACCCGGCCTCGTGGTCGATCACGCCGATGAGCATAAACAGCGAGGACTTAAACAGCGCGTGCGCCAGGGTGTGGACGACGGCGGCGGCGATGGCAAACGGGGTACCCACGCCGATGGTCGCCACGATCCAGCCCAGGTGCGAGACCGTCGAATAAGCGGTCAGCTTCTTCAGGTCGGTCTTCTGGACGGCAAAGAGCGCGGACATGATTGCCGTGCCCATGCCGACGACGATCAGCAGCCAGTTCCAGACCGCGACGTCGTGAAACACCGTCGAGAAACGGATAAGCAGGTAGATGCCCGCCTTGACCACGGCGGCGGCGTGCAGGAACGCAGAGACCGGCGTGGCGGCCGCCATGGCCTCCGGCAGCCAGAAGTGGAACGGGAACTGCGCGGCCTTGGTGAAGGCGGAGACGGCGATGAGCACCGCGACCCCGACAGTCAGCGCGTGGTTGTCCGCCCAGACTGGCGAAATCAGGATGGCGTGCAGGTTGGTAGAGCCCACGGCGGTGGCGGCGATCGCCACGGCGGTGAGCAGCGTCAGCCCGCCGATAAACGTCAGGACGAGAGTGCGCTGCGAGCCCGGTTCACCGGTGGCACCGGAGCGCGCGATCAGCATGAACGAGGCCAGGGAGACCAGTTCCCAGGCCATAAAGAGCACGATCACGTCGTCGGCCAACACCAGCAGTAGCACCGACATAGTAAAGGCGGTCATCAGCGTGTAGAAGCTGACGTTGCCTTGGTGCTTGGGAAGGTACGCGGCGGAATAGATAAGGACGACGGCGCCGATCACAAGCGCGAGCAGTGCGAAGAACGAGCCGAGGGCATCCGCGCGCAACGAGACCCCAGCGTCCACCCCGGGCGCGAGGAAGTCCGCGACCCAGGTCAGCTGGTACTCGATGCCATTCCCGCTGGAGATCGCGGGAATTTCTCGAAGGAGGAGTCCCGCCGCCACGACGAAGATGGCCGCTAGCGGCCACCCTGCTTTTCGATCAAGTACCTTGACCGCGCCGGGCGAGCACGCCACTGCCAGTGCCGCGAGAAGGACAACATATAAAAGCGTCACAGGTTTAAAGCCTTAACACGATGGACGGTATTGGACATGTATGGAGTTTGCTGAAAATAGCATAAATACAGCCTCCCCAGATTAGCACTGTACTTAATCCGGATCACGTCACTGCCCGGGCAGACCGCAGATCACTTTGGCCCCCGGCTGCCAGCAGCAGCCAGGGGCCAAGGTGGGTCAGATGGGGTGTTTTCTTAACTTCCCAACAGGGCGTCGACGAAGCTTTCGACCTCGAAGGGCGCCAGGTCGTCGGCGCCCTCGCCCAGCCCCACGAGCTTCACCGGCACGCCGAGTTCTTCCTGCACCTGGAAGACGATGCCGCCCTTGGCGGTACCGTCCAGCTTGGTCAGCACCACGCCGGTGATGTCCACGACCTCACGGAAGATGCGCGCCTGGACCAGACCGTTCTGGCCGACGGTGGCGTCGATGACCAGCAGGACCTCGTCGACCTGCGACTTCTTTTCCACCACGCGCTTGACCTTGCCCAGCTGATCCATCAGGTCGGTGGAGGTGTGCAGGCGGCCGGCGGTGTCGACCAGGACGACGTCAACTTGGTTTTCGACGCCGGCGGCGACGGCATCGAAAGCCACCGATGCCGGATCCGCGCCTTCCTTGCCACGCACGGTGTCCGCGCCCACGCGCTTGCCCCAGGTCTCGAGCTGGTCCGCCGCCGCGGCGCGGAAGGTATCCGCCGCGCCCAGCAGGACCTTCTTACCCAGGGAGACCAGCACGCGGGCCAGCTTGCCCGTGGTGGTGGTCTTGCCGGTGCCGTTGACGCCGACGACCATGACGACCGCGGGCTTGCCGTCGTGCGGCATCGCCTTAATGGAGCGGTCCATCTCCACGTGGCCGGCCTCGATGAGCGCCTCGCGCAGCATGGCGCGGGCCTCGTCCTCGCTGCTAACGCCGCGCTCTGCGATCTTCCCGCGCAGAGACTCCGTGACCTTCAGCGTCGACTTGGTGCCCAGGTCCGCCATGATGAGAGTATCTTCGATTTCCTCCCAGGCGTCATCGTCTAGGTCGCCGGCAGACAGAATGCCCAACAGGCCCTGGCCAATAGCGTTCTGGGAACGCGACAGACGCCCGCGCATCCGGCCCAGGCGGCCGACGGCCGGCGCGATCTCCTCGCGCGGCTCCGCGGGTTCGGGCGCGGTCTCCGCCGCGGGCTCATCCGCCGATTCCGCTGCCGCGTCCGCGGCGGGAGCTGGCGTAGGCGCCGGGGTCTCCGCAAGCGCGCGCTCCGCGGAGCTGGTCTGCGCGTCGGCGGCCACCGCGGCTTCCTCGGCCTCCGCGGTGGAGGTCTCATCCTGTGCGGGCTGGTCCGCGGCCTCCGGCTCCTGCGGGGTCGCCGGGGTTTCCGGCTCAGCCGGTTCTGCGGGCGCGGCCTTCTCCCCTGCTTCGGCCTTCTCGGCTGCCTCGGACGGCTTAGCCTTCTCAGACGGCGCCGCGGCTTCGGCACGGTCGGCCTCGGAGGCGAGCGGGGCGTCGGCGAGCTCATCGGACTTCGCGCGGGCGACGGCCGCGGCGGCGATATCGGTGACACTCTCGGGCTTTTCGCCGCCGGGCTCGTCGGCGTTCGGCTCCTGACCGTCCGCCTGGTCGGAGTCAGCCTTGCGGACGTCCACCTTCTCACTGTCAGCCTTTGCCGGCTCGTCGTGGGCAGAGGCGAAGACCCCGGCCATGCCCGCGGCGTTAGCGTTGCCGGTGGCGTTCGGTGTGCCGGCGGGCTGCTTGTCGGGCTCGCTGCCGGCGGCGAAGTTAAAGCCGGACTTGGCCTGGTAGTTTCCTGATTTTTCCTGCTGGGTCAGTTCCTTCGGCTCGGTGTCTTCCTGGTTGAAGGACACCTTCTTGCTCTCGCCGCGGCGCTTGCCAACTAAAACCACCGCCACTAGGGCGATGACGATAAGCACGACCACGGCAATGCCAATCCATAGCGCTAAGTTAGATTCCATGCCTTCCATAGTGCCAGCAAACGGCCGCGTTAGTGAGGTGGGCCCAGGCGTTTAACCCCGGGCGGAGGCATCGACGCCGAGACGGGCGGCATCGTCAGCAGCCTTTTCGGTACCCGGAGCCGTGCCGGCGGGGTTCATGCGCTGGGAGATGACCCGGGTGATGCCGTCGCCGCGCATGGTCACGCCGTAGAGGACGTTGGCCACGTCCATCGTCGGCTTCTGGTGGGTGATCACGATGAGCTGCGAGTCGTTGCGCAGCTCCTCGAACAGGGCGATAAGCCGGCGCAGGTTGACGTCGTCGAGGGCGGCTTCGACCTCATCCATGACGTAGAAGGGCGAGGGGCGGGCGCGGAAGATGGCGACCAACATCGCCAGCGCGGTCAGGGACTTCTCCCCGCCGGAAAGCAAGGACAGGCGCTTGACTTTCTTTCCCGGCGGGCGGGCCTCGACCTCGATGCCGGTGGTGAGCATGGAATCCGGCTCGGTGAGCACCAAGCGGCCCTCGCCGCCCGGGAAGAGAGTGGAAAAGACCTTCGGGAATTCGGCCTCCACGTCGAGCCAGGCGTCGGTGAAAAGCTGCAGAATGCGCGCGTCGACGTCCTCGATGACCCCTTCCAGGTCGCGGCGGGCCTGGATGACGTCGTCAAGCTGCGTGGACAGGTAGCGGTAGCGCTCCTCCAGCGCGCGGTATTCCTCCAGTGCCAGCGGGTTGACCTTGCCCAGCGAGTTCAAGTCCTTCTCCGCCTGCTTGAGGCGTTTGTTCTCCGCGACCTGATCGAACTCCGGGCCCGGGGTGTAATCGCGCAGCAGGTCGGCGATGGAGATGCCGAGCTGCTCGGTGACTTTTGCCTCGGCTTCTTCGACGCGGACCTGGGCCTGGGTCTGAGCGACCTCGGCATCGTGGGCCTGCTGGGTGAGTCTTTCGGTCTGCTGCCGGGCTGAGGAGACGGCCTGCTTGGCCGAGGCCAGCCGCGCGTTGAGCACGTTTCGCTGGTTGACCAGCTCGTCGCGGCGCTCGGTAGCGCGGTCGAGGGCGTCCGCGGCCCGGGCGGCCAGGTCCTCGGCGTGGCGCTGCACGGCGGCCGCCAGGCGGGCCTGCGCGCGGCGGCGGGCCTGGGCGTTGTCGTGCCGCTGCTTGGCCAGGCGCTCGTTTTCGGCCTGGCGGCGCAGGTTGTCAGCCTTGCCGGCTACCTGGGAAACCTTTTCCTGCGCCGAGCGCGCGGCGTACTGGGCCTCCACCTGGCGGTTTTTAGCCTGCTCCAGCGCCGCCGATGCCGCTTCGCGCGCCGCGGAATCCGGCTCCTCGGTGGCCTCGTCGTCATCGATGCGGCTGAGCCGGTCGCGGATCTGCTCTAGTTCTTCGCGCGCCTTATCGAGCTCGACATCCAGCTCGGTGGCGCGGGCGGCGGCCTTCTCGTGCTCCTTGGTGTTCGCCTCGACCTGTTGGACTAGGCGCTGGTGATCTCGCTGCCAGGCCGCTATCTGGGCGTCGTGCTTCTGCAGGGCCGCGGTCGCCGAGGCCGCCGCGACGCGGGCCTCCTCGGCCGCCTGCTTGGCGCCCTCCAGGGTGCCGGACAGTTCCTCCGCGGCGGTCTGCGCCGCTTCCAGGCGCTGGCGCGCCTGGGCGATCTGCGCGCTGACCTCCACGGTCGAGGACGCGCCGGTGCCGGCCTGCAGCCAGCCCTCGCCGCAAAGGACCCCGTCGGGGGTCACCGCCCGCAGGCGCGGGTCGGCGGCGACGACCTCCCGGGCGGCATCCACCGTGGGCGCCAACACGACGTCGGCGAGCAGGCGGTTCAGGCCGGCGCTGACGGCGGGGGCTACCTCGACCTCGTCGAGCAACCAGCTGGTCCCGGCGGGCAGCTCGGCCTGCAGGCGCCAGCCGGAGCTGGCCGGGGCATCGGTATCCACCACGGCGGTGCGGGCGGCGCCGATGAGCTTATCCAGCACCTCGCCGTCGACTTGCCCGGCCTGGGCCTCGGCAAAGGCCCCCAGCGCCGCGGCCAAGGCGGTGTCGTATTTCGTGGTGACGTGCTCGGCCAGCGGGGAAAAGGCCTCGCCGAGTTCGATGGCCGGCGGGGCGGTCTGCACCAGGGTGTCGATCTGGGCGCGCAGCGTGTAAACCTCGCGGTCGCGGTCGCGCTGATCGTCGCGCAGCTGCTCGAGGCGCTTGTCGGCGGCGTCGGATTCGCTGGCGGCGCGCACGTGGGCCTCGTCGAGCGGCTCGCGCTCGGCCTGCAGAGCGGTGAGCTTGTCGCCGATGTCGTCGGCCTCCCGGCGGGCGCTGTGCACGCGTTCCCGCGTGGACTCGCACGTCGCCTCCTGGCGGGCCAGTTCTGCCTCCGCCTGCTCCACGCGGGCGGTCTGGGCTTCTTCCTGCGCGACTAGGCGCACCACGCCTTCGCGGCGGTCGGCCAGCGCGCGGACCTGGGCGCGGTGTTCCTTTTCCTCCGCAGCGTACTCCTCCTGGCGCGCGGCGACTTCTTCCTTGGCCTCCTCGAAGGCCTCGGCGGCGGATTCGGCGCTGGCCAGCAGCATCTCGTAGTCCTCGTCCGCCTGGCGGGCGCGAGCTTCTAGATCTTCGGGGTCCTGGCCCTGGTAGGCGGTGACCTCGCCCGAGGTGCGGGCGCGTTCGGCGGCAATGCGCAGGGTCGCCGCGACCCGCTCGCTCAGGTTGGACAGGTCGAACCAGACCTGCTGGGCCGCCTCCGCCGCAGGGGCGACCTCTTCCAGCTCAGTCTCGATGTCGAGCTGGGCGCCGGTGGTCTCCTCCAGCGCGGCCTGTGACGTGGCCAGGGACTCGGAAACGCGCTGGGTGGCCGCGCGGGCATCGTCGAGCTGGCCGCGCAGGGAAACGATCCGGGCACCGGCCAGGCCCAAACGGGCGTCGCGCAGGTCCGCCTGGACGGTGGCGGCACGCTGAGCGGCCTCGGCCTGGCGGGCCAGGGGCTTGAGTTGCTTGCCCAGTTCCTCGGTCAGGTCGGTCAGCCGGTCGAGGTTGGTCTGCATGCCGTTGAGCTTGCGCTGGGCCTTCTCGCGGCGGCGCCGGTGTTTGAGGACGCCGGCCGCTTCCTCAATATAGGAACGCCGCTCCTCCGGTCGGGACTCGAGAATCTCCGCGAGCTTGCCCTGGCCGACGATGATATGCATCTCGCGGCCGATACCGGAGTCCGAGAGCAACTCCTGGATGTCCATGAGCCGCGCCTTGGAACCATTAATTTCATACTCGCTGGCGCCGTCTCGGAACATGCGGCGGGTCACAGAGACCTCGCGGTAGTCGATGGGCAGCGCCCCGTCGGCGTTGTCGATAGTCAGGGTGACCTCGGCGCGGCCGAGCGGCTTTTTGTCGCCGGCGCCGGCGAAGATGACGTCCTGCATCTTGCCGCCGCGCAGCGTCTTGGCGCTGCCCTCCCCCATCACCCACGCGAGGGCGTCGACCACGTTGGATTTACCCGAGCCGTTCGGGCCCACCACGGCACAGATCCCCGGCTCGAATTTGAGCGTCGTCGCCGAGGCAAAGGACTTAAAGCCTTTGAGCGTGAGTGATTTCAGGTGCATTGGACAAAGTCTAACAACTTATCCTGCCCTGGCCGCGCACCAGACGCCGCTAACCACGGCGGATGACACCGTTTGGGTATAAGCGCAACCCATACCAAACGGCGTCAACATGTCAGGTAAAATTTTGCTGAACTAAGTTAAAATTTCCCGTAAATCTGCTCTAGGATTAAATCTTGAACCTTAGTTCAACTTCCCCGGTTGAACCCTACCCAAGAAAGCTGAGTTGAGAACAAGGTGACCACTCCTCAGGCCCGGGCCTTGCGCGCTCACAACGAGCGCAGCAAGCACGAGACCCGCCGGGCAGTTTTCCAGGCCGTCAAAGTCCTCGCTAAGGACAAGCTCTTTGCCGATATCACGGCCTCCGAGATCATCCGGACCGCGAAGATCTCGCGGTCCTCGTTCTACCGTCACTTCCCCACCAAAGACTCAGTAGTGGAACAGTTCATCCACCGCGTCTTCGACGAAATCGGCACCACCCCCTCGGCACGCGATTCCCTGCGCAGCTACTGGGCCGCGGTGCTGGACAAGACCTGGCAGTACCGCGAGGAGCTGACCCTAGCCATTTCCGCCGGCGCGCACTACCGCATCCTGGAAGAGCTCAACAAGAACCTCGCGGAATTCGACGACACCATCGCCGGCGTGACATGGAACGGGCTTTTGTTCAACATCATCATGTGCTGGGCGGATAACGATTTCTCCATGCCCAAAGAGGAGCTTTTGGACCGCGCCGTCAAGGTCACCCGCTCCCTGCCCGAGCCGCCGAACCTGGTCTCCACCACGATCCGTCCACCGCGCTAGCAGCCGCTGACAGCCATTAAGAGCCGTTGACAGCGGCTAAGGCGCTGGGGGCTTTTAGCGCTCGATGAATCCTTCCTCGCCCCGCGGGTCAGAATACTGTTCCACGACAGTATCCACCCGGCCGGGGCGAGACGTCGTTGTGGGCTCTTCCCGCAGCAGCTCGAGCAGCCGCGCGCAGCCTTCTCCCAGCCCTTCCGCGACGATCTGCACGCGCCCGTCCCGCAGGTTGGTCGCGTGCCCGGACAGCCCGAGCTCCAGCGCCCGCGAGCGGGTCCACCACCGAAACCCCACCCCTTGAACGTGGCCGTGGACGAAGGCGGTCATACGCGTGGTCATTGTGCTGTCACCTATTTTCTGTTGCGTGCGGCGGGCTAGGACTTGTCCGGGGTGGCATCGTCGCGCAGGATCTGGCGATCCTCGACGCTGCGCCGGGTGACCGGATCGCTGCCGTCCCAGCACTCGACGTTCTTAGCCTCAGGCAGCATGTCCCGGTGGAAGACCGGGTCCACGCCCTTGCGGCGCTGCTCGTTGTAGTTCTTGAGCAGCTTGATGGCCACGCCGCTCAGCGGCACGATGGCGATGATGTTGAGCACGACCATGGTCCCGGCGCCGGTATCTGCCAGCGAGAAGACCAGCGGCAGCGTGCCCACCGCGCCGAACCAGACGAAGAAGAGGACGACCAGGCGGAAGACAACCAACACGGCCTTGGAGCGCGACAGGTACTCCACGTTGGCCTCGGCCAAGTAGTAGTTGCCCAGGATGGAGGAAAACGCCAGGAAAAACAGGACGAAGGTCACGAAGTGGATGCCCCAGTCGCCCACCTCGGACGACAGCGCGGTCTGTGTCAGGGACACGCCCTCGGCCTCCTCGCCGTAGTTGACCTCGGAGCCCAGCAAGATGATGAAGGCGGTGATGGTACACACGACCAGGGTGTCGAAGTACACGCCCAGGGTCTGCACCAGGCCCTGCTTGACCGGGTGGGAGACGGTGGCGGTCGCCGCGGCGTTCGGGGCCGAGCCCTCGCCCGCCTCGTTGGAGAACAGGCCGCGCTGGATGCCCTGCATCATGGCAGTCCCCAGGGCGGCGCCGGCGATCTCTCTGAAGCCGAGCGCGTGGCCGATGATGGCCTCGAACATGGCCGGGACGGCGTCCAGGTTGGTCACCACCACGAACAGGCCCACAATCAGGTAGGCGCCGGCCATGAACGGCACGATGAGCTGGGTCATGTTGGCAATGCGCTGGACGCCGCCGAAAATGATGAGGCCGGAAATCGCAGCGATGACAACGCCCACGATGGCCTTGAAGGCGAAGCTGTCGTTGCCCATCGAGGTCGACAGGGAATCCGCGATGGCGTTGGTCTGGAAGGCGTTGTAGACAAAGCCGAAGGTAAAAGCGATGGCAATGGAGAAGACTACACCCAGCGGGCCCCAGCCCAAGCCGCGCTTCATGTAGTAGGCCGGGCCGCCGCGGTAGGCGTCACCGTCGCGGACCTTCCACAGCTGGGCCAGCGTGGACTCGATGAAGGCGGTCGCGCCGCCCAGAATGGCGATGATCCACATCCAGAACACCGAGCCCGGACCGCCCAGAGAGATGGCCACGGCCACGCCGGCGATGTTGCCGGTGCCCACGCGGGAGGCGGCCGAGATGGTAAACGCCTTGAAGGCGGAGATGCCGCCGTAGTCCTCGTCCTCATCGCGGCCGGTGCCGTTGGGCCGCTCGACGACGGCCTTGAACATGTCGGGCACCATGCGGATCTGGACCAGAACCGTGCGAATGCCGAAGAAGATGCCCGCGCCGATCAGCAGCCACGGCACCACCCAGGTCCACAGGAAATCGTTGCCTGTGCCAACGATGTTTTCAAGAAAAGTCATGTAAATAACATAGCCTAGATCACCCTGTGGGAGATCACCCGAAGATCTGGCACTGCGGGCAGTAGGACGTCGAGCGCCCGCCGAGGACCCGCCGCTGCAGGAGGCTGCCGCACCGCCGGCACGGCAATCCCGCCCGCCCGTAGGCGTTCAAGTCGCGGGAAAAATACCCGGACTCACCGTTGACATTGACGTAGAGGGAATCGAAGCTCGTCCCGCCGGCCGCCAGCGCGGTGCGCATGACCGCCGCGGCAGACTTGACGACCTCGCGGGCTCGGTACTGTCGCAGGGCGCTCGCCCGCTTTCGGGGGTCGAGGCCGGCCAGCCACAGGGCCTCGTCAGCGTAGATATTGCCGATCCCGGACACCACCGTCTGGTCCAGCAAGACCGTTTTGATGGGGACCTTCTTCGCCGTGATCCGGCGCGCGGCGGCCGCGATATCGAAGTTCGGGTCGAGCGGATCGCGGGCGATGTGCGAGATGGTTGCCAGCGGCCCGAAGTGCCAGCGGCCGAAGGTGCGCTGGTCGATGAAATCTAGCTCCACCCCGCCGGACAGCCGCGTGCGGATGCGCACGTGGGCGGAGTCGTTGTGACCCACCCGCAGCTGCCCCGACATGCCCAAGTGGATGAAGACCACGTTGCGGGCGGGGTCTGCGACGGGCTCGTCGGCCAGCTCTAGCCACATGTACTTGCCGCGGCGGGCCACCGCGCGCACACGGGCGCCCACGATGAGCTCACCCAGCGGCGCGTCCTGGCCGCGCGTGGCGCGCGGGTGGAGCACCTCGACGGATTCAAAGGTGCGCCCGACTACGTAGGGCTCTAGCCCACGGCGGACGACCTCAACTTCTGGTAATTCCGGCACAGTGTTTCAGGGTCTTCGGCTTCGCGGGATTAATCCGACCCCGCGCCCGGGTGCGCGGCGCCGGCGACCAGCCGCGGGGACTCGCGCAGCTTGTCGCAAGCCAGGTGAGCGGCCTGCTGCTCCGCCAGCTTCTTGTTGTGGCCCTCGCCGCGGCCGAATTCCTGGCCGTTGACCAGGGCGACGGCGGTGAAGGTCTGATCGTGCTCGGGGCCGGTGGAGCTGGCCTCGTAGACGGGCATCGGCGCGTGCAACTCCGCGCACAGCTCCTGCAGGGTGGTCTTCCAGTCCAGGTGGCGGCCGGCGACGGTGGCGGTATCAATCTTGTGCCTAAACAGGCGCAGCACCACCCGGCGGGCGGTCGCGAAGCCGAACTGGCGGTAGATAGCACCCAGCAGCGCCTCCGTGGTATCCGCCAGGATCGACTCCTTGTTCGCCCCGCCGGAGGACTGCTCGCCCTTGCCCAGCAGGATAAAGGGGCCCAGGCCGATCTCCCGGGCGATGTCCGCCAGACCGTAGCGCGAGACGATGGAGGCGCGCATCTTGGAAATATCGGACTCTGGCCGGGACGGGTACTGCTCATAGAGCTCCGCGGCCACGGACAGGCCCAGTACGGCATCGCCCAGGAATTCCAGGCGCTCGTTGTTGGGCAGGTGGCCGTTCTCGTTGGCGAACGAGCGGTGCGTCAGCGCCAGGCGCAGGTGCTCATCGTCCAGGTTGACCTGGAGCTTCTCGCGCAGGGGCTCGTGATCCACCGCGTCGTAGGCGGCCGCCCAGGCGGCCAGCGGGTCTAGCTTTGCTTTCTTGCTCACAGGAACTTCTCCAGTCGGGCCCACCGCGGGTCCACTGCCTCGTCGTCAGGGTCCTTTTCACCGGACACCCCGGCGGTCACACCCTTGGGGGTTTGGATATCGCAGCCGTTCTCACAGACCGGGGCGAAAGGCAGGCTCAGACCGACCTCGTCGATGAGTGGCTGCAGCAGATCGACCTCGTCGCCTTCGACCTGGCCGATCTCGTCGCCGGAGCCCTGCTCTTCCTCGGACTCCGGGTCGCCGGTGATGAAATCCGCGTCGGCGGCATAAACCTGGCTGACGTGGATGTCCAGCGGCGGGTTCAGGGGGCTTAAGCACCGGGAGCACTCGCCGTGCAGGAGGCCGCGCACGTCGGCATCGACAAGCACGCCTCCACCCAGCGGGGTCAGGGTCGCGTCCACGGTGAGCTCCTCGCCCTCCGACACGGCGAGCATTTCGCCGCCGATGCGCGCTGGGGTGGGACCAGTCTGGCTGCGCTGGGTCGGCAGGCCCTCGGCAGACGCCCCCAGCAGCGAAGCAACGTTGAATTTCAGTGGTGAAGTCATATCACCGGATATCCTACCCCGCCGGTCAACACCGCGGCGCGCCGCCCAGCCCCACAGCTGGCGCACGACTTTCCCGGCTAATCTGTCAGACCCCTGGGCACGCGGTCATAATGCGTTAGGTAGGCAGGTTTTCCCTTTAACAGCGCCGGCAGGCTACCTAAACTGGTAGACCATGAACATATCCATGTTGGCGGGCCTGCGCGAGGTGGCGTGGTCTTTCCCCCTCGCGGTCGTCGCCCCGACAGTCTGCCTGGGCGTGGTGGGCTGCCTTGTCCGCCGGCTACGCGGCCCGCACCCGGCCGGGCTAACCGGTACCACCGGCTCCCGCCTGCGCCGCGTCTGCCTCAGCGCACTGTTGACCGGCATGCTCGTCGGCGCCCTGCTGTTTGTACCGGTCCCCTTCGAAATCACCGTCATGCTAGGCGCGGCCTGCATGGCGGTCTGCGCAGTCCAACTGACCTGGAGCGCGAAGGAACCACTCAGCGCCGCGTTTTGTTCCGTGGGCGCGCTGACCACCGGGATCGGACTGGTCCATGCCTCCGTCTACGCGCTGGGGCTGCTCACCGGCCACGTCACCAGCGGTGGGGAAGGCGATCTGCTGACGTCCTTCCTCTTGCTGTGGCCACTGTGCGCGCTGCCCGGGCTCATCTTCGCCCTGATCGCAGCCTGCCTCAACATCAAGTCCGCGTCCGCCGAACCGGTACCTTCCCAGCGCACGCCGGCGTATTTCTAGCTACCGCGCCCGGCCCTCCCCAGCGCCCGCTGCTCGTCCAGCGGGCGCTTGCGCTTGCGCTAGAGGTTTGAGCTAGCCGCGGTTGTCGTAACCGGCGTCGTAGCCGTCGTAGGAGTCCTGGCCGTAGCCGTTGTAACCGCGGGAATAATCGCTGCCGCCGACCCGGCCGGCGGCGCCGGCGCCGCGGCGCAGGGCGGAGCGATCCGAGGAGATGGTGCGCAGCACGGAGTTGAGGGTTTCTTCGAATTCACCGAGCTTGTTGTCCACGAACTCGTCGCACTCAGTGCGCAGGCGGTGGGACTCGGAGTGGGCGGTGTCCACGATCCGGTGGGCTTCCTCGTTCGCCCGGCGCGCCACCTCCGACTCGGAGACCAAGCGGTCCTGCTCTTCCTGGCCGGCAGCGACTGCGCGTTCGTAGGACTCCTGCCCCTGGGCGACGGCACGCTCGGCGTCGGCGCGGGCCTTTTCCACGGTGGAGTCGGCCTCGTTCTGCGCGCGCTCGACCAAGCCGTTGGCGTGAGCCTGGGCGTCGGCGACCATGGACTCGGAGTCCGCCTGGGCACGGGCGATGATGTGATCGGCCTGCGCGTTGGCGTCCACCACGGTCTGCTCGGCGCGTTCCTCCGCGCCGCGGATAATCTCGTCCTGCTTGTCCAACACGTCCTGCGCGTCGTCGATCTCGACGGGCAGGGCGTTGCGCAGATCGTCCAGCAGGGCGAGCATCTCGTTGCGGGGCACCATGCAATTCGAGGTCATGGGAACGCCCCGGGCTTGCTCCAGGTTCTGTACTAGTTCATCAAGGCTTTCGAATACGCGGTACATAGTGACCAGCCTAGCCAGCGCGACCGGCCGCAGCGGCTTCCCACACTGGAATAGGGCGGAAAATCTCAAGTTTAACTTGAGACTATTTACGCCCCGTGCCGCAGACGCTTAAGCGCCCGCGGTATACCCACGCGGGCTGCGCCGGTTTTAGATGACGCCTTGGGCCAGCATGGCGTCGGCAACCTTCTTGAAGCCAGCAATGTTCGCGCCGGCGACGTAGTCGCCCTCGCGGTTGTATTCCGCGGCGGTCTTGTCGATGTTGGTGAAGATGTTCGACATGATCTGGCGCAGGCGGTCGTCGGTGTAATCGAAGGACCAGGAGTCCCGGGAGGCGTTCTGCTGCATCTCCAGCGCGGAGGTGGCCACACCGCCGGCGTTGGCGGCCTTGCCCGGCACGAAGTTGACGTGGGAATCCTGGAAGGCGTGCACGGCCTCCGGGGTGCACGGCATGTTGGCGCCCTCGGCCACGTACTTCACGCCGTTGTCAATGAGCTGGCGGGCGGCGTCGCCGTCCAGCTCATTCTGGGTCGCGCACGGCAGAGCCACGTCGGCAGCCACCGACCAAATCCCCGCGCCCGCGTGATAGGCGACGTTGCCGCCGGCCTCCTCGGCGTAGGTCGAGATGCGCTGGCGGCGGTTTTCCTTAACGTCCTTGAGCAGCTCGATGTCCACGCCGTCCGGAGTGGTGACGTAGCCGGCGGAGTCCGACATGGCGACCACGGTCGCGCCGAGTTCCTGAGCCTTGGCAGCGGCGTAGATGGCCACGTTGCCACTACCGGAGACAATCACGCGGGCGCCGGAGAGGTCCTCACCGTGGGCCTGGACCATCTGCTCGGTGATATAGACGGTGCCATAACCGGTTGCCTCGGTGCGCACCAGGGAGCCGCCCCAGCTGAGGCCTTTGCCGGTCAGAACGCCGGACTCGTGCTGGTTAGACAGGCGGCGGTACTGGCCGAAGAGGTAGCCGATTTCGCGGCCGCCGACCCCGATGTCGCCGGCGGGCACGTCGCGGTACTCACCGATGTGGCGGTGCAGCTCCGTCATGAAGGACTGACAAAAACGCATGATCTCCTGGTCTGTCTTGCCCTTCGGGTCGAAGTCCGAGCCGCCCTTACCGCCGCCGATGGGCAGGCCGGTTAGGGAGTTTTTGAAGATCTGCTCGAAGCCCAGGAACTTGATGATGCCCAGGTTGACCGACGGGTGGAAGCGCAGACCGCCCTTGTACGGACCCAGCGCCGAGTTGAACTGCACTCGAAAGCCGCGGTTGACGCGGATATTGCCTTCGGCGTCGGTCCACGGCACGCGGAAGATGAGCTGACGTTCCGGCTCACAGAGCCGCTCGACCAAGCCGTAATCCGCGTAGTGGGGATCCTTTCCCAGCACGATCTTGAGCGAGTCCAGAACCTCGGAGAGCGCCTGGTGGAACTCCGGCTCGCCCGCGTTCCTCTTCAGCAGCTTGTTGTAGTAATCGGAAATCTGGAGGTCTACGGACATCTCTTCTCCTGTACTCGGAAGTAACTAGTTGGCTTGGGCCAGCCCCTAAAACCGCGGGAACCTGCCTAGTGACAGTTTCCTAGGGCGGAACTGCTTTCGCAACCACCCTTTAGCCAGCACGGAAGAACCCAGCCTCCCTACCTGTACTTTTGCATACTATCTTTTCTGTCACTTTACCGAAATTGAGGGGTAGAGCCGCGTGCCGCACGGTGGTCCGCAGGTAGCGGGAGGCGCGTGCCATATAATTGCGCCCATGCATATCGTCGTCGCCCCAGACTCTTTCAAAGGTACTGCTAACTCGAGCCTGGCCGCCGCCGGCCTGGCCTCCGGCATCCGCCAGGAGCTACCCGAGGCCACGGTGGTGACCTGTCCTCTAGCCGACGGCGGCGAAGGCACCGCGCACACGCTCGCCACGGCAGCCAGCCTGGCGGGCCGCCAGCTGGACCGCGTGTGCATCCCCTCGGTGGACGCGCTGGGGCGGCTGACCGAGGCGGAGTACTACCTCGATCCGGAAACCGCCACCGCCTATATCGACGTCGCCGCGGCCACCGGCCTGCCCGCAGTCGCCGATAGCCCGGATCCGCTCCGCGCGGATTCCTTCGGCACCGGCGTCCTCATCGCCGACGCCGAGACCCGCGGCGCCAAGTCAATCGTGCTAGGCCTGGGTGGCAGCGCAACCATCGACGGCGGCATCGGCATCCTGTGCGCTCTGGGTGCAGCGCCCCACGATGCCCGCGGGCTCGCCCTAGCCCAAGGCCCGGCCGAGCTGGTGCGCCTGGGCGATATCGACACCGCGCAGCTGAACTCCAAGGCCGGGATGCTGGACTACACCCTACTGGCGGATACCCGCTGCACCCCAAGGGAGGCGTCGTCCATGTACGGCCCGCAAAAGGGCGCTAACCGCGAGCAGGTCGCCCTGCTGACCGGCGCGCTGCTTAACCTGTGCGAATTCACCGAAGAAGACCCCACCACCGAGTACTTCGGCGCGGCCGGAGCGATCCCGGTGGGTCTTAGCTGGATGTCGCGCATCCTGTGGGGCAACGACGAACATGTGCGCGTTCTAAGCGGCGCCGAGTATGTCGCCGACGCGCTCGACCTCGACCGGCACCTGGCTGAGGCGGACGCCGTGGTCACCGGCGAGGGGCGCTTCGACGCCCAGTCGCTGACCGGCAAGGCCGTGGGCACCGTCGCCGACCGCGCGGCAGCCTCCCCCAACGCACCGCGCGTTGCCATCGCGGCCGGCCAGTTCGCTGACGATGCCGAGCTGCCCGCCGGCAGCTTTCACGCCGCGCTGCCAGCGGGCGGCGAGATGCCCGAACGCCTTCGCGCGGCCGGCCAGGCCCTGGCCCGCCAGATCCAGGAAGAGCTAGGGTCTTAGCGCTGGATATCCACGGTCCACGGGAAGATGGCGGGGCGCTCGTGGGCGGTCTCGTCTTCGAGCAGGACGTGGTCCTTGGGCAACGCCGCATGCGGGGTGAGAAGGCGCGCGAGCACCATCGTCAGCTGGTTGATGGAACCGGTAGCCCCCTCCACGGCCAGGGCGTAGCGCCGTACCTCGGCATTGTCGAGGTCGCGGTCTTCGTGCTCGTCGCGGTAGGTCTGGCGCAGCTGTTCTTCTACCCCCTCCGCCAGGCGCGGAGTATCATGACGCTTTACACTCGCCTGGGCCAGCTGCCCGTTGTCGACTAGCCGATCCAAGGCTTCGCGGAAGACTTCTTCCACGCGGTCGGCTTGGTGGTCGGGGACGAGTACATCAAACTGAATAAGTGGCATGCAGGTAACCCTACCCAAACTATCGGAGTGAGATCTATGGCTTCCCCCACAAAGAATCCGGAGTTCGTCCGCGACCACGGCGTCGACCTGACCTGGCAGGAGGGTTTTTATCAGGATCTCCACCGCCACCCGGAGCTCTCCCACGAGGAGGAACGCACCGCGGCCCAGATCCGCTCCCGGCTAGCCGGCCTGGACTGCGAGGTCGTCGACGGCATCGGCGGCTTCGGGATGGTTGCCGTCTTCCGCAACGACGCTACCGAGGCCACCCCCACGGCCCTGATGCGCGCCGACTTCGACGCCCTGCCGGTGCGGGAGGCCACCGGCGCGGACTACGCGTCCACCAACGGCGCCATGCACGCCTGCGGCCACGACATGCACGCCACCGCCCTGCTGGGAGTGTGCGAGGTTCTCGACGCCCGGCGCGACGCCTGGTCCGGGACCTTCCTGGCGCTGTTCCAGCCGGCCGAGGAGTCCTCCATGGGGGCGAAATACATGCTGGCCGACGGGCTAACCGACCGCGTGCCCAAACCAGACGTCTGCTTCGGCCAGCACATCATGCCTGGGCCGGCCGGCACGGTGCAAAGCACGCCCGGGCCCATCATGGCCGGCTGCGACAGCCTGCGCATCCGCGTCTTCGGCCGCTCCGCCCACGCCTCCATGCCGCACAACTCCATCGACCCGACCTTCCTGGCGGCGATGATCGTGGTGCGGCTGCAGGGCATCGTCGGCCGCGAGGTCGCCCCGCACGAGTTCTTTGTCATCTCCGTCGGCGAACTGCACTCCGGGGATAAGAACAACATCATCCCGGCCTCCGCCGAGCTGGTCCTCAACACCCGCTACTACGACCCGCAGGTGGCCGAACGCGTCTACGCCAGCCTGGAGCGCGTCGTGCGCGCCGAGTGCCTGGCCTCCGGCAGCCCGCAAGACCCGACCTTCGAGTACTACGCCCACGGCGAGGTCACCGACAACGACGCAGGCGTCGATGCCGCCCTGCGCCCGGCCTTCGACGCCGTCTTCGGCGAGCAGTCCGTGACTTCCACAGGCAGCACCGCCTCCGAGGACTTCTGCTATCTCCCGCAGGCCTGGGGCGTGCCCTATTATTTCTGGCACGTCGGCTGCACCCCGGCCGCGCAGCTGGACGACCCGCCGGTCAACCACCAGGCTGACTTCCTGCCCGACTACGCCCCGACAGTGGCCGCCGCCACCCAGGCGGGTCTTACCGCGGTACTTGCCTATCTGGGTCGCTAAGGCGCCCCGCGCGAAGTCGGGCGGGGCGGGCTACCTTCCGTTACAGTAGGCAGTGTTTTTACACTCTCCCCTCGACGCGAAGGTGTCTTAGCCCATGGCCTCTCCCACGGATTTTTCCTCTGCCATCCCCGGTCACGTCCGCGCCGCCGCCGGCGTGACTCCGCCCAACGCCTCTAACCGCAAGTACTGGTCCGGCCTCGCCAACGCGGTCATGGACCACATCGCCGCGGACTGGGAAACCACCCGCCGCGCCTACGCGCCGGCCCGCCGCCAGCACTACTTCTCCGCCGAGTTCCTCCAGGGCCGGGCCCTCCTCAACAACCTCACCAACCTGGGCCTGGTCGATGACGCCCGGGAGTATGTTCAGTCCACCGGCCGCGAGCTGGCCGACGTCCTAGAGGCGGAGCACGACGCGGCCCTGGGCAACGGCGGCCTGGGGCGTTTGGCTGCCTGCTTCCTAGACTCCGCGGTCACCCAGAACCTGCCGGTAACCGGCTACGGGCTGCTCTACCGCTACGGCCTGTTCAAGCAGACCTTCGACAACGGCTACCAGGTCGAGAAGCCGGACGCGTGGATGGAAAACGGCTACGACTTCCTGGTCCGCCGCGCCAGCACGCAGCGCCGCATCCACTTCGACGACATGGACGTACGCGCCATCCCCTACGACCTGCCGATCACCGGCTACGGCACCCGCAACGTCGGTACTCTGCGCCTGTGGAAAGCGGAGCCCATCGATGATTTCGACTACGATGCCTTCAACTCCCAGCGCTTTACCGACGCCATCGTCGAGCGCGAACGCGTCATGGACATCTGCCGCGTGCTCTACCCCAACGACACCACCTACGAGGGCAAGGTCCTGCGCGTGCGCCAGCAATACTTCTTCGTCTCCGCTTCCCTGCAGGAGATGGTGGACAACTACCTCGAGCACCACGGCGAGGACCTGCGCGGCTTCGCCCAGTACAACTGTATCCAGCTCAACGACACCCACCCGGTGCTGGCCATCCCGGCACTGCTGCGCATCCTGCTCGACGAGCACCAGATGAGCTGGGATGATGCCTGGAAGGTGGTCACCGAGACCTTCGCCTACACCAACCACACCGTCCTGGCCGAGGCCATGGAAAAGTGGGAGGTCTCCATCTTCCAGCGCCTGTTCTGGCGCATCTGGGAACTGGTCGAAGAGATCGACCGCCGCTTCCGCGAGGACATGGCCCAACGTGGCCTGGACCAGGGCACGATCGACTACCTGGCCCCGGTGGCAGACGGCCAGGTCCGCATGGCCTGGATCGCCTGCTACGCCTCTTACTCCATCAACGGCGTGGCGGCCCTGCACACCGAGATCATCAAGGCCGACACTCTGCGCGACTGGCACGAGATGTACCCGGAGAAGTTCAACAACAAGACCAACGGGGTTACCCCGCGCCGCTGGCTCAAGATGTGCAACCCGCGGCTGGCGGACCTGCTCACCCGGGCCAGCGGTTCGGACAGCTGGGTGACCAACCTGGACGAACTCGCCGGCCTCGCCGGGCTCGCCGACGGCCCCGACGGCGCCGCGCTGCTGGACGAGCTGCGGGAGATCAAGGCCGCTAACAAGCGCGACTTCGCCGAGTGGATCTACCGCCACCAGGGCGCCGGGGTCGATCCGGCTTCCCTCTTCGACGTGCAGATCAAGCGCCTGCACGAGTACAAGCGGCAGCTGCTCAACGCGCTCTACATCCTGGACCTGTATTTCCGCATCACCCAGGACGGCGAAGAGCCGACGCCGCGCACCTTCATCTTCGGCGCGAAGGCCGCGCCCGGTTACGTGCGCGCCAAGGAGGTAATCAAGCTCATCAACTCCGTGGCCGACCTGGTCAACAACGACCCGGCCACCCGGGATATCATCCGCGTGGTCTTCGTGGAAAACTACAACGTCTCCCCCGCCGAGCACATCATCCCGGCCGCCGACGTCTCCGAGCAGATCTCCGTCGCCGGCAAGGAGGCCTCCGGCACCTCCAATATGAAGTTCATGATGAACGGCGCACTGACACTTGGCACCCTCGACGGGGCGAACGTCGAAATCGTCGACGCCGTGGGCCGCGAGAACGCCTATATCTTCGGCGCCCGCAACGACGAGCTGCCGGGCCTGTGCGAGAACTACACCCCGGGCGCGCTCTACCACGAGGTGCCCGGCCTGGCCCGCACCCTGGATGCCCTGACCAACGGCACCCTGGACCGCAACTTCGACGACCTGCGCTCCAGCCTTCTTGATGGCTACGGCACCTCCGCCGCCGACACCTACTACGTCCTGGGCGACTTCGCCGACTACCGCGACAAGCGCGACCAGTCGGGCGCCGACTACGTCAACGACCCGCGCGGCTGGGCCCGCAAGTGCTGGCTGAACATCTGCTACTCGGGCCGCTTCTCCGCCGACCGCACCATCCACGACTACGCCACCGAGGTCTGGCATCTCGACGCCCTACCCATCGACTAGGACTTAGACACGGTCAAGCGCCCGGCACCGATTCCAGGTGCCGGGCGCTTGCGCCTTAAGCACAATGCCTTAGGAAGCCTTAGGAGGCCTTAGGAGCGGGTCTTCCCAGCAGGTGGCACTGGATCATGTTGGTGTTGCCAGAGATTCCCGGAGGGGTACCGGCGACGACGACCATCAGGTCGTTCTCGTCGTAGGCGTCCATGGACAGCAGGGCCTCGTCCAGGGCCTGCATCATCTCATCGGTCGAGCCGACCTGCGGGCTCAGGAAGGTCTGCGCGCCCCAGGTCAGCGCCAGCTGGGAGCGCACCGCCTGGTTCGGGGTGAAGACCAGCAGGGGCAGCTGCGAGTGCAGGCGGGCCACGCGGCGGGCGGTGTCGCCCGAGGTGGTAAACGCCACGATGGCCTTCGCGTTGAGGCGCTCGGCGATGTCGCGGGCGGAATAGGAAATCACGCCGCGCTTGGTGCGCGGGACGTGCGCCAGCGGCGGCACGCGGCCGTCGGTCTCCGCGCGAGAGACGATCCGGGCCATGGTGCGCACCACGTTGTGCGGGTCCACGCCCACGGAGGTCTCGCCGGAGAGCATCACCGCGTCCGCGCCGTCCAGCACGGCGTTGGCCACGTCGGAGGCCTCCGCGCGGGTCGGGCGGGAGTTTTCGATCATGGAATCCAGCATCTGGGTTGCCACGATAACCGGCTTCGCGTTCTCCCGGGCGATCTGGACCGCGCGCTTTTGGACCAGCGGGACCTGCTCCAGCGGCACCTCGACGCCCAGATCGCCGCGGGCGACCATGATGGCGTCGAAGGCCAGGACGGTAGACTCGAGCGCGTCCACGGCCTCCGGCTTCTCCAGCTTTGCGATGACCGGCAGGCGGCGGCCCTCTTCATCCATCACCTCGTGGACCAGGTCCACGTCCGCGGGCGAGCGCACGAACGACAGGGCGATGAAGTCCACGCCCAGGCGCAGGGCGAAGCGCAGGTCCTCGATGTCCTTCTCGGACAGGGCGGGCACAGAGATGTCCATGCCCGGCAGGGACACGCCCTTGTTGTTGGAGACCGGGCCGCCCTCGGTGACCTCGCAGATGACGTCGTTGCCGTCGACTTCCTTGCAGACCAGAGCCACCTTGCCGTCGTCGACAAGCAGGCGGTCGCCGGGCTTGGCATCGTTAGCCAGGCCCTTGTAGGTGGTGGAGACGCGGTCGTGGGTGCCCTCGACGTCGTCGATGGTAATACGGACTACCTCACCGGTTGCCCAGTAAGTCTCGGTCTCCTTGAAGCGGCCGAGGCGGATCTTCGGGCCCTGGAGATCGGCTAGGATGCCGACCGCGCGGCCGGTCTTATCCGTGGCTTCGCGCACCCAGCGGTAGTTCTGCTCGTGATCAGCGTGGTCGCCGTGGGACATGTTGAGACGGGCAACGTCCATGCCGTCTTCAACCAAGCGGTGAATAGCGTCTTCGCTCGCGACCGCAGGGCCGAGTGTGCATACGATTTTGGTTCTTCTATCCAACATCTATCTGTGCCTACTCCTGTAATGGTGACTGCCTAACCATTCCCAACGTACCCCGCCCCCGCGGCCGGTGCCACTACAAAAGCGGAAACACTCCCACAGATTCCCACATCAGGGCTCGGAGCGCTCCTGCCCCGCCCCAGCGAACTTCGGTTCCACCTCGTCCGCGGACTCCTGGCCGCGCGGCAGGCGGAAAAAGACAATGCAGGCCGTCACGAAGACCACCACGGAAACCAGCACGTTGACGCGCACGTCGAAAATCAGCGTGGCCTCATCAGTGCGCATCTGCTCGATGAAGAAGCGGCCGAAGGTATACCCCATGACGTAGAGCGTGAAGACCCGCCCGTGCCCCAGCTTCCACGCGCGGTGCGCCCACAGCAAGAACAGGCATACGGCCACGTTCCACAGCAGCTCGTAGAGGAAGGTCGGGTGGACCGAGGCGATGACCTCACCCGTAGAGGTGCCGCTGACCGGCGCGACCCGGCCGGCCTCGTCGACGCGGTAGTAGATGTCCAGCGCCCACGGGACATCGGTTTCTGCCCCGTAGAGCTCCTGATTGAACCAGTTGCCCAGGCGGCCGATGCCCTGGGCCAGCACCAGCCCCGGCGCCACCGCGTCCGCAAACGGCCCCAGCGGGATGCCCTTGACCTTGAACATCACCCACAGCGCCACCGCCGCCAGCACCACCGCACCCCAGATGCCGAGGCCGCCGTTGGTGATCTTCAGCGCGTCGACCGGGTTGCACTCGGCACAAAAGTACTTGTCGTAGTCCGTGATGACGTGGTAAAGGCGACCGCCGATGATGCCGGCGGGGATGACCACGATGGCAGCGTCCCAGACGGTGTCCGGGTTCCCGCCCATCGCCCGGTAGCGGCGCAAGGTCATCCACATTGCCACCAGGATGCCGGCGACGATGCACAGCGCGTAGGCGCGGATAGGAATCGGGCCTAAGTGCCACACGCCCTGCGGCGGGGACGGAATATTGGCCAAGTTCAAAATCTGCACGTACACAGTGTGCCCCAAAGCCCACCCGAATGCGAGATCAGGGGGTCTTACGCGATGGGCACGCCGGGTGCTTGCCGGCGGCCACCAGGCTGCGGGCCAGGGCGGTGGGATCCTGGGCGGTCATCACCGACTCGCCCACTAGCACGGCGTCGGCGCCCTGCGAGGCGTAGCCAAGTAAGTTGCGGGGGTTTTCCACCCCGCCGACGGCGATCCGCAGCAGGGATTCGGGCAAGCCAGGCACGATCTCGGCGAAGGTCCCGCGGTCGATGGCATCCGAAGACAGCGACCACGCGTTGATGCCCACCACGGTACCGCCCGCCTGTATGGCTCGGTCCGCGTCTTGGCTGCTGCGGATTTCCAGCAGGGCCACCATGCCGAGCGACTCGATCCGGTCCAGCAGGGCCTCCAGGCGCGCCTGCTCCAGCAGCGCGACCTGCAGAGGGACGACATCCGCGCCGAAGCAGCGGGCCTCGTGGATCTGGTACGGGTCGACGATGATGTCCCGGCAAATCATCGGCACCTCGGTGGCAGCGCGGATAAGCCGCATATCATCCACCGATCCGTGGAAACGGCGCCGGTCGGTCTGGCAGGCCATCATGATCACCCCAGCCTCTTCGAAGCTACGGGCAAGCCGCGCCATCCGCTCCGGGTTGCCCAGGCGCGCAATCTCGCCTAGGTATGGCACCGCCCGTTTGAATTCGGTGATGACCGAGCAGCCGCTGGTTAAAAGCGCCGCCTTGGCGTCCCGGGGCGGTTCCATGGACCGGGATTTCGCCTTGATGTCTTGGAAAGAAACCTTCGCTTCGCGCGCGGCTACGTCTTCGAGGACGCCGGTGACTAGACGGTCAACGGCAATAGGGGTGGGCACCGGGGCACCTCCTCGAAGTAAGCGACAAGGATCACATGCGCAGTTTCACCTAAGGCTATCCCTTCAAGCGTGCCCAGCGGAAATCCAAAGGTACCCCCGATTGGCAAACTTTAGGTTAAACGCCCACGTTGGTTGTCTAAATCGGTGGGGTCAATGTCAGC
Organism: Corynebacterium sp. 1103A; assembly: GCF_055700955.1. Lineage (NCBI taxonomy): Bacteria > Bacillati > Actinomycetota > Actinomycetes > Mycobacteriales > Corynebacteriaceae > Corynebacterium > Corynebacterium sp. 1103A. The sequence goes on from NZ_JASTTF010000005.1 coordinate 35,904, forward strand.
GTCCAGCGCGTCCCACAGCACTCGGCCGCTGTCCGGGGACTCCTGCAGATCCTGGGCCAGCTTCTCCTGCCGCATGGCGGGGGTTTCGTATTTGTTGGAGCGGGCGGTGTCCTCGCCCGGACGGGTGGCCAGCAGCACGGCGCCAAAGAGTGCGACCGCCGCGGCGACGAGGGCAAGCACGGGGCCGGCGGTGTGCGCCGTGGCCTCCGTGATGACGGCCCAGTCCGAAATGGAGGTCACGTCCACCGCTAGGTCGTTGTCCTGGCCGGCCTGCAAAATGTCCTGGGCGCGCTGCACGTCCGGGCCGACGGTCAGCAGCTGCAGGGGCCGCCAGGCCAGCGCGGCCGCCGCCACCGCGCAGACGATGGCCACCACCCGGCGGGCCAGCCGCCGCAGCACCAGCCCGGCCAGCGTGCCGGCCAGCAGCAACAGCATGACGGCCATGAGCTCGACCGACCAGTGCGAGCCCAGGATGTCCACGACCTGCCCGCCGGACTTGTCATCCTCGGCGGAGGCCTGGACCCAGCTCATGCGCGACGAGCCCCACAGCCCAATCGCGCCGAGGGCCATGAGCAGTGGGCCAACTCGCTTTCCCACGTCTACTCCCTTCCTGCGGTTACTCAAGGATCCTAGAGTAGTACATCGGCGTCGAAGCAACTGCGATCGCCGGTGTGGCAGGCCCCGCCCCTTTGCCGGACGGTCACCAGGAGGGTGTCGCCGTCGCAGTCGAGCTTGACGCCCAAGACCTCCTGGGTATTGCCGGAGGTCTTCCCCTTGACCCAGTACTCCTGCCGGGAGCGGGAGAAATACGTGCCCTGGCGGGTGGCCAGGGTATGGGCCAGCGCGTGGTCATCCATCCAGGCCAGCATCAGCACCTCGCCGTCTACCGACTGGACGACGGCTGGCACTAGCCCATCCGCGTTGCGCTTCAGGCGGCTAGCAATCGCCGGGTCCAGTTCGCATACTGCCGGGTTGGCCGGGGCAGGCTGCGCCTCCGGTTCCGGCACCGGCTCCGGCACCGGCCGGACCGGGTAACCGGCGCGAGCCAGGGCGTCTTTGACCTCGCCGATGGAGGTCTTGCCGAAGTGGAAGATGGAGGCGGCCAGGACCGCGTCCGCGCCGGCGGCCACGGCCGGCGGGAAGTCTTCCGGCGCGCCCGCCCCGCCCGAGGCGATGACTGGCACGTTGACGGCGGCGCGCACGGCGGCGATGAGCTCGGCGTCGAAGCCGCCTTCGGTGCCGTCGCTGTCCATGGAGTTGAGCAGGATCTCACCTACGCCCAGGTCGGCGGCGGTCCGGGCCCACTCCAGGGCGTCGAGGCCAGCGGAACGGGTGCCGCCGTGCGTGGTGACCTCGAAGCCCGACGGGGCCCAGTCCTGGCGCTGCGCGGTCCGGCGCGCGTCCAGCGAGAGCACGATGCACTGGGAGCCGAAGATCTCCGCCAGCTCCCGCAGCAGCTCGGGGCGGGCGATGGCGGCGGTGTTAACGGAGACCTTGTCCGCGCCGGCGCGCAGGAGGACGCGCACGTCGTCGGCGCTGCGCACTCCCCCGCCGACGGTCAGCGGGATGAAGACCTGTTCGGCGGTGCGGCGCACGACGTCGATGAGCGTGCCGCGGCCCTCCTTCGAGGCGCTAACGTCCAGGAAGGTAAGCTCGTCGGCGCCGAGCTGGTCGTAGCGGGCGGCCAGCTCCACTGGATCGCCGGCGTCGCGGAGGTTGGCAAAGTTGACGCCCTTGACCACGCGGCCGTTATCGACGTCGAGGCAGGGAATAACCCGCACAGACAAGCTCACGGGGAGCACACTCCTTTTTTAAAAAAGTCTTGGCCAGTGTAGGAGCTGGCCTTAAAGCTACGGTATTAGTTGTCGGCCCGGTTGGCGCGGATAGAATCCAGGATGGTCGCGTGCACCTGCGCGGTGCCGACCACCATGCCGGCCGAGTGCACAGTCCACTCCTCGCCGTAGGGATCAGTGACCAGCCCCCCGGCCGAGCGCACGAAGAGCGCACCCGCGGCGTTGTCCCAGGCGTGCGGTGAGAAATTCACCGCTCCGTCGAAGACCCCCTGGGCCACAAAAGCGCTGTCCAGCCCCACGGATCCGGTGATCCGCGGGCGCAGGCCCTTGCGCTTGAGATCGTTGAAGATGGGCGTTTGCAGGTACGAAGAGCAGCCGACGTGGCCGCGGGCCTCGTCAAAGCCCAAAGCGTCTTCCCCGCCGCCGAAGCCGTTCGGCGGTCCCCCGACCGAGCGCAGCGGCGCGCCGTCAGCTGCCGCGAGCCGGCGCCCCAAAAGCGGGAAGTCCGCCACGGCCACGACGGGCTGGTGGTCCTGGACGAGTGCCACCAGGGTGCCGCACAGCGGGTTGCCCGCCGAGTAGTTGGCGGTGCCGTCGATGGGATCGACCACCCAGACGGTCTCGGCCAGCTTGCCGCCGGATTCTTCCCCGTAGACCGGGATGCCGGTGAGCTGGGTCAGGCGCCGGCGCAAGTTGGTCTCGATGGCGATGTCGACCTCAGTGGCGAAGTCGCCCTGGCCCTTGAACTGGGCCGGCTTCGCGCCCAGCCCGGTGCGGAAACGGTCGGTGGTCTCATCCACGATGGCCTCAGCGAAGGCCAGCAATTCCAACGGCGATGTCATGGCGTGCTCACTCATCCTCGGTCGGTTTTTATCCTGCGGTGGGGTGGTCTGTGGGTCGGTCTATCCTCTGTCGTCCGAGGAATCAAGGAGGTCGATGGGGGTCTCGGCCGGCAGCGGGTCTACCTGGGCCACCGCTGCAAGCGCGTCGTCCAGGCGGAAGCGCCCCTCGTAGAGGGCCTTGCCGATGATCGCGGAGTCGATGCCACGGTTAAGGAAGGTGGCCAATTCCGTGACGTCGTCCAACGTGGAGATGCCGCCGGAGGCCGTCACTGCGGCATCGGTAGCCATGGTCACGTCCTGGAGCAGCTCCAGGTTGGGGCCGGTCAAGGTGCCGTCCTTCGTGACGTCGGTGACCACGAAGCGCTGGCAGCCGGTGGCGTCGAGCCGCTCGAGGACCTCCCAGAGGTCGCCGCCGTCGGACTCCCAGCCGTTGCCGCGGGTGCGCCACTCCCCGTCTTCTTCCTGGACCGCCAGGTCGACGCCGATTTTGTCGCCGTATGTGTCGATGACGCGGGCGATCCACTCCGGGTTCTGCAGCGCGGCGGTGCCGATGTTCAGGCGGCGCGCGCCGGTGGCCAGGGCGCGGTCCACCCCGGCGTCGTCACGGATTCCGCCGGTCAGCTCCACCGGGATGTCGAGCCGGCCGACGACCTCAGCCATCATCTCGTGGTTGGAGCCGCGGTTGAAGGCGGCATCCAGGTCGACGAAGTGGAGCCACTGCGCGCCCTGCTCCTGCCACTGCAAAGCGGCCGCCAGCGGATCACCGTAAGACTTCTCGGTGCCGGCCTTACCCTGCTCGAGGCGCACGGCCTGGCCGCCCACGACGTCGACGGCGGGCAGGAGTACGAAGGAATCTGTGTGCTGAGTCATTGTCTATATCCTACCTACAGGGTGCCCATCCAGTTGGATAAAAGCTTCAGTCCGGTGGCCCCCGATTTCTCCGGGTGGAACTGCGTGGCCCACAGGGCGCCGTTTTCCACCGCGGCCACGAAGCGATCGCCGCCGTGGCTGGCCCACGACACCGACGGCGGGGTGGTGATTTCGGTCTCCAGCTCCCAGGTCCGCGAGCCGTAGGAGTGCACGAAATAAAAGCGTTCCTGCGGGTCGATGCCGGCGAACATCGCGCCGTCGCTAGCGCGCTCGACCGTATTCCACCCCATGTGCGGCAACACGTCCGTTTGCAAGCGCGTGACCATGCCGGGCCACTCACCGCACCCGACGGTTTCGATGCCGTGCTCGTTGCCGCCGTCGAAGAGCACCTGCATGCCGACGCAGATGCCCAGCACCGGCCGGGACCCGGCCAGGCGCTGGCCGATGATCCGCGGGCCCTGGATGGCGCGCAGCCCCTCCATACAGGCGGCGAAGGCGCCCACGCCAGGCACGACGAGGCCGTCGGCCTCCGTGGCCACCTTCGGATCCGCGGTGACCTCGACCCGCGCCCCGGCTACTTCCAATGCCCGCTGGGCCGACCGGAGGTTTCCGGCCCCGTAGTCCAGCAGAGCTACCCATTTCTCCGCCACTAGTCCAGCTCCTTGTCGACGTTGTTGACGTTATCGAGTGTGTTCTTCTTCAGTTCTTCGGTCCGGGTAACGGTCCGGCGCTGGTTTCTCGCCGGCGCCTTCCGCAGGCGGCGCAGGCGCGTGCGGATGTTGTCGATTTCGACCACGCGGTGGCGGCCCAGGATGGTATCCAGGCCGGTCATCAGGATGCCGGCCAGGATGATGACGCCACCGGCCCCGTACGCGCCCGCGTAGCCATAGCCAGTGACCAGGGCGGCGAGCACGACCGAGCCCAGGCCCGTGCCGGCGTCGTAGAAAATGTTCCACACCGCCGAGGCCTGCGAGATTTTTGAACGGGGCAGGCGGTTGAACATCGACAGCAGCGCCTCGTTTTGCCCGATACCGAAGGCGATTCCGAAAAAGACCGAGGCCAGAACCATCCACCACACGGACCAGCCGTTTATCATGGCGGCCGCCATCAGCAGCATGCCCACGCCGCCGATGACCTGGGCGGGAATGTACAGATGGCCGGGCTCACCCAGGCGGTCGGCGACCACGCCCGCGAACAGGCGCGAGACCATCACCGATCCACCCACGATGGACAGCATCAGCCCGCCCAACACCGCGCCGGTTTCCGGGTCAATCTCGCGGACCGAGGCCGGCAGGAAGGAAGAAACCACGCCGTAGCTCATCGACAGGGTGGTCAGCGCCAGGGCCGGCACGATAACCAGCTTCCAGGTGGAGGCCCTAGGCGCCTCGGCGGTCTCCGACTCGCCGCCGCTGCGCGGGTGCACGCTCGGCAGGCGCAGGCACATGACCACCGCCAGGCAGGCAATAGCCGCGGCCGTGTAATAGGTCGAGGCGAAGCTGATGTTTTCTGCCATCGCCAAGCCCACCGGCAAAAAGATCATCTGCGACAGGCCAATGAATAAGCCCATCGTGCCGGTGGCCTTGCCCAGGAGGCGCAGCGGGACCAGCTCCGCGATGAGGGCAGATTCCGCCACCGTCAGCGCGCCGAAGCCGACGCCGCGCAGCGCGGAAAACAGCAGCACCTGCCAGACCTCCATGCCCAGCAGGTGCCCCAGGGCGGGGATGCCCAGCATGCCGGCGGCCACGGCCATGACCGGGCGGTAACCGAAGCGACTGAGCAACCAGGGCGTGAACATCTGGGTGATGACGGTCGCGGCCATGAACGCACCCGTGGACCCGCCGGCGAGCGTGCTCGAGCCGCCCGCGTCGAGCACCGCCATGGGCAGAACGGGAAGCAGCAGCGACCACGCGCCGAAGGCGGCGGCCACGGCGACCATGGTCTCCGGGAACCCCGGGACCTTCCACAGACTAACTGTGCCCTGCGATGCGCCTGCTTCTGCCATCTATTGCATCTCCCCAATCATCCAAATCAACGCGGTAATGGTCGTAATGCCGCCGAGTGCGGCGGCGACGATGGTCCAGAAACGCGAGCCGGACTGGTAGGCCGTCCAGGCCCCTCCCATAAGGAGCCCACCCAGCAGGAAAAGGATCCAGACCATCATGTACATGCGGCTACAGCGCTCCCTTCGTCGATGGTATGCCGTCCACGCGCGGATCGGATTCTACCGCTTGGCGCAATGCCCGGGCGACCGCCTTGTACTCGGCCTCCGTGATGTGGTGGGGGTCGCGGCCGTAGCGGACGTTGACGTGCAGGGTGGTCTTGCTGTGGGCGGCAAAGGTTTCAAAAAAGTGCCTATTGATAACCGTAGCGTAGTGGCCCCCAATGATTTGCCATTGGAGGTGCTCCGGCTCCCCGTGCATGACAAAGTAGGCACGGCCGGACAGATCGACGACGGCCTCGACCAGGGTCTCGTCCATCGGCAGCAGCTGGGATCCGAAGCGGCGGATGCCGCGCTTGTCCCCTACTGCCTCGGCGAAGGCCTGGCCGAAGACGATGGCGGTGTCCTCGACGGTGTGGTGCGCGTCGACCTCGACGTCCCCGCGGGCGCTGACCTCCAAGTCGAAGCCGCCGTGCGTGGCCACGGCGGTGAGCATGTGGTCGAAAAACGGCAGGCCGGTGTCAATACTCGACTGGCCCGTGCCGTCGAGGTCCACGCTCACCGTGATATCGGATTCTTTGGTGCGGCGGGTGACCTTCCCGCGGCGCGGTTCCGGTTGGTTCATCAGGCACGTCCTTTCTCAGCGTCGGTCTGGTAGTCGGTCAGCTGCGCGGCGGCGGTGAGGAAGACGTCGTTCTCGCCCGGCAGGCCCACGGTCGCGCGCAGGAAGCCGGCCTGGCCGACGTCGCGGATGAGCACCTCGCGGTCCAGGAAGGCCTGCCAGGCGGCGGCCTGGTCGCTGAATGCGCCGAAGAAGATGAAATTCGACTGGCTGTCGACGACGCGGTAGCCCAGCTCCCGCAGGCCGGTGGCGACGCGGTCGCGCTCGGCCGCGAGCTTCGCGACGGTCTCCAGGGTCGCCGCGCGGTGGCGCAGCGCCACCAGGGCCGCGGCCTGCGACAGGGCGGACAGGTGGTACGGCAAGCGCACCAGCATGACGGCCTCCACGAAGGCAGGGTCGGCCACGAAGTAGCCCAGGCGGCCGCCGGCGAAGTCGAAGGCCTTGGACATCGTGCGCGAGACGATCAGCTTGTCCGGGTAGTCGGCCAGCAGGCGCACGGCCGAAGGCCCGTCGGAAAACTCCGCGTAGGCCTCGTCCACGATGACGATGCCCGGCGCGGCCTTGACCAGCTCCTCGATGTCGCCGAGTTCCGTCACGTCGCCGGTCGGGTTGTTCGGGGTGGTCACGAACACGACGTCGGGCTGGTGCTCGGCGATGGCATGGCGCGCCGCCGCCATGTCAATGCGAAAATCCGCGCCCCGCGGGCACTCCAGGAATTCGGTCTGGGTGCCGGCGGAGAGCACCGGGTGCATGGAATAGGACGGCGTGAAGCCCAGCGCGCTGCGTCCGGGGCCGGCGAAGGCCTGCAGCAGCTGCTGGAGGACCTCGTTAGAGCCGTTGGCCGCCCAGACCTGCGCGGCCGTGACCTCCACACCGGTGCGCTCGGTGACGTAGTCGGCTAGGGCCTCGCGCAGCTCGACGGCGTCGCGGTCCGGGTAGCGGTTGAGCTGCGGTGCGATCCGGCGGACCTCGCTGACCAGCTCCTCGACCAGCTCGGCAGACGGCGGGTACGGGTTTTCGTTGGTGTTGAGTTGGTTGGCCACCTTAAGCTGCGGGGCGCCGTAGGCGCTGCGCCCGCGCAGCTCGGGGCGCAGGGGAAGGTTTTCCAGGGACAAAGACACGACAAGCCTTTCTGACAGGGTCGGTTCGGGTGGCAGGTGGCGTTTTAGCGTTCGGTGCGGGCGCGGATGGCCTCCCCGTGGGCGGGCAGGCGCTCGGCGTCGGCGAAGGCGATGACGTGGCTGGCCACCTCGCGCAGCCCCGTCTCGTCGTAGTCGATGAGATTGACCGGGCGCAGGAAGGTGTGCGTGGACAGCCCGGCGCCATACCTCGCGGTGCCGGAGGTCGGCAGCACGTGGTTGGAACCGGCCGCGTAGTCGCCCAGCGGGACCGGCGAGAACTCGCCGACGAAGATCGCGCCGGCGTGCCGGATACGCTCCGCGACGGTGCGGGCGTTGCGGGTGTGGACCTCCAGGTGCTCGGCCGCATACGCGTCGGCCACGCGGATGCCGGCGTTGATGTCATCAACCAGGATGATCCCGGACTGCTTGCCGCGCAGGGCCTCGGCGGCGCGCTCGGCGTTGGCGGTGGCGGTGTAGCGGGCCTCCACCTCGGCGTCGACGCGCTGGGCCAAAAACTCCGAGTCGGTGATCAGCACGCTGGCGGCCATCGGATCGTGCTCCGCTTGGGAGATGAGGTCGTAGGCCACCAGGACCGGATCGGCGCTGTCGTCGGCCAGCACGGCGATCTCCGTCGGGCCGGCCTCCGCGTCCACCCCGACAAACGAGGAGACCTGCCGCTTCGCCGCAGCCACGAAGATATTGCCCGGGCCTGTGATCATGTCGACCGGCTCCAGGCCCGCGGCGTCGTCGCCGTAGGCCATCAGCGCGACCGCCTGGGCGCCGCCGACGGCCCAGACCTCGCTAACGCCCAGCAGGGCGCAGGTAGCCAGCACCGTCGGGTGCGGCAGGCCGTCGTGCTCGGCCTGCGGTGGGGAGGCCACGACCAAGGAATCCACCCCGGCGGCCTGCGCCGGGACCACGTTCATCACCACGGACGACGGGTAGACCGCCTGCCCGCCCGGCACGTAGAGGCCCACGCGCTCGATGGGCGCGAATACCTCGGTGACGGTCGCGCCCTCGCCCAGCTGCGTGGTGTGCGGCTGCGGGACTTGCTCAACATGGACCTTGCGCACGCGCGCGATGGCCTCCTCGATCGCGGCGCGAACGTGTGGCTCAAGGACCTCGACGGCGGTATCGATAGCCGTGGCCGGGACCTGGACCGCCGCCGGGCGGACGTGGTCGAAGCGCTCGCCGTAATCCAGCGCGGCGGACTCGCCGCCGGCCTTGACCGCCTCGACGACGGGGGCGACGGTGCCGGCCACCGATTCGACGTTGACGCCGCCGCGGGGCAGAACCTTCCGCAGCGCCGACGTCGTCAGCTCGGTATTCCGCAAATCAATGGTATTGAGCAATTTTATGCCTCCTCAAAGGGCCAAACGTTTAGTAGAGACCATCTTACGAGCAATTTCTACGTGCCGGGCCCGTATGAGCAGATAGACTTGGGTCGCGGGCCAAAATCTCGGCCCACCCGGCCGGCGCCCCACAGACTAAAGAGAAAAGCAGGTGTTAGACGTTGACTACCTCCCCTCGCCCCGGTTTCCCGGATGCCTTGGCGCCGGTGGATCTGCCGCGCGTTTACTCCTGCGCCCAGGAGATTGGCCTGCCGCTGCACTGGGCCGATGGTCCCCAGGCCCAGCTGGTCTACCAACACACCTCACACTGCCGGCTGACCCTGTCCCTCAACCCGGACAACCCCGCGGTCATCAACTGCCGCCTAGAATTCGACGGGCCCATCGCCTTTTCCGCCATCAATGATTTAGCCCAGGCGCTCAACGAATGGAATCACGACTGCTTCACCCCCACCATGGTCTTCGAGCACAGCGACCTGGAAAACCTCACCCTCTCCGGGCACGGGGCGATTGTCAGCCACCAGGGCCTGACCACCGCGCAGCTGGAGTCCTGCCTCATCCGGGCCCTGTCCAACGCCGGCGCCGCCTTTGACTTCTTCATCGAGCATTTCCCCGAGATCGACCACGCCCCTGGCAGCGCCGCGCACACCAGCTGGGCCGGGTGGGCCCCGCAGCTAACCGAAGGCGACAGCGAGCGGCCGATGCCCGTGAGCTACCCGCGGCTGCGCGAGCGCCTGCGCCAGATGGGGGTGGTCAACCAGCACGGCTTGGAGCACGGCCCGGTCCTGGCCTGGATCAACGAGGTCCTGGTCAGCTTCGCCATCGACTCCGGCCCCTCCGTGGTCATCAACGGCCGCTGGGAACCGCAGCTGCCGGCCACGGAATTCTCCAAGCTGTTTTTGACCTGCAACGACTGGAACCGCACCACGGAGGCCTCCTCCGCGTTCTGCCACCTGAGCTCCCCGGGGCCGGGAAGCGCTGACGCTGCCGCGGCCGAGCCCGAGCGCACCGTCGACGTCCACATCGACTATTCGGTCGTCACCGCCGAGGGGCTCACGGACGCGCAGCTGACCCAGCACATCGGCATCGGGCTGCACAACATCCTCTACGGGCTCGACTCGATTGCCCGCGACGTCGTGGGCGTCTCCCCCGTCAAGTGGCCTCACTAGGCCGGGTGGTTGTCGCCCGCCGTAACCGGGGCCGCGGTCGGGGCTTCTTGGGCCGGCTGGGCCGGCTGTACTTGCTGGGCCTCCCAGGCCTCGTCGCCGCTGACGAAGGCCGCCGACCAGTAGCCGAACATCGCCATGAAGGGCGCGGCTAAGAGGGCTACCCCGAGCGGGAACGGCGGGACGAACTCCGCGCCGTCGACCATCTCGGCCGGCTCGGTGGGCGCGAAGAGCCAGGAGAAGATCACAAAAGCGGCGGCGCCGGCCAGCGCGCACACGCCCACCCACAGCAGGGTGCCTAACCCGCGGAAGCGCGCGCCCCGCGTAAAGGCCAGCACGCCGGTGACCGTGCCGGCTACCCCGGTAATCACGGTGAAGCTCAGCATCGCCACCGCCGGCGCCGAGCCCATATCCACACCGAAGCTGCCCTCGGGCAGCTCCGCGAGGGCGACACGCGGGCGCCACAGGCCCCAGAGGATGCCCGCGACCCCGAAGACCACGAGTACGCAAGCGAATAACCCCGCAGCGAAACCGACGCTGCGGGGTGGAGTAAACGAGCGGCTCAACATAGCCTTCCAGGCTACCCTGCCGGGCGCTCCTAGTTACAGAAGGTCCAGTTGCCGCCCTCGTTGGCAAAGCGCATGGTGGTGGTGTCCGGGCCCTGCGGGGTAGCTACCTCCACGGTGGCCGAGGCGGTATTGTCCTTGACCTTGATGTCGCGGATGTCTTGGACGAAGGTGTCCTTCCACTGCCCGTTGCTAGCCTCGTCCATGGAGACCTGCGGGATCTGGTTGTAATCGGCGTTGCGCAGCTCCGGCTGGGCGTCCAGCACGCGCTGGCAGGTGTGGTCCGGCATGTAGCGCATGAAGGAGCGCATGTCCTGCTGATCGTACAGGCCGCGAACCAAGCCGTTGATCTCGCCGGAGACGGCGCCGTCGGCAGCCTGGCCGCCCTCGACCGGGGCGATGTCGGCTTGGCCCTGCAACGGGTCGCCGCCCTCGAACGGGTCAACCAGGGACTCGGCCGCCGCGGCTTGGTCGCCGCCGCCGGAGTTGTTGCCGTCCTGGTTGGAGGCGGAGCGCTCCTTGCCCTGAGCGGACTTCTCGGAATCCTTATCCTTATCCTCGGCATTGTCCTTATCCTTGGCCTCGGAGGACTTCTCGGCGTCCTTGTCCTTATCCTCGTCCTCGGCCTTGGAGCTCGGGGCCTCCTTGGTGGCGGTCTCGGTCGACGGAGCAGCCTCGGTGGAGTCTTCCTCGTCAGAACCGCAAGCCGTAAGGGTCAGTGGAACGACCAACGCAAGCGCGGCAACGGACATCTTAGACGGGGTGAAAAGGGACAACATTTCTCCTGACGATTTGAGGGACTACAGGCTTTCGGGGGCGCTACCCTAGCGCAGCGGCAGTACACCCTTGACGTCGAATATCATAACAACCTTTGCGTGGCAGGACAGTTACAGTTTGGTTATAGAAACCTGTGAACGTGGGCGTTCTGGCCCGCGCTGGGCCGGCCCGCTAGACTAGGTCATCGTGCAGTTATCCCGCGAGACCATTATCAAAGCCGCCCTTGACCTGCTAGATACCTACGGGCTGGCAGACACCACCATGCGGCGCGTCGCGGGCTCGCTGGGGGTTGCCCCCGGCGCGCTCTACTGGCACATCACCAACAAACAGGGCCTCATTTCCGCGCTTGCCGATGCCATCCTGGCACCCCTGTCCGGCACCTCCCCCGTCGAACTCAGCCTGAGCCTGCGCTCTGCCTTGCTGGCCCACCACGACGGCGCCGAAGTGGTCTCCGCCGCCCTGTCCCAGCCGCACTCGCTGGCCTGGGAGCAACTCGTAGCGCGCTTCAAGTCTGCGCTGGCCGCCGCCGGCCACGGCGCTGACGATGCCACCCGCCAGCTCGGCGCCGAGTCCGTCCTCCACCTGGTCCTGGGGTCCACCACGCTGGAGCAGTCCCTGCGGCAATACCAGGCGGCCACCGGTAACACGACAGCCGAGGAGCGCGCGGGTGAGCACTCCGGGGCGGACAAGCTCGCCCGCGCGGTTCACATCGTGCTCGCGGGTACCGACTCGCTCGACAGGTGAAAGCGCCCGGTTGCCATTAAGCTAAGCAGCCATGAGCGCAACTTCCCGCCCCCAGATCACCCAGGTTTGGCCCGGCTCGCCCGCGCCCCTGGGTTCCACTTTCGACGGTTCCGGTACAAATTTCGCGCTCTTCTCCGAGGTGGCCGACAAGGTAGAGCTCTGCCTTATCGATGCCGCCGGGCAGGAAGAGCGCATCGAACTCACTGAGGTCAGCGCCCACGTCTGGCACTGCTACCTGCCCTACGTCTCGCCCGGCCAGCGCTACGGCTACCGCGTCCACGGGCCTTACGATCCCGAGGCCGGCCTGCGCTGCGATCCCTCCAAGCTGCTGGTGGACCCGTACGCCCGCGCCTTCACCGGGGAATTCGACCGAGACGCCGCGCTTTATTCCTACGACATCCACGCCGAAGAACCCGGCACCGGGCGCAACACCTCCGACTCGCTCGGCCACACCATGTACTCGGTGGTCATCAACCCCTTCTTCGACTGGCGCGGGGACCGCCGCCCGCACACGCCCGAAAACGAAACGGTCATCTACGAGACTCACGTCAAGGGAATGACCATGCAGCACCCCGGCGTCCCGGAGCACCTGCGCGGCACGTACGCCGGTATGGCGCACCCGGCGGTCACCGACTACCTGCGCAACCTCGGCGTGACCGCCGTGGAGCTCATGCCCGTCCACCAGTTCCTCCAGGACGACCGCCTGCGCGAGCTGGGGCTGCGCAACTACTGGGGGTACAACACCTTCGGCTTCTTCGCGCCCCACCAGGACTACGCATTTGCCCGCAAGCCCGGCGAGGCCGTGGCCGAGTTCAAGACGATGGTGCGCGCCTTCCACGCCGCCGGCATCGAGGTCATCCTTGACGTGGTCTACAACCACACCGCCGAAGGCAACCATATGGGCCCCACCATTGCGTTTAGAGGCATCGATAACCAGGCCTACTACCGCCTGGACGATGACAAGCCCGAGTACTACATGGACTACACCGGCACCGGGAACTCGCTGAACGTGCGCCACCCGTCCTCGCTGCAGATGATCATGGACTCGCTGCGCTACTGGGTCACCGAGATGCGCGTCGACGGCTTCCGCTTCGACCTGGCGGCCACGCTCGCGCGGGAGCTCAACGACGTCGACAAGCTGGCCACCTTCTTCGACCTGGTGCAGCAGGACCCGGTGGTCAGCCAGGTCAAGCTCATCGCCGAGCCCTGGGACGTCGGCCACGACGGCTACCAGGTGGGCAACTTCCCGCCGATCTGGAGCGAGTGGAACGGCAAGTACCGCGACACCGTCCGCGACTTCTGGCGCGGCGAGCCGGCCACCCTCGGCGAGTTCGCCTCCCGGCTGACCGGTTCCTCCGATCTCTATGGCAACAACGACCGCCGCCCGACTGCCTCCATCAACTTCATCACCGCCCACGACGGCTTCACCCTCGCCGACCTGGTGACCTACAACGACAAGCACAACGGGGACAACGGCGAGGACAACCAGGACGGCGAGTCCTTCAATCGCTCCTGGAACCACGGCGTCGAAGGATCTACCGACGACCCCGACATCCAGCGCCTGCGCCGCCGCCAGCAGCGCAATTTCCTGACCACGCTGCTGCTGAGCCAAGGCACCCCGATGCTCAGCCACGGCGACGAGTTCGGCCGCACCCAGTCCGGCAACAACAACGCCTACTGCCAGGACAACGAGATCTCCTGGATGGACTGGTCCCTGCTAGAGCAGGAGAAAAACTCCGAGCTCTACGACTTCACCAAGCGGCTCATCGGCATCCGCCACCGCCACCCGGTCTTCCGCCGGCGCCGCTTCCTGGCCGGCGGCCCGCTGGGCACCGACGCGCGCGACCGCGACATCGCCTGGCTGGTGCCCTCCGGCAAGCTGATGACCCAGGACGACTGGGACCACGACTTCGGCAAGTCCCTGATGGTCTACTTGAACGGCAACGCGATTAGCGAGCCCGACGCCCGCGGCCAGAAAATCGTCGACGACTCCTTCGTGATGATTTTCAACGCCCACCACGAGCAGATCGAGTTCACGCTGCCCACCCAGGATCTCGGGGCGAAGTGGAAACTGGTGGTCGACACTGCGCACCCCGGCGGGTACCCCACCGAGGAAATCCTCATCCCGGCAGCGGGTACCATCGATGTGCAGCCGCGCTCCACGCTGTTGCTCAAGCAGGTGGAGCCGCCCGTTCTCGATTAGTTCCTGCTTGGAAAGGCCCTGATTTTAGTGTCGGTTAAAGCCCACGGCGCCCACGTCGATGTCACCGCTACCAGCGTGGAGATCCACCACTCCGTGCTCTCGCTGAGCCTGGGGAAGCCGGCAACCACCTCGGTCCCACTCACCGACATCAGGGGTTTAAGCGTGCGCGAGCCCACCGCCACCGCGCAGGGCTGGGTGACGCTGGAGGGCACGGCAGTGACCATCCCCGTCGACCCGCACCAGGACGCCGAGGCCATCCGCGCACTGATTGCCGCCGCCCAAAGTGGTGAGCACGACCCGGGCGTGCCGGGGCTGGATTTCACCGCCGTCGACGTCGAAACCGCCAACTGGCACTGGGGCTCCATCTGCCAAGTGGGCGCGGTCCGCTTCCGCGACGGCCGCGAGACCGAGTCGCGCACCTGGCTGTGCCAGCCGCCGGCTAGCTGGCCCGACTTCGACGAGGTCAACATCTCCATCCACGGCATCACCGCCGCAGACGTCGCCGATGCCGCCCCCTTTGCCACCGTCGCCGCCGAACTCGTCGACTTCGTGAGCGACGACGTCTTCGTTGCACACAACGCCCAGTTCGACTCCAGCGCCTTGCACTCCGCCCTGCAGGCCACCTCCAGCGACGTCCCCGAATGGCAGCTGGCCTGCTCCCTGGCGCTGGCGCGCTACTGCTCCGACCGCGGGGTACTGGACGTGGCCAACCACAAGCTGCCCACCGTCGCCGCGGCGTGCGGCCTAAATTCCTTCAGCCACCACGACGCCTGCGCCGACGCCCGCGCGGCTGGCATCATCGTCGCCGGCCTGGCGCAGAAGCTGGGGCTGACCGGGGGGATCGCCGGGCTATTCGACGAGTGCGGTTTCCGCCTGGGGTCCCTGTCTCCCGAGCAGGTCATGCCGGTCCTGCAGGACAACGTGGCGCCAACCTCGGCTGCCGACCTCGGCGCGGGCACGGATTTCCGATCGCAGACCCGCGAGTCCGGAGCGCGCCGCCCCGCCCCGTGGAAGACCGTCGCCACGCCGGAGACCATCCCCGAACCCAACCCCGACGCCGACCCGCAGGGCCCGCTTTTCGGCCAGAACGTCACGCTGACCGGCGACTTCGAGCCCTTCGATAAAGGCCAGCTGTGGTCCGCCATCGCCGAGCGCGGCGGCGTTATCGGCAAAAACGTCACGAAGAAGACCACCCTGCTGGTCGTCGGCACGTGGGCGAAGAAGACCTCCAAGGAAAAGCGCGCCGAAGAGCTGCGCGACAAGGGCCAGGACATCACCTTCTGGAGCGCGAACGAGCTCCTCGACGCGGTGGGCTTGAGCGACCAGCCACCGTTCTAAGGGAACCGTTGCGGCCGCGGCGCAGTCTAACTATTCGTCAGGGTTTCCCGCCGACTTCCCAGGAGAATAGTTGTGACCACCGCCCTCCACCCCGCCACGCACCCGAAGCTGAGCTTAAGCGGCCTGCTGCCCCGCCTGGTCCGCCAGCGCTGGACGACTAACACCGGCTTATCCGATGACGGCTTCTGCGACTCCGTGGCGACCCTGCCGCTGTCGCAGAACTGGTCGATGACCCTGCGGTGTACAACCTCTGACGGCGGCATCAACGTCAGCCAGCGCGGCCTGGATGAGCTGGGCGTGTCCATCCAGCACGCGTGGGATTTCGCCGCCATCAACCTGGCCGAGGCCTCCCGCTCCGAGTACGGGACCCAGTTCTGGATGCGGCCGGCCAGCGCAGTCCTCGGGCCGGGCTGCCCCGACGGCGTGCAGGTGGCCACCTCGCGGTATCCGATTAGCTCCTGGCTGGCCCACCCGCGCGCCTTTCTCCTGCTCGACGATCACCTGCGCACCATCCTGGCCGCCGAGCGCCTGGTCTATCTCGTGCCCGACCCGGCCACGGTGATTGCGCTGGCCGGTGTCGGCCACCAGGAGGCCACGGCGTGGGCGCAACGGGCGCAGGAAACGCGGCCGCGGCATCGGGTGCAACTGTCCTCGGTACCGTTACTATTGGTGCAGGGGTTTCCGCAGGACTACTGCCTCAACACTTAAAGCTCGACCCGAAAGGAGCCGCCCCGTGGCCCGCCTGGGCACCCACTACCACGACTGGAACCGGCAGCACCCGCACGCCGCCGCGGACTTCCACTCGGCCATCGAAGAATTGCTTAACGATGCCGGCGTCATCTTCGATCACGTCTCCGCCCGCGTAAAGAGCTGGTCCTCGTTCAAGGCGAAGGCGAAAAAGCGCAACTCCGACGGCGATCCGGTCTACCCGCACCCGTGGGAGGATATCCACGATCTGGTCGGCGTGCGCGCCACGGTCTTCCACTCCACCGCCATCCCGCAGGCCATCGACGTGTTAAGCGAGTCCTTCGAGGTCCTGCGCTCGGTCGACAAGGCGGCGCAGACGCGGATCTCCGGAGGCTTCGGCTACGGCTCGCACCACCTGGTGCTACAGGTGACCGACGCCATCGAGGAGCTGGGCGCCTACCGCGGCTTCACCTTCGAGGTGCAGGTGCGCACCGTCCTGCAGCACGCCTGGGCCGAGTTCGAGCACGACATCCGCTACAAGCAGGGCCCTAACCCGCCCTCGCCGCAGGTGGACCGCCTATTCACGCTGGCGGCCGGGCTGATCGAGCTCGCCGATCAGCAATTCGACGAGATCGCCGCACTCAAGAGCCCGCGGACCGAGACCACCGAGGACGTGGTGGTCACGGCGGAGACGCTGCCCGGGATTCTCACCATGCTGCTGGGATCGCGCTTCCCGCGTTCGCGCTCGGATCACTACCGCTGGCTGGCGGAGCTACTCGAGCTTAACGGGGTGACCACGGTGCGCCAGCTCCAGGAGCTGCTCAACGACGAGGACATCGCCTCTCTGCAGAAGGCCTTCCTGTACCGCTTCCGCCCCGGCCATATCCGGCTGGTCGACGATCTCCTGCTCAACCGCTTCGGGCAGGCGCACATCGATGCCACCGCGCACACCGGCAACCGCACCGACCGCGCCAAGCGCCTGCGCGGGCGCTTAAAGCAGCTGCGCGGCTAGGCTAGCGGAAGCCGCCGCGGAACTTCTCCATCTGTCGGCGCTCCCGCTTGGTGGGCCGGCCCGCTCCCTTCGCGCGGACGGGCACCGACGGCTGGAACTGCCGCGGCGGGGGCGGCGGCGCGTGGTCGGTGTAGCAGGTGCGCGCGACCGGCGCCCCGACGCGCTTGCGGACGGTGGCTAGCACCTCGAGGTCGTATTCGTGGTGGTCCTTCCACACGCGGACGCGGTCGCCGGGGACGACCTGCTGCGAGGGCTTGACGGCTTCGCCGTTGATTTTGACGTGGCCGGCTTTGACGGCATCGGCGGCCGCGGAGCGGGTTTTGAACATTCGCACCGCCCAGACCCACGCGTCGATACGAACCGGCCTACCAGCAGGCTGGTTATCCATGAACTAGTAGTTGTTGTAGTTCTGGTTGATGATCTTACGTACCTTGAGGAAGTTGGCGGCGCCGCCCACGACGGCCACCACCAGGCCGAGCACCAGCCAGAAGCCGGGGTTGCCGAACAGGATAGTCATCAGAACGCCGCCGCCGACCCCGGCGCCCACGGAGATGAGGCCGTTGCGGGAGTGCTTGCGGACTGCTTGCTTGCGCGCTTCAATCGGATTGTTGGGACGTCGCTGCATGGTCATGGCACGCTATTCTACCTCACGCACCAGGTAACTCCACCCAGGCTCGCCCACCGGCCCGCGGGATCACCCGCCCCTGCGTCAGCGCCGCCAGCTCGGCCTCCAGGCCGTCGCGGCCGCCGGGCGCGCACGCCAACGTATAGGTCACCGCCGTGCCGTACTGGGTGTCCTGGATGTCGTAGTCGCGGGCCCGCAGGTCCGCCTCTAAGCGGCCGGCCTCCGCGTGCTCGACCTCAATCGTGTAGAGCTCCCGCTTCGCGCGAGTAACGCGGTCGACCTGCGCGACCGCCTCGCTGAGCGTGCCGCCGTAGGCGTGCACCAGCCCGCCGGCGCCCAGCTTTATGCCGCCGAAGTAGCGCACCACCACAGCGCACACGTCCAGCATGCCGCTGCCCTTGAGCACGTCCAACATTGGTTTGCCGGCGGTGCCGGAGGGCTCGCCGTCGTCGGAGGACCGCTCCACCGGCTGCGCTCCGTCCTGGTGGTAGACGTAGGCGCTGCAGTGGTGGCGGGCGTCCGGGAAGCGCTCGCGCACGCTCGCGATGAACCCGCGCGCCTCCTCTTCGTTCTGGGCCCGCGCGACGAGCGCGATGAAGCGGGAGCGCTTAATTTCTACTTCATGCTCGGTGACCTTCCCGGCCGCGGGTAGCGGGTAGCGCTCCATTAAGACACCAGGAATTCGTACTCGGGGGTGCCCGGCTCTAGGCGCTGGCAGTTAATGCGCGACTCCTCCATCCGGGCGAGCAGCCCCGGCAGACCGACGGCCTCCCCGAGCTGCAGACCGACCAGCGCCGCTCCGGTCTCACGGTTGTTGCGCTTGAGGTACTCGAACAGGGTGATGTCGTCGTGCGGGCCCAGGATCTCCTCCAAGAACGCGCGCAGCTGCCCGGGTTCTTGCGGGAAGTTGACCAGGAAATAGTGCTTGAGCCCGCGGTGGACCAGGGAGCGCTCCATGATCTCGGCGTAGCGCAGTACGTCGTTGTTGCCGCCCGAGATGACGCAGACGACGGTGGACCCGGCGGGGGCATCGACAAGCTCGAGCCCGGCCACGGACAGGGCGCCGGCGGGCTCGGCGATGATCCCCTCGTTCTGGTAGAGCTCCAGCAGCTCGGTGCACACCGCACCCTCGGATACCGTCTCGCAGCTGAGCCGCTCGCGGTTATGGCTGACGATGTCGTACGGCAGCGAACCAATGCGTCCCACGGCCGC
This sequence comes from Corynebacterium sp. 1103A, assembly GCF_055700955.1. Taxonomy (NCBI): domain Bacteria; kingdom Bacillati; phylum Actinomycetota; class Actinomycetes; order Mycobacteriales; family Corynebacteriaceae; genus Corynebacterium; species Corynebacterium sp. 1103A. Next base: position 54,989 of record NZ_JASTTF010000005.1, read on the forward strand.
GCCGTCGACGAAGGGATCGATCTCGTCCAGTGCCACCGGCTCGCCCGCCCGCAGGGCCGCGGTCAGCGATGCTGCCCCTTGCGGCTCAATCCCGTAGACCTGCGTGCGCGGGGACATGTCGGCCAAGTAGCTGACGATGCCTCCCAGCAAACCGCCGCCGCCCACCGGGGCGACGACCGCGTCGAGGCTGCGCCCCTGGGCGGACAGCTGCGAGACGATCTCCGCGGCGACGGTGCCTTGGCCGGTGATGGTGTCGCGGGCATCGAAGGGCTCGATCATGGTGGCGCCGCGGGCTTCGGCATCGGCGCGGGCTGCGGCCGCCGCCTCGTCGAAGTTGGCGCCGACGACGACCAACTCGACCGCGTCGCCGCCGTGGACCAGGATGCGATCGCGCTTTTGCTTCGGGGTGGGGCCGGGCACGAAGATTTTGCCCTTGATGCCCATGGTGCGGCAGGCATACGCCACGCCCTGGGCGTGATTGCCCGCCGATGCCGCCACTACCCCGCCGGCACGCTGCTCCTCGGACAGGTTGGAAATCGCAAAATAGGACCCACGGATCTTGTAGGAGCGCACGTCTTGCTGGTCTTCCCGCTTGAGGAAGACTTCGTAGCCTGTAATCTGCGACAGACGCGGGCAGTAGTGCAGCGGGGTGGGGGCGATCTCGGACGAAATGCGGGACTGGGCCAGCTGGACGTCGGAGGCTCGGATGGGGTCGTAGTTTTGCGTCATGTCGGTTCATTCTAGCGGGCAGGGTAGCGGCCGGGGCGCAATACCTATAGTTTGACAGACATTCCCCAGCACCGGGGTGTCACGGACCACTAATGCGCCCGCAGGGGTAGACATCTCCAAACAACCTGATAGATTCATACGAGGATTTTTAGCACCGTTTCTCTCGTCTTGTTTTAAGGAGTTTCCACCATGCGCCGTACTCGCCTTTCCACCACCCTTGTCGCAGCCGCCGCCGTCACGTTCAGCCTCGCCTCCCCGGTAGCCATGGCCGACGAGGCCGCGGAGATCCCGCTCTCTTCCGAAGCCCCCAGTGACAAATCCACCGAGAGCGGTAACGCCGGCGAAAACGGTGACTCCAAAGCTCCCGACGGCAATGGCGGCGCCGAGGGCGACGGGACGGATAGCGAAGAAGAACCCGATACCATGTTCGGCTCCAGCGCCGAGCAGACCGAAAAGTTGAAGGAGGTCATGTCGTGGGTCTCCGTGGTTGGTGCGCTGCTGGCTGGCATCGTTCAGGCCACCGTGATGCTCGCGCAGATCAATCCGGCCATCCTCAACCCGCTCAAGGACCTCCTGAAGCAGGCCGGCGTCAAGTTCTAGGCCTTCTAAGGCGCGCCGAGTAGGCGCTACGGAGTGGTTTCCGTGGCGCCTTTTCGCGTGTTTAGGCAGTCGTGTGCTTCTGCTGGCCTTGTTCCTGGTGGTGTCCCCTCGCAGCCTTGGTCTCGCGGCGGGCTTGTTCTCGCGGCTGACCCCTGTGTTAGCCGTCAGCCCCGCGGCTTTGTTCTCGCGGCTGACCCCCGTGTCAGCCGTTGGCCGTTAGGGCCTGTTGCTCCAGGGTGGGTCCCAGGTGACTGTGCCGTGTCTTCGGGTGATCCTGCCGTGTCTGGGGTAGGTCGGGTCGTCGTCGTTCCAGGAGTTGTGGAACTCGCACAACAAGGTGAGGTTTTCTTGGTTGGTCTCACCGCCGTCTGCCCAGGGGTGGATGTGGTGGACTTGGCACTCGTCGGCTGGTTTGCGGCAGTTCGGCCAGGCGCACCGGGTGGTCTCCGCCTTGGCCATGTCCTTCTGCTTCGGCGAGGCGTGCCGTTGGTAGCGGTACTGGTTGACCGGCCCGCGCCTCGGGTCCACCAGGGTGGCTAGGCCGGCATCGAGTAGGCATTGGCGGATGTAGTCGGCTCCGGTCATGGTGGTGCCGTTGCTGAGCTGCAGGGTGATCTCGTCGCCGTCGCCGGTAAGGATGCGCACCCAGTCGGGTAGGGAGATGACCACGTGGGTGGTCTTGGGTTGTTTTTCGAGGCCGCCACTAAAGAGGGCTTCGACGTCGGGGATGGTTTTAATTGATGCCCAGAGGTTTTCTATCAGCTGCGGGTCCCCGGTAATGGAGAAAGTACTGGGCCCGTCCTTGCGGCGGATAACTCGTATTCCTTCGGTGGGTGGGGCGGGGCGGTTGAGCTCCAAGACTTTTTGGTTGGCAAGTCTGCGCAGTTGTGTGGTGGTGCCGGGGGTGTTGCACAATTCGATGAGCATGGCCCAGGCGTCGGCCTGGTTGCGTACCCGGCGGAAGGCGTTGTCCAACACTAAGAGGGTGTCGAGGTGGTGTCCGGATTCGGCGGCGGCTTTCCGGGCGGCGGCTTGCTTTTTCGTAAAGGATGTCGTCCCGAAGAAGGTGTGGCAGGCACGACAGTGCGCGGCGGCGGCAACATCGGACATGACCGCCTTCAAAGCGGGCAGGCTGAGCTGGCGGCACAGGTCCAAATACTGGATCCCGTCCGCGAAGATGGCGTGCGCTGCTTTCACAGTGTCCAAGGCTGTCGTTGCTGTCATGCCTCACACGCTAGAAGCGGCTGACAACCCCCACAAGGGCCGAAATACGGATCTGTGGATAACCCGGGGCAAAGTAACCATCCCGCACGGGCCCCGAACGAGGCGAAAACGCCCGTTTTTGCGGCGCCACCTGTCCAAAGGCCGAAAAATGGAGCAATGTGCCCAAGTAGGCATCGTCAGGCACAATTAGGCGCACAAAGACCCCCGCACGCGGCGGGGGCAGTGGAGAATTTAACTGCTAGAACAGCTCGCGCGACGCGATTTCCGCGCCCTCGACCAGCGACTGCAGCTTCGCCCACGCGATCTGGTAGTGCAGGCGCCCACCCAGACCACAGTCCGCGGAGGCGACGACCTTGTCCGGGCCAACCTGCTCGGCGAACTTGATGTTACGGTCGGCCACCAGGCGCGGGTGCTCTACGGCGTTGGTGGAGTGCGAGACCACGCCCGGGTAGATGACCGTGCCCTCGGGCAGCTCGTGGTCCTGCCAGACGCGCCACTCGTGGGCGTGGCGCGGGGACACACCCTCGAAGGAGAAGCCGCCGACCTTGGCCTGCAGGATCTCGTCAATAATGTCCGCGAACGGAACGTCGGTCACGTGCGGGCCGTGCCAGGACCCCCAGCAGATGTGCAGGCGGGTCTTTTCGACGGGCAGGTCGCGGATGGCATCGTTGAGCACGTTGATGCGGTCCCGCACGAAGCCGCGGAAATCCTCGACGGACGGCTCCGGGTTGATCTGGTCCCAGGCCTCAGCCAAGTCGGGGGGCGTCGAACTGAACGGTGAAGCCGGCGTCGGTAATCGCCTTGTACTCGTGGCTCAGCGCCTCGCCGCAGGCGCGCACGACGTCGAAATCGTCGTCATAGTACTTGTTCTTCAGGCGAGCGGCGGACCCCGGGGACAAAGCGGCGACGAAGCCCTCGGCAGCGCCGGCCTTGTCCATGGCCTGGCGCAGCAGCTTCACATCGACCTCAACCTGGTCCTGGCCGATGTAGGTAATCGGGCCGGTGAACTCCGGGTTGCCCACCTTAGAGCGGCCGGTGAAGATGCCGGACTCCGGATCCTCGTAGGCCTCGGAGAACAGCGCGCGGTCGCGGCGGTCCGGGAAGGAAGTCAGGCGCGGGTTGCCCGGGGTGGAGCGCACGACCTCGTCGTTGGCCCAGCGGTCGGTGTCGGTCATGGTGAGCCCGCCCAGGCGGGTAAAGGAGTAGTTCCACCAGGCGCCGTAGTCGACGGCGCCCGAGGTAATGTGCCCGTACTCCCCCTCGTTAATGATGTCGAGGCCCAGGTCGACCTGGCGGGTGACCACCTCGTCGACGGAACGCTCCAGGATGGCGTGGAATTCCTCATCGTCGAGCGCACCCTGGGCCCGCTGGTGGTTGGCTTCCAGCAGCTCCGGGGTGCGGGGCAGCGAGCCGACGTGGGTAGTGCGAATCTTGTTGGCCATGGGAGGTTCTCCTTCGTTCCCAGTAGACTGTGCTGTCTACATTAACTAAGGAGGGCCTGCGCCCCGACGTTTTTATTCACCCTGCCCGGCTAGCCGAGGATGCCGGCGCCCATCGTCGCCTTCAAATCCCCCATCAGGTTGCCGGAGCGCTCCACGCGCAGATCCTCGCCCAAGATCATCATGGTGGACTCGTCGCCGCACGTCAGCGTCAGGTAGACGTCGGACTCGCCGCGGTTGTTGGTCAGCACCTGCTTGAGCTTGGCGATGTTGTCCATGGTGCACTGGTCGGTGCGCATCGTCAGCCGCAGCGGCAGGCCGGCGCCGTTGCCGGGGCCTAGGTCGGGCACGCGGATGTCGTTGCAGAACAGGGACATGCGCTCGTCCCGGATCTTGACCTGGACCTTGGCCAGGATGATGTTGTCCTCCACGATCTGCGGAGCGACCAGGGAGTAGACCTTGTTGAAGACCAGGATTTCCACCTGCGCGCCGTGGTGGTCCTCCACCGTGACGATGGCCCAGGGCGAGCCGTCCTTCTTGGAGAAGCGCCGGTCCACGCCCGAGATGATGCCGCCGATGAGCAGCTCCTGCTTGTCGCGGACCTCCCCGGCCAGGACCTTGGGCAGCGGGGTGTCTGTCTGCGCGTCGAGGGCCTCCTCGAAGCCGTCCAGCGGGTGGCCGGAGACGTACAGGCCCAGCATCTCGCGCTCCAGCGCCAGCTCGTGCTTGCGCTCCCAGTGCTCGTCCGGGACCTCGATAGCGAAGGCGTTGGCGGTCTCGGAGTCGTCGCCGCCCAACCCCGCGAACAGGTCAAATTGACCCTTGTCCGCGGCCTTCTTGGTGGTCTGCACCGAGTCCACCGCGTCCTCCTGGATGAGCATCAGGCCCTTGCGGGGGTGCCCCAGGGAGTCGAAAGCGCCGGCCTTGATGAGCGACTCGGTGACGCGCTTGGAGCACGCGGCCAGCTCAATCTTGTCCAGGTAGTCGGAGAAGCTGGTAAACGAGCCCTTTTCGCGGCGGGTGGAGATCAAAGACTCCACCACGTCCGCGCCGACGTTACGGATGGCCCCCATGCCGAAGCGGATGTCCTCGCCGACTGCCTGGAAGTCGACATCGGACTCGTTGACGTCCGGCGGCAGCACCTTGATGCCCAGGTGGCGGCAGTCGGACAGGTAGATGGCGGACTTGTCCTTCTTGTCGCCGACCGAGGTCAGCAGCGCCGCCATGTATTCCGGCGCGTAGTAGGCCTTCAGGTAGGCGGTCCAGAAGGAAACCAGCCCGTAGCCGGCGGCGTGGGACTTGTTGAACGCGTACGACGCGAAGGGCTCGATGGTGCCCCAGAGGGCATCGACGGCCTCCTTGGAGTAGCCGTTGTCGAACATGCCGCCCGAGAACTTCTCGTACTGCTGGGCGAGCACCTCGGGCTTCTTCTTACCCATAGCCTTACGGAAGCCGTCTGCCTCGCCGGCCGTGTAGTTGGCCACCTTCTGGGAGATACGCATGATCTGCTCCTGGTAGACGATGAGGCCGTAGGTCTCGTCCAGGATCTCCTTCAACGGTTCTGCCAGCTCGGGGTGGATCGGGGCGATTTCCTTGCGCCCGTTCTTGCGGTCGGCGTAATCCCAGTGGGCGTTAACACCCATTGGGCCCGGGCGGTAGAGCGCCAGCGATGCCACGATGTCCTTGAAGCCCGTCGGCTTCATGCGCTTGAGCAGCTCCTGCATGCCGCCGGAGTCCAGCTGGAACACGCCCAGGGTCTCGCCGCGGGAAAGCAGGTCGTAGACGCGGCTGACAGCCGGGTCGTCGGCGTGCAGGTCCTCCAGGTGGATCTCCTCGCCGCGGTTTTTGCGGATGTTTTCTAGGGCGTCGCCGATGACGGTGAGGTTGCGCAGGCCCAGAAAGTCCATCTTCAGCAGGCCGATGGCCTCGCAGGCCGGGTAGTCCCAGCCGGTGATGATGGCGCCGTCGGCGGGCCGCTTCCACATCGGGATGTGTTCCATCAGACGTACCGAGGCCATAATCACCGCGCAGGCGTGGACGCCGGCCTGGCGGACCACGCCCTCCAGGCCGCGGGCGGTGTCGTAGATCTGGCGGACGGTCGGGTCGGATTCGACCATGTTGCGCACCTCGGCGGCCTCGGAGTAGCGCTCGTGCTCTGGGTCGGTGATGCCGGCCAGCGGGATGTCCTTGGCCATGATCGCCGGCGGCAGGGCCGCATTGATGCGGTCGGCCATCTGGAAGCCCTCCTGCCCGAAGTGCACCTTTGCGGAGTCCTTGATGGCCTGCTTGGTCTTGACTGTGCCGAAGGTGATCACCTGGGCGATCTTGTCCTCGCCCCAGCGCTCGGCGGCGTAGGTGATCATCTCGCCGCGGCGGCGGTCGTCGAAGTCGATATCGATATCGGGCGCGGACGGGCGCTCCGGGTTGAGGAAGCGCTCAAAAAGCAGGTCGTGCTCGATGGGGTCGATATTGGTAATGGTCAGCGCGTAGGCGACCAGGGCGCCGGCGGCCGAGCCACGGCCCGGTCCGACGCGGATGCCCACCGACCGGGCGTGCTTGATGAGCTCGGCCACGATGAGGAAGTAGGACGGATAGCCCTTCATGTCGATGACCGAGATCTCGTACTCGGCGCGCTTGATGTAGTCGTCCGGCACCTCCGAGTCGGGGAAGCGCGCCTTGAGCCCCTCCATTACCTCATGGGTCAGCCAGGAGGTCGGGCTGTAGCCCTCCGGCACGTCCGCGATCGGCATGCGGTCGTGGGTGTGTTCCTCCCAGACCTTGCTGTAGTCGCCGACGCGCTCGGCGATCCACAGGGTGTTGTCACAGCCGTCGGGGACCATCTCGTCCCAGATCTCGCGCATCTGCCGCGCGGACTTGATGTAGTAGCCCGATCCGCCGAACTTGAAGCGGTCCGGATCGTTAAGAGTCTTGCCGGTCTGCACGCACAGCATGGCCTCGTGGTTGGCGGCCTGGGATTCCAGCACGTAGTGGCAGTCGTTGGTCACCAGCGGCGGCAGGTCCAGGCGGCGGCCGATTTCCAGCAGGGCGTCGCGGGTGCGCTTTTCGATGTCCAGCCCGTGGTCCATCAGCTCCAGGAAGTAGTTGTCCTTGCCGTAGATGTCCTGCCACATAGCGGCAGCCTCCAGCGCCTCGTCGAACTGCCCCAGGCGCAGGCGCGTCTGCACGTCCCCCGAGGGGCAGCCGGTGGTGGCGATGATGCCGTCGGCGTGCTCGGCGATAAGCTCGGCGTCCATGCGCGGCCACTTGCCCAGCTGGCCCTCGTAGGAGGCCAACGACGACAGCTTGAACAGGTTCTGCAGACCGGTGGCGTTCTCGGCCAACATGGTCTGGTGGAGGTAGGCGCCGGAGGCGGAGACGTCGTCGCGTTTCTGGTCCGGGTTGCCCCACAGCTGGCGCTTCTTGTTGAAGCGGGAGCCCGGCGCCATGTAGGCCTCGATGCCGATGATCGGCTTAATACCCGCCCCCGTCATGCGGCGGTAGAAGGCGTCGGAGCCGAACATGTTGCCGTGGTCGGTCATGCCCACGGCCGGCATCTGCTGCCGGACGACCTCCTCTGCCAGCAGATCCACCTTGGCCATGCCGTCCAGCATGGAATACTCGGTGTGGTTATGCAGGTGGACGAAGGAGGAGTTTTTGACCATGCCGGCTATTCTAGCGGGTGCGTCAAGGCAGCCTTAAAGCCGTGGAAGGGGACCTTTTAAGCCAATGCTGTATACACTCGCCGCCTACCTGATGTGGGGATTTTTCCCTGCCTTCTTCCCTCTCCTGCTGCCCGCCGACCCGCTGGAGATCCTCGCCCACCGCGTGGTGTGGACCGCCGTGCTAGTCGGCGCCTACTTGCTGGCCACCGGCGGCTGGCGGGAGCTGCAAGCCTTCAGCCTGCGCACCTGGGGCTGGATGGCCGCCTGCGGCGTGGCGATCACCATCAACTGGGGTGTGTACGTCGTGGCGATTAACACCAACCACGTCGCCGACGCCGCCCTGGGCTATTTCATCAACCCGCTGGTGGCGGTCTGCCTAGGCATCATCTTCTTGAAGGAGCAGCTGCGCCGCGGCCAGCTCGCGGCGGTCATCATAGCCGCGGTGGCGGTGCTCTGGCTGACCTTCATGACGAGCCAGACACCATATATCTCGCTGGCGCTGGCGCTCAGCTTCGGCATCTACGGGCTGCTCAAGAAGAAGGTCTCGGTCTCCTCGACCGCGTCCGTGGCGGCGGAGACCCTGGTCATGGTCCCGCTGGCGCTGGGCTACCTCATCTACCTAGAGGCCGGCGGCCAGGGCACCTTCTTCAACCAGGACCCGCTGCACCCGCTGCTGCTCATCAGCGCCGGCCTGGTCACCGCGCTGCCGCTTCTGTGCTTCGCCCAGGGCGCCAAGCACCTGCCGCTGGCCACCATCGGCATGCTGCAGTACATCACCCCGACCATGCAGATGCTCTGGGCGCTGTTTGTCACCCAGGAGCACATGCCCCCGGAGCGCTGGGTCGGCTTCATCATCATCTGGGTGGCCGTGGCGGTCTACCTCATCGACCTGTTGCGCCACCGGCCGCGCAGGGCGCGGCAGACTACAGGGCGCCCGGAGGGCGAATAGCGAAGCTGCCCCAGGCGGCATCGGCGGGCGCGGGTTCCACGGCCGCCACCTGCCCCTCCCCGGCGATGTCCCGCAGGGTCTGCCCGGTGTCCCAGACCACCACGGCGCTCAGCTCGCGGGGGATCTCGACGTGCCCGATTCCCCCCATCCCCGCCCGGGTCTGCTCCAGCGCGGCGTCGAAGACGTCCGCCCTTTTAGCCCCGGCGACCGGCTCCGGCACGGCGATGGGCTCAGACGCGCCCACCAGCATGGCGTTGACGCGACCGGCCGGCTCCACAACGTCGGCGGCGTCCTGGGCAGATAGCGCGGACCGGAAGGTCACGAGCGCGTAGGTGGAGGTGGCATCGTCAGCGGCGGCGAGGCTGTCCGCGGCGCGGGCGACGTAAGCGTCCTGGTCCTCGCCGGCTCCGGGGCCGAGCTGGTCTCCCTGCAGTGGCGCGGTAGGCTGCGCGCCGAAGGCCCCGGCCGCCCAGACCACCCCGACCGCGGCGACACCGACGACCGCCCAGCCGCGGCCATTCATCCGCGCACCACGTCGAGGGCGTGGTCCAGATCGTCCGGATACGGCGCGGTGATTTCCATCCAGCGGCCGCTGACCGGGTGGTAGAAGCCCAGCTTGACCGCGTGCAGCCACTGGCGGATAAGCCCCAGGCGCTGCGCGAGGTTGGGATCGGAGCCGTACATGGGATCCCCACAGCACGGGTGCCCGGTGGCGGACATGTGCACGCGGATCTGGTGCGTGCGGCCGGTCTCCAGGTGGACCTCCAGCAGGCTGGCCTCGCGGAAGGCCTCCATGAGCTCGTAGTGGGTCACGGCCGGCTTGCCGTCCTCGGTGACGGCGAATTTCCAGCCCGCGGACGGGTGCCGGCCGATGGGGGCGTCGATGGTGCCCTCGATGGGATCGGGCAGGCCCTGGACCAGCGCGTGGTAGGTCTTTTTCACCGTGCGCTCCTTGAAGGCGCGCTTGAGCACCGAGTAGCCGCGCTCGCTGGCGGCGACCACCATCACGCCGGAGGTGCCCACGTCCAGGCGCTGGACGATGCCCTTGCGCTCCGGCGGCCCCGAGGTAGAAATCCGGAACCCGGCCGCGGCCAGGCCACCGACGACGGTGGGCCCGTCCCAGCCGACGGTGGGGTGGGCGGCCACGCCCACGGGCTTGTGCACGGCGATGACGTCGTCGTCGGAGTAGAGGATGTCCATGCCCTCGACCAGTTCCTCGGCCGGCATGAGCGGCTTGGGCGGCTCCGGCATGGTCACGTCCAGCCAGGCGCCCTCCAGCAGGTGGTCGGACTTGCTCTGGGGTTTGCCGTCGACGGTGACGTCGCCGTCGGCGCACAGCTGCGCGGCCGTGGCCCGGGAGAAGCCGAGCAGCTTGGATAGGGCGGCATCGACCCGCATGCCGGCGAGTCCTTCGGGGACGGGCAGCGTTCTACTCTCCCTGTGCACGGGCTTGGCTCCTTTCTTCTCGGAACATGGCGACGATGAAGATGACCACCCCGATGGTGATGGACGCGTCGGCAATGTTGAACACGGCGAACGATCCCACGGAGATGAAGTCCACGACGTGGCCGAACCAGAAGCCCGGTTCGCGGGCGATACGGTCGATGAAATTGCCCAGGGCCCCGCCGGCGATCATCGCCAACCCGACGGCCTGGCCGGGGTCTTTGATCCGCGGGGCGGCTATGGCCACGCCCACGACGAAGGCCAGCTGGATGGTGGTAAACAGCCAGGTGGCCCCCTCCCCGCCCATGGAGAAGGCGGCCCCGGGGTTGAAGACGAGGAAGAACCGGAACCAGTCCCCGATGACGGCGACGACTTCGCCTTCGTCGAGCCACGCCAGCATTACCGCCTTGGTCACCTGGTCGAGGACTGCCACCGCCACCACGATGGTGGCCATTAATCCGAGATTTCTCCTTTTAGTTGGGCTCACCCGGCCCATTGTAAACGTATCGATCCGGTAATTTGGAATACGTGTTTCGTGTTAAAGCTATCCCCGCTGTCCTAGTCACCTCCCTGCTGCTGGCCGGCTGCAACTACCAAGCCCCCGGCCCGGCCGTGGAGCAGCCCGTGGGCATGGCTGTCGATGCCCCACGCGTGACCGTCGAATCCACCGGCCAGGGCGACAAGAAGGTGCTCGCCTTCGCCGACATAGACTCTGAGCAGGAGCTCAACCTGGATATCACGGAGGGCTTCCAGCAGGACGTCCTGCGGGCCGATGCCGCGGCCGACTTCCGCGCCGAGGACATCGACACCGCCACCACTCACCTGCCGCTTCAAGGCGCCGTGGAACAGGCCTCCGAGGCCACCGAGGGGCAGGCGCCGGCCACCCGGAATGCCTTCTTCACCGTGGGCGAGCCCGGCTTCGACGGCGATTCCGATATCTCCTCGGCCGAGGGCTTCCAGTTCGGCTGGCGCGCCGAGGACAATGGCCAGATGTCTTCGCTGCGCCTGGCCGCCCCGCAGGAATCCACGGATACCGCACGGGCGATCGCCGAGCAGGCCATCACCAAGCTGACGGCCCTGCCCGTGGTCTTCCCAGACGAGGAGATCGGCCCCGGCGCGACCTGGACCGTGGAGTCGCGCGTGCCGGGTGAGGCGGTGTTGTTGCAGGAGACGACCTACACGCTGGAATCGCTTGCGGATGGGCGCGCGGAGCTGGGCGTGGAGATCCACCAGCGCCCGTCGCTGGGCGCGCTGTCGCTGGACGGCCAAGCGGAGGGAACCGATCTGGAGGGTCAGGAGCTGAAGGTGCTGGACTCGAGCACCAACAGCACGGGCTCGCTGACCGTGGATCTGGGCAAGCCCCTGCCCGTGGCCGGCAACGTCAGCATGCACACCAAGATCACCTACGGCACCCCGGAGTCCGAGGTGCGCGTGGTCCAGACCTCCGCCACCGCGCTGGACTTTTCCTAGAACCCCGGCCCCGCATGGCACGAGCCCCTCCCGGCCGCTAGGGCGGGGAGGGTCTTCGGCTCAATAGTTGCGCGGCGGCGGGCGGGCTTACTGCTCGCTGACGGCGCCGTCGTTGTTTTCGACGCTGCCGTCGGTGCACATGGCCGGCACCTGCTCCGGGGCGACGGTGTTGGTGATCAGGGTGCAGGCCCAGGACTGGGACAGCTTCCACTTGCCGTCTTCGTAGACGAACTCGACGTTGTCGGCGGTCTGGCCGGGCTCTTCGGGGACGCTGAAATTGACGGTGGCCAGCACGGACTGCGGGGCGTAGCCCGGCAGGACCGGGTCGACGACCTCGAAGGTTGCGCCGGTCTCGGCCTTGGAGGCGGCCATGGTCTCGAAGAGCTCGGGGGCGGTCTCGCCGCCCTGGACGGTGGCGACCTTATCTTCCTCGGAGGCGGCCGGGTCCGTGGCGGTGGCCAGGACGGCGTTGAGGTCCGCGGCGGTCGGCTGCTCCGGGGTCGCGCTGTCCCCCTCCGCGCCGGCGGAGCCGTCAGTGCCCTCGGCGGATTCCGCCTGGGTGGTCGCGGCGGAGTCGGTGGCGTTGTTGTCTTCCTCGTCGGAAGAGCAGGCGGCCAGCGCCAGCCCGGCGGCCGTGGCGAGTGCCGCGGCGGAAATCCGACGACCAAGTTGAGCGTTAATCACGAAAAAGATCTCCTTGCATAGGGTCCAGCGCGCGGTCTTGCAGAGCGCGCCTGTCAGTCTTATTTATGCTACCGGCTTTGCCGCCACCTGCGAAACACGCGCGCCGGAGCTATCAGCCAATTCCCAAACTCTCCCCGCTCGCAGCCCCCCCAAAGTTTATGCTGGAGCATATGAATTCCACCTCCGCGTCCCCGTCCATCGTCGTCTTGGCCACCGGCGGGACCATAGCCTGCACGAAGGATGATTCCGGCGCGCTGGTGCCCACCCGCCAGGCCGCGGACCTGGTGCAGGGGCTTGAGCCCCCACTGCCCGTCCGCGCCGTGGACTACCTGCAGCTGGACTCTTCCGCCATCACGCCGGCCGACCTGGACGGGCTGCTGGCCGAGGTCCGCGGGCGACTGGCCGATCCCGCCACCGCCGGCGTGGTGATAACCCACGGCACCGATTCGCTGGAAGAAACGGCCATGGCCCTGGCCTGCCAGCTAGCCCCTGCCAAGCCCGTGGTGCTTACCGGCGCCCAGCGCGCCGCCGACCACCCGGACCCCGACGGGCCGGGCAACCTGCATCTGGCCCTGGACACCGCCTGCCACCACGCGGGCGCTGCCACCGGCGGGGCGTGGGTCTGCTTCGGCGGACAGACGCTGCCGGCGGCAGGCGTGCGCAAGCGGCATACCAGCCAACTCGACGCCTTCGAGTCGCTCGAGGTGCCACACGCGCTTTCTGCCCGCTTCCCGCTGCCGGCGGGCGCGCTGGATACCGCCCCGGTTGCCACTCTCGCGGCCTACCCGGGCGCCGGGCGCGAGCTTATCGATGCCGCCGTGGCCAGCGGAGCCCGCGGCATCGTCGTCGCGGCCATGGGCTCGGGCAACATGTCCCCGGCGATGGGCCAGGCCCTGAGCGAGGCGCTGCGGGCCGGGACCAGCGTGGTGATTTCGACCCGCTCGCCCTACGGCGCGGTGCGGCTGGCCTACGGCGGTGACGGCGGGGGCGCATCGTTGGGCGCGGCGGGAGCCTTGGGCGCGGGACCGCTGCGCCCAGGGCAGGCCCGGATCCTGCTGGCGGCCTGCCTGGCCGGCGGCGTGGACCCGGCCGAGGTCTTTAGCTTCTAGTCCTCGTCCAGACCCGCGAGGTCATCCTCGTGGGCTAGGAACCACTCGTCCCAGGCCAGCGAGTCCAGCGGATCAGCAGGCACCAGGTCCGGGTCGTCGTCGGGAAGCGACTTGGTGCGCCCGGGGCCGGTTGCGCGCGTTTCGAAGCGCACGCTGACCACCCCATGGCCCGCCCCCTGGATCCAGCCGTGTCCGTAGTCCGGGTGGTAGACGTCCTGGGTGGCCACCCACTGGCTATCCGGGGTATCGGCGACATCGACGGCCACGGGGCCCGTATCCACCGTGCGATCGGCCACGCCGGTCTCGAAGTCGCTATCCGGCGGGACGGGCCTAACGATCTCGCGATCGAGCTCGGGGAAGAGCACGTCCTGCCGGGCGGTTTCCAGCCCGGAATAGCCCACGCCGACCAGGCGGATGGGGCCCAACTCCGCGGGGTAGCGCGCCAGCTTGAACGCCGCGGCGCGCAGGGTCTCGAAGTCGTCGGTGGCGTAGGGCAAGGTCGCCGAGCGCGACTCGATGTGAAAGTCCGCCATCCGCAGCTTGACCGTCACGGTGCGCGCTCCCCGCCCGTCCTTGAGCAGGCGGACGTGCGCGCCCTCGGCGGCGCGGTCGATAGCCGCGTCCACCTCCGCCTCCGTTATCAGATCCTTCGGGTAGGTGTGCTCGGCGGAGATCGACTTGGAAATGGCCCGCGGGGCGACCTCGCGCGGGTCGATGCCGCGCGCCATCTCCCACAGCTGGCCGCCGACCACGGAACCGACCGAGATCTCCACCTCGCGCTTGCTTAGGCTGGCCAAGTCGCCGATGGTCTTAATCCCAATCGAGTGCAGCTTCTGCGCGGTCACCGGGCCGACGCCCCAGAGCTTGGCCACGTCCAGCGGGTGGAGGAAGTCCAGCTGCTGGTCCGCGGGGATGACGAATGTGCCGTCCGGCTTGGCCTCGCCCGAGCCGATCTTGGCGAACTGCTTGCCCGTGCCCGCCCCGATGGAGCACGGCAGGCCGGTCTCGGCACGGATGGCCGCGCGCAGCTCCTCGGACCAGTCGAAGACGGTCTGGGCAGAAGCGCCCTGCAGCTCGGCCGGCTCCATGAATCCCTCGTCGATGGACAGCTGCTCAATGAGCCCGACGCGGGAGGAAATCAGTTCGAAGACGCGCCGGGAGGCGGCCTGGTAGACCACGCGCCGGGGGCGGACCACGACGGCGCGGGCGCTGACCAGTTGCTGGGCGCGGTACATGGGCATCGCCGAGTGGGCCCCGAAGGCGCGGGCCTCGTAGCTGGCCCCGGCGACCACGCCGCGGCCGCCCAGGCCGCCGACGAGGACGGGGCGCCCGCGCAGGGTGGGCCGGGTCAGCTGCTCGACGGAGGCGAAAAACGCGTCCATATCGATGTGGAGAACCCAGCGCTTCATACCCCCGATCTTAACCTGGCACTTGCCCCGCAACCGAACTTGGATCCATGCTGTATCCATGTTGCATACAAAGACCGAGCACCACTCCCCGCCCGCGGCGGAACGGGCCTACGCCTACCTCAAGGAACGAATTATCGACGGCACCGTGCCCGGATCGAGCATGCTCAGCGAGGGCGAAATGGCCCAAGAACTCGGTTGCAGCCGCACCCCCGTCCGCGAAGCTTTCCTCCGCCTAGAGGTCGAGGGCTTTTTGCAGCTCTACCCCAAGCGCGGCGCCCTGGTGGTGCCGCTGACCGCCCGGGACATCCGCGAGGTCTACGAGGCCCGCGAGCTGGTGGACCGTTTTTCCGCCGAGCACATCTGCGGGCTCTCGGACAGCGAGCGGCACGTCATCGGCGGCGTGCTGGAGGCCATCATCGCCGAGCAGGACGAAGCCCTAGCGGCCGAGGACTTGGCCGAATACACCCGCCTGGACGCCAAGTTCCACCAGACCATCATGGACAATGGCGGCAACCGCTTCCTGTCCCAGCTCGGCCACAGCCTGCGCGAGCAGCAGCAACGCTTTACCGCCACGGCGGTCGGGCGCAGCCCGGCGCGCGCCCGCCGCTTCGTCGACGGCCACCGCCAGCTCACCCGCGCTCTTAACTACGGTGACTTCGAGGCTTACAGCCACGCCCTATCCAACCACCTCACCCACTCCCGAAATCAGTTATGACCACTACCGTTACCGAACGCATCCCTCAGTTAAGTCCTATCCCTCCCACGCCTGGTGGCCTGTGGCTGGCACCATGTTCGCCGTCGCCTGGGGCGGCAACGAATTCACCCCGCTGCTGGTGATGTACCGCGAGATCTCCAGCTTCAGCCAGGGCACCGTCAACGGGCTGCTAGCCGCCTACATGGTGGGCATTATCCCCGCCCTACTTATCGGCGGGCCGTTAACCGATCTCATCGGCCGCAAGCCCACGCTGCTGCCGGCCGCTCCTCTGTCCCTGTTCGGTTCCTTCCTGCAGTCGGTGGCCCCGAACGAGCCGCCGATTATCGCCGGCGGGCGCGTGCTCTGCGGCATGGCGCTGGGCCTGGTCATGGCGGTCGGCTCCACCTGGATCACCGAGCTCGAGCCTCGCGGCGGCGCCCGCAAGGCCTAGCTGTGCCTGACCGTCGGCTTCCTCGTCGGCGCCGGGCTGGCCTCGGTGCTGCCCCAGCTGCTTTCCCGCTCGGCCGGGGGACGTCCCCATAGCCTTCTCCGGCCTGATGACGGTCATCACCCTGAGCTGCGGCGTGGGCGTGCAGATGCTCGGCCAGGTCATTGACACCAACCGCTCAGCGCGCGCCTCGGCTATCGCCATGGCGGTTATCACCTGCGGCACCCTGCTGGGGGCCGCCGCCGCGCACACCCTGTCGCTGCCGCTGGGCATTCTCGCCGCTGCCACGATGGGCGCCGGCTACGGCCTGGCCCTGGTGGCCGGGCTGTCCGAGGTCCAGCGGATCGCCGGTGAGCGGGAGCTGGCCGGCCTGACCGCCGTCTACTATTGCATCGCCTACCTCGGGTTCTTCATCCCGATGGCGTTCTCGGCGCTGGCGCCGTATATCGGCTTTACCAGCCTGTTTTCCGTCGGCGCGGTGCTCGCGCTGTTCTGCCTGGGCAACGTGTCCCTGGCCTGGCGCAAGCACCTGCCGGGCACAAACTAATTCTTCGCGACGGTGGCGGTAACTCCCGCCACCACCTGGTGCACGCCCTCGCTTTCAGCGGGGGCGTTTGTACTGACCTGGAAGTCCGTGGCCAGCACCTCGCCCGCGATGTGCTCGGCGTGGCGACGAGCCCAGTCTTCCTTCTCCGCCGGCACGTAGAGCACTGCGGAAATCCGGTCGCTGACCTCGAACCCGGAGGCCTTGCGGGCGTCCTGCAGGCCGCGGATAACGTCCGCGGCCCAGCCCTCGGCCTCCAGCTCCTCGGTGACGTTGGTGTCCAGCACCACCAGACCGTCGACGCCGTCGATGCGGGCCGTCGAGTCCGGATCCGCCGCCTGCAGGCGCTCGGTGTACTCGTCGGCGTGCAGGGTGATGTCGCCGTCGACGACGACCTCCTCGCCCTGGCGCTCGTAGTTGCCCGCCTTCAGGTTCTTGATCGCGCGCTGGACGTCCTTGCCCAGGCGCGGGCCGGCGACCTTCGCATTGCAGACGACCTCGAAGCGGCCGGCGGAATCCACGTCCTCGGTCAGCTCGACCTCCTTGACGTTGACCTCATCGCGGATGATGCTCGCGAAATCCGCCAGCTTGTCCGCGCCGGCCATCGCCACGGTCAGCTTCGGCAGCGGCAGGCGGTTGCGTAGCTTATTGGACTTGCGCACCGAGGACGCTGCCGAGGCCACCGCGCGGGTGGCATCCATGGCGGAGACCAGGGCATCGTCAGCCGGGTAGTCCGCCAGATCCGGGAATCTGGTCAGGTGGACGGAACGCTCACCGGTCAGGCCGCGGTAAATGACCTCGCTGATGTGCGGCAGCAACGGGGCGAAGACGCGGGCCACGGTCTCCAGCACCGTGTGGAGGGTGTTGAAGGCCTCCGGGTGGTCCGCGTCGCCGGACCAGAAGCGGTCACGGGAGCGACGCACGTACCAGTTGGTGAGCACGTCCGCGAACAGGCGTGCCTCCTCGGTGGCGGTGGCGATGTCGGTATTCGCCAGGGAGGCATCGACGTTTTTGACCAGGTCGTGCGTCTTGGCCAGGATGTAGCGGTCCAGCACGTTGGTCGAGGAGGTGTCGAAGTGCGCCTCCTGGCCGGCGTAGAGCTGCAGGAAGGAGTAGGCGTTCCAGATGGGCAGCAGCGCCTGGCGCACACCGTCGCGGATGCCCTGCTCGGTCACGATGAGGTTGCCGCCGCGCAAGATGGGGCTGGACATGAGGAACCAGCGCATGGCATCCGAGCCGTCGCGTTCGAAGACCTCGTTGACGTCCGGGTAGTTGCCCTTGGATTTGGACATCTTCAGCCCGTCGTTGCCTAGAACGATGCCGTGGGCGACGACCTTCTTATACGCCGGGCGGTCGAACAGCGCGGTGGACAATACGTGCATGACGTAGAACCAGCCGCGGGTCTGGCCGGAGTACTCGACGATGAAGTCCGACGGCGAGTGGGTCTCGAACCAGTCCTTGTTCTCGAACGGGTAGTGCTTCTGAGCGAAAGGCATGGAGCCGGACTCGAACCAGCAGTCCAGCACGTCCGGCACGCGGCGCATGGTGGACTTGCCCGTCGGATCATCCGGGTTCGGGCGGGTCAGCTCGTCGATGTACGGGCGGTGCAGCGAGCTCGGGCGCACGCCGAAGTCGCGCTCCAGCTCGTCCAGCGAGCCGTAGACGTCCATGCGCGGGTACTCCTCGGAATCGGAGACCCACACTGGGATCGGCGCGCCCCAGTAGCGCGAGCGGGAGATGTTCCAATCGCGGGCGCCCTCTAACCACTTGCCGAACTGGCCGTCGCGGATATGGCCCGGCATCCACTCGATCTCGTTGTGGTTGAGCTCGACCATGCGATCACGGAACTCGGTGACCTTGACAAACCAGGACGGCATCGCCTTGTAGATGAGCGGCTCGCCGGAGCGCCACGAGTGCGGGTAGGAGTGCTCGATGGTCTGGTGGCGCACCACGCGGCCCGCGGACTTCAGGTCGCGGATGATGTCCTTGTTGGCGTCGAAGACCAGCTGGCCCTCGTAGTCCGGCACCTGGGAGGTGAACTTGCCGTCGTCGTCGACGGGAATGACCAGCTCGATGTCGTGCGCGGCGCAGGTGTTCATATCGTCCTCACCGAAGGCCGGGGCCTGGTGGACCACGCCGGTGCCGTCCTCGGTGGTGACGTAGTCGGCAGACAGTAGCTGGAAGCCGTTACGCATATCGGCGAAATAATCGAATATCGGCTGATAGTTGAAGCCGGTCAGCTCCGATCCGGTGAAGGTCTTGACGACCTCGGCGTCCTCGCCCAGCTCCTTGGCATACGCCGCGCGCAGCCCGTCAGCGAGCACGAAGAGCCGGCCGGCGAACTCGCCGTCGCCGCCCACGCGCACCAGGGCATAAGTGACCTCCGGGTGCACGGCCAGGGCGGAGTTAGACGGCAGGGTCCACGGGGTGGTGGTCCAGGCCAGGAAGGAAGCATCGGCCAGCTCCGGGTTGGCCTGCAGTGTCTCCTCCGCGGCCGAGCCGGCCAGCGCGCCGGTGACCGGGAAGGTCACGGTCAGCGTCGGGTCCTGACGCATCTTGTAGGAGTCATCCAGGCGGGTTTCCTGGTTCGACAGCGGGGTGTGCTCGGCCCAGGAGTACGGCAGCACGCGGAAACCCTGGTAGATAAGCCCCTTGTCGTAGAGCTCCTTGAAGGCCCACATGACCGACTCCATGAAGTCCAGGTCCATGGTCTTGTAGCCGTGGTCGAAGTCCACCCAGCGGGCCTGGCGGGTGACGTAGTCCTTCCACTCGCCCGCGTAGCGCAGGACCGAAGACGCGCAGTACTCGTTGAAGCGCTCGAGGCCCATCTCCTCGATCTGGCCCTTGTCGGTGATGCCCAGCTGCTTTTCGGCCTCCAGCTCCGCCGGCAGGCCGTGGCAGTCCCAGCCGAAAACGCGGGGAACGTAGTTACCCGCCATGGTGCGATAGCGCGGGACGATGTCCTTGACGTAGCCGGTCAAAAGGTGACCGTAGTGCGGCAGGCCGTTAGCAAAAGGCGGGCCGTCGTAGAAGATGTATTCCGGCTTGTCCTCGGACTGATCCAACGAGGCCTGGAAGGTCCCGTCCTGCTTCCAGTAGTCTTGGACGACCTCTTCCATATCCGGGAAGCGGCTGGAACCGCCGGTCATATCTACTTTGGGGTACACGCCGCCGACATTGGGGCTGTGGTGGTTCACGGTTTACTCCATCCTTCACGCGCGGTAATTAAACACTGCGCGGGGACGCCCGTTATGAGCGCGGTACCACCCCGCTTGGAGCCCACATGGCGCTCCCGCTTCGTTGATCGTGAAGGAGTTGACGGTCCCACCCGCCCGGTTCTAGTAAGCGCTGCTCAGATAGCGTAAAAAGCAGCGCCGTTCTTCCGGAATACTCCCCGGTGATTGCCGGATCATCGTATATAAGCCCTTAGTATAGCCGCCCGAGCGCCGGCTGGGCCAGTCCCCGCGGCAATTCGTTTCCGCACCAGGCCAGCCTGCGAGGACAGGACAGCTAGGACTGGCGGGCCGCGTCCTGCGGCTGCGAGCTAGGCGGGGTCCGGTCCCCGCGGTGCTTGGCGAATGCGTCGATTATAACCAAGATGATGCCGGCGGCTGCGGCGACGAAAACCACCACGAGCGACCAGGTGGCCGCGGACAGCAGGTAGTTTACGAAGGCGATGAAAGCGATGAACGCTAAGACCAAAGCAGCAATCAGCATGGAAAATGACGCCCTTTCTCGCAGATGCGTATCAAACTGGCTTATGCATTAAACCTACACCAAAGCCCCCGTCGCGCACGGTTATGACCGTGGGCGTCCGGGGGCGTGCGGTAGCGCAGGGAAGACGAGCTTCCTCCCTAGCGAGGTCTTAGGAGTTGGACTCGCCGTTCGGGGCGGCGGAGCCGCGGGTCTCGAGCTCCTCCAGCTGGGACTCCAGCAGGGTCTTCAGGCGGGTGCGGTACTCGCGCTCGAATGTGCGCAGCTCGGAGATGCGGGTCTCCAGGGCGGTCTGCTGCTGCTTGACCGTATTCATGATCTCGGTGTGCTTCTTCTCAGCGTCAGCCTGCAGGGCCGCTGCCTTCTCCTCGGCCTGGCGGATCTGGGCCTCGGCGCGCGAGTTAGCCTCGGACTCGGTCTGCTTGGCGCGCTGCTGGGCCTCGGCGACCTGAGCGTCGGCCTTCTTCTGGGCCTCGTCCAACTGGGTGCGGGACTTGGTGTCGGCGTCGGACAGCTGCTTCTCGGCGGCGGTGCGCGCGTCGCTCAGCATGGACTCGGACTCGGCCTTGGCCTCGTTGGTCAGGCGGTCGGCCATCTCCTGGGCCAGGCCCAACACGCGGGCGGCCTGCATGTGGGTCTCCGGGGTAGCCAGCCCGTTGGCGTCCGCGGTGGCGGCAGCCGCCGGGGTCTCCTTGGCGGTGGAAGCGGAGGCGGAGGAACCGGAAACGTCCGCGACCTTCTTCTGCAGCTCCTGGTTTTCTTTCTTGGCAGCCTCCAGGTCGCGGCGGGCCTTGTCCAGGTCCTGCTTGGCCTTGGTGGCCTCGTCCTGGGCGGCCTTCAGCTCCTTGGAGTCGGCGCTGGACTTGCCAGCGGCAGCGGAAGCCTGCTCCTTCTTGGCGTTCTGCGCGGCTTCGGCCTTGGCGTCGGCCAGCTTCTTCTCGTATTCCTTGTCGAGCTGGGAGCGCAGGTCTGCCTCGATCTCCTTACGGAGAGCGGTCTCGTCGACCGAAGAGGTAGCGGACGGCGCGGAAGCGGTGGCAGCGCCGGAGCCGGCCTGCAGGCTGTTGACCTGCGACTGCAGCTCGTCATTCTCGTCCTGCAGCTGGGCAAGGGCGTCTTCAACCAGGTCGAGGAACTGGTCGACCTCGTCCTCGTTGTAGCCACGCTTGCCAATCGGCGGCTTGCTGAACGCGACGTTGTGTACATCAGCTGGTGACAGCGGCATTGACTTCTCTTCCCCTTCAAGTCGGTGCAACCCCGGAGGTTTCCGGAGCCAATAGAAGATTTGAATCAAGCTACGAGCCTACACTCGTCGCCCAACCCAAGGTTTTCTAATCGGACAATAATACGATTCTTCGTTTCATTGTAACCAAAAAGACACAGTAACGGACGATTACTCAAGTCTCAATATTAAGCCGAGGTTGACGATTTTGCACTTTCGTTTACCTCTGCCCCGCTAGTGCTCGTCCGTTACCGCCGTGTTCTAGCCCGTCGGCGGCCGGCTAAATCACGGAAACTAGACCATCGTGGCGATGACGATATTCATCAGGATGGCCAGGATAATGAACAGGACGATGATTGACATGTCTAGCGCTACCCCGCCCAGCCGCAACGGCGGAATGAGTTTGCGCAGGGCTTTTACGGGCGGATCTGTGACCGCAAACAACGGCTCGGCGCACATCATGAACCAGCGCGGCGGGTTGAACTGCCGGGAAAAGGACTGGATCATCTCGATGATGATGCGCACGATTAGCGCTAGGGAAAAGATACGGAGCACGGCGTACAGAATAATTCCTAATTGACTCACCCCTTCGACCCTATCCGAACTACCCCCGCCTTTGGGGAAATACCCGGCAAAACACGAAAAATCCCCGGGTGCTGAACTGGCCCCCGAAAGTTGGACTGGTTTAATTCTAGGCGGTTAGGGCTTCAAGGGTCTGATTTCGATATTGCATCGGGGTCAGAACCTTGAGTCGTTGTTGGATGCGTTCGGTGTTGTACCACTGGATGTACTCGTCGATCGCCTGGTTGAACTCTGCGACGGTGTCGAAGACTTCTCCGTGGTACATCTCGGTTTTTAAGTGTCCGAAGAAATTCTCCATGACCGCGTTGTCGTAACAGTTGGCTTTACGCGCCATCGACTGAACACCACCGTTGTCATGAATCAAGTTGCGCCAGGACGAATGCTGGTACTGGAAACCTTGATCGGTATGCATCATCCACCCGGGCTCAGGCGCACACGTTTTAATCGTCTTAGTTAAAGAATCGGCGGTAAACGCTGTCGACGGCGATGTAGCTACGGTGTGGGCAACGATTGAACGGTCGAACAGATCCATCACCGATGACAGGTAGACCTTGCGGCCTGCGACCCTGAACTCGGTGACGTCGCTGACAAAGACGGTATTTGGCTTATCTGGGGTGAACTTGCGCTCAAGTGTGTTGTCGGCAATGTGGCTGATCGTCCCGTTATAGGAAACATATGGCCTGCGCTGGCGGACCTTGGCTCGAAGTCCCATCTCCCGCATGAGTTTGTAGACGAGCTTGTGATTGACCACCCACCCCTGGTTGCGCAGGTCAAGTAGCACTCGTCGGTAGCCGTAGCGATGCTTGTTACGCTCGAAGCTTCCTCGGATCGCGTCTTTGAGCACAGCGTGCTTATCCGGCTCGCTGAGTCGTTTCTGGTGATAGAAGAATGTCGAGGGTGCCCATGTCGGCCGCATCCAAAAAGTATTGCAGACGATGCCGTGACTTGAGGATGACAATCGCCTGGACCTTCAAGCGTGTCCCTGATTCCTCAAGTCCCGCAATTTTTTAGATATGCGTTTTCCGCTTCCAACCGCGCGATCTGGCGACGCAGCTTCGCTTCCTCCGAGAGCGGTTTCGGCGTGACCGAGCCCTTGGGCCTGCCCTTCGGCTTCGGTTTTAGTGCCTCATCGCCACCTTTACGCCATTTCCACGACCATCCGCTGACCAGCTGCTCTGATGACAGGCCAAACTCGCGCGCAAGATCCATCGCTGTCTCACCAGCAAGGTGGCGTTGGACAACTTCCTTCTTGGTTTCGAACGAATACTGCTGCTTAGTCGGTTTTTCCACAAGACGTAGTCTGCCATGCGGCTTAAACCGACGACAGAGCATACGGGCGGCGTATTTGGAGACACCAAGAGCAGTAGCAGCGGCACGATAGCCCATGCCTTGCTCAAATAGTTCAACCAACTGCTCCCGCTGATGCTCACTCACCAAACTTCGAGCGCTCAATGAAAACTACTCCCCACTAATCGGAAACTGATTTCTCAGTCCAACTAATGGGGAGCAGTTCAGTGCCCTCACCGGGGTTATCCGGTGGGCAAAGCCCGGGGAAAAAGCCGTGGCGCGCTTAGCGCAGCTGGGCGGCGCGCTCCAGCTCCAGGGTGGAGATGTTGGCGCGCTCCGGCACGATGGCGAACACGCGGCGGTCGGTGTCTAGACCCTTGGTCAGGTCGACCATGCGGCCGCGCAGCGCGAAGCAGAGACCGGCGGCGAAGTCGATGAAGCGCTTGGCGGCGGACTTTTCGGCATCGGTCAGCTCGAAGACAACGGCGTCGCCGTCGCGGAAGGGCTCGCCGATCTTCGGGGCGTCGCTGTAGGTGGTCAGGGAAATCGGCACGATGGTCGGCGCGAACTCCGACTCGGCCGGGGTGCGCTCGTAGCTCGGGCTCGGCTGGTAGGCCGCGGAGCCAGCGGTGGCGTAGCGAGCGTCGTCCTCGTAGTAGGCGTCGTCGTGGTCCATGTCCATCGGCTGCAGGCCGAAGAACTCCTTCGTGCGATCAATAAATGACATATGTGGTCTCCCTCTGACCCGAAATGTACAAGTGCGGTCTGATATGCGTCTTTGCGTTGGTTTTTAACCTACTGGCCGCGCGCCCATGATGCCGGTTCCGACACGCACGATATCCGTGCCGGCAAAAATTGCCTCGCGCAGATCCGCGCTCATCCCGGCCGACAGCTCGAGCGCGCGGCCGAGCTTCTCCCCCAGCTCCTCGACCAGCTGGCGTGCGGAGGCAAAGACCTCTGCCGCGTCCGCCCCCACGGGCGGGACGACCATGATGCCGCGCAGGTCCAGGTTTTCCAGATCCTCGACCACCCGCAGCAGGTCTTCGGCCGTGTCCCAGGCCCCGCCCCCGCGGGACGGATCCGAGTCGTAGGACAGCTGCACGTAGACCGGCAGGTTCTCGCTGCGCTGGCCGCGCTCGCGCGCCAGCTCCACCCCGCGGTCGAGGGCGTGGGCGAGTTTTTCGGAATCCAGCGAGTGCACGCTGTGTGCCCAGCGGGCCACGTGGTTGGCCTTCTTGGTCTGGATCTGGCCGATCATGTGGAAGCGCATCTCGGGCAGCTGCTCGGCCTTGGCGCGGGCTTCCTGCTCGCGGTTTTCCGCAACATCGGTGACCCCCAGCTGGCTAAGCAGCGCGATGTCCTCGGCCGGGTGGAACTTTGTCACCGGCAGCAGGCGCGGCGCCGGGCGGCCGGCTTCGGCGGCCAGTTCGGAGATCTGCGCCCGAGTGCTTGCCAGGCCGCGCTCCAACTCGGCGAGCCGGGCCTGGTCGCTGCCCTGGCCTGCCGTGTCCTGCTGGCGGTCCTGCGGGGTGGTCTTATCGGTCATTGTCGGTCTGCTCCTCCAACCAGATGAGTCCTGCCTGCCGACCGGTCGTCCCCTCCCGGCGGTAGGAAAAGAAAGTGGTGTCCTCGATAGTGCAGCGCGGATCCGCCTGGATAGCGGTAACGCCCAGACCCATCAGCTGCCGGATGAGTCCGGCGCGCACGTCGATGCCCGGGGTACCCTCCTCTGTCGTCGTCCGCGAGCCAGGCAGGTGGGCCTCGACGTCGGCGGCCATCTCGGCGGGCACCTCGTAGTGCCGCCCGCTAGCGGCCGGGCCCAGCAGCACCTGCAGGCGTTCCGGGCGCGCGCCGAGGCCGCACATCGCCTCCACGGTCGCTGGCACGATCCCATTGCGCGCGCCTAAGCGCCCGGCGTGGGCGGCGGCGACCACGCGGGCTTCCGGGTCGGCCAGCAGCACCGGGGTGCAGTCGGCGACCAGCACGCCCAGGGCCAGACCCTCGGTGGCGGTGACCAGGGCATCGGTAGCCTCCACGGGCGCAGACCGCGGGCCGTCGACGACGGTGACGTTATTGGTGTGGAGCTGCTCCATCCAGACGATCTCGTCTAGGCGCAGCAGCTCGCGCAGGCGCTGCCGGTTCGCCGCGACCGCCGCCGGGTCGTCGCCCACGTGCTCAGCCAGGTTGAAAGACTCGTACGGGGACGCCGAAGCCCCTCCCGAGCGGGCCGTAAAGACCATCCGGAAAGGGCGTTTCAGGCGGGCGGGGCGGGTGGTGCGTGCTTCCTCGTTTACTGGCATGCACTCCAGACTAGCGCGCGCTAGGACTTAATTAGCGCAAGAAGTCCGGCACGTCCAGGTCGTCGTCGCCGCGGTTGTCGCGCTCGTCGCGGTAGCTCGGGCGGTAGTCCTCGCGCGGGGCCTCCCGGTCGAAGCGCTCGCGGGTGGTAAACAGTCCGCCGTCGCCACGGGAGTCACCGGCGCGGCGCTGCGGCTCCGACACGCGCGGGCTGTAGCCCTCGCGCTCGTCGTGGCGCAGCTGGTGGCGCGGCTCGTAGCCGCCGCGCGGCTCCTCGGCCGGCTCCGGCTCGGTGGCGCGGTCGCGATTTTCGAACAGCGAACCCGAGCGCTGCTGGGTCTGCTGCGGGCGGGCCTCACCAGCCGGCTTATCCGTAGCGTTCTTCTCAGCGTCGAAACCGGTGGCGATGATGGTCACACGGACCTCGTCGCCCAGGTTGTCGTCGATGATGGTGCCGAAAATCAGGTTGACGTCCGGGTCGGCCTTCTCCTCGACCATGGAGGAAGCCTCGTAGACCTCCTGCAGGCCCAAGTCGGAGCCGCCGGCCACGGACAGCAGCACGCCCTTCGCGCCCTCCATGGTGGACTCCAACAGCGGGGAGTTGATGGCCTGCTCGGCCGCGGTCATGACCCGGTTGTCGCCGCGGGCAGAACCCACGCCCATCAGGGCGGAGCCGGCGTCGGCCATGACGGAGCGAACGTCGGCAAAGTCGACGTTGATCATGCCCGGGATGAGGATCAGGTTGGAGATACCCTGAACACCGTTATGGAGGACCTCATCGGCGGCGCGGAAGGCTTCCATCATGGACAGGTTCTCGTCGCCCAGCTGCAGCAAGCGGTCGTTCGGGATGACGATGAGCGTGTCGCAGACCTCGCGGAGCTGCTCGATGCCCTCCAGGGCCTGGCGGGTACGGCGGGCGCCCTCGAACTTGAAGGGCTTGGTGACAACACCGACGGTCAGCGCGCCCTGCTTCTTGGCGATGGAGGCCACGACCGGGGCGGCGCCGGTGCCGGTGCCGCCACCCTCACCGGCGGTGACGAAGACCATGTCGGCACCGTTGAGGGCGTCCTCAATCTCGGACTTGTTGTCCTCGGCGGAGGTCCGGCCGACCTCCGGGTTGGCGCCAGCGCCCAGGCCGCGGGTGGCCTCGCGACCGATATCCAGCTTGAAGTCAGCATCAGAGAAGATCAGCGCCTGGGAGTCCGTGTTGATTGCCACGAACTCGACGCCCTTGAGGCCTTCTTCGATCATGCGGTTGACGGCGTTGACGCCGCCGCCGCCGACGCCGACGACCTTGATTTCCGCCAAATTGTTGTTCGGTGTGCTCATGAGAGGTGGTCAAACCTTTCGGGATTTGTTGGTAAATAAACGAGGAATTGCGCGCCTGTGACGCGGTTGCTATCCATCTTCACTGACACACGTGTAATTTACGTGTTCATTTGCCCGCGTGTCGGTACCCTCAACCTCTACTTTAGGGTTTCTGACATGGGCTTTTATGCAGTTCGCGCCCCACCCTACGGCAATCAGGCGGGGGCGCGAATTCGAGAATGCTTAACAGCGCTAATCGCGCTTGGTCACCAACTCGGGGTTAGTGATATTCCACTGGGTGCCGTCCATCTGCAGCACGGCGGAAAACGCCCGCGCCTTGTCCGCGTTGTCGTCGTTCGCCCCCCAGACGACCGTGCGGCCTTCCGTCAGGTGCAGCGTGGCCGAGTATTTCTCGTCCATGCTGAGCTTTTCGACCTGGGCGCGCTGGTCCTGCGACAAGGCGGCCAGGATCTCGACGGCGTCGACCAGGCTGGACTTGTCATCACTGTCGATCTCCACGGCCCCTTCCGGCGGCTCGGCGACGACGAATTCCTTGCCCGCCGAGTCGATGAGGTGGGTGCCATCGCCCTCGCGCAGAAAGGCCACGGCCTCCCGCTCGGTGATGTCCACCTGCACCGTGCTAGGCAGGGAGCGGCCCACCGTCGCAGACTTGACCCACGGAAGGGTGGCCACGCCCTCGGCGGCTGCGTGCGCGTCCAGTCGCATCAGGTTACTGCCCTCGGCTATCCCAGAGGCCTCGCGGATCTCTTCCTCGGTGACCTGGGTGGCGCCGTTGAGCTCGAAATTCTGGGCCTTAAACACGGGGAAGAACCACACCACTGCGGCAGCGATGACCACCACCGCCACGAGTGCGCCTACCACCGAAAGTACTAGCTTGCTCCTCATTGGAAACGCTGCTCCAGCTCAGCCAGGATCTCCGCGGCCACCAAGGTGACCGAGCCGGCGCCCATCGTCAGCACCAGATCGCCCGGTTTGACGGCCGCGACCACGCTGGCCGCCGCCGCGGAAAAGTCCGGCTCGTAGAACACCTCGGTTCCCGCGGGAATCTTGTCGGTGATGATGCGGGAGGTGATCCCCTCCACCGGTTGCTCGCGGGCGCCGTAGATATCCAGCACGACTGCCACGTCCGCCAGGCTCAGCGCGTCGGCAAATTCCTGCTGGAATTTCATGGTGCGCGAGTACAGGTGCGGCTGGAAGCAAACCACCACACGGCCGGCGCGGGTGGTCGCCTCCACCCGCTCACGGGCGGCGCGCAGGACCGCGGCTACCTCGGTCGGGTGGTGCGCGTAGTCGTCGAAGACCTCCACCGGCTCCTGGCCTTGAGGCCCCGCCGCGACGGCCCCACGGTACTCGAAGCGCCGACGCACGCCCGTGAAGTCGCTGAGCCCGTCGGCCAGCTTGTGCGGGTCCGCGCCCGCCAGCGTGCCGGACACCAAGGCGGCGGCCGAGTTGAGCACCATGTGGTGTCCGGGGACCTGCAGCAGGTAGTCCAGGCCCACCGAGTGCCCCGCCACGTCCAGGTGGACGGTGACCCGGGTTCCCTCCGCGGTGGCCTCCTCGGTAGAAATCACCGCGGCCGCCGGGACGTCCGGGTAGCGATGGACGGCGTCGGGGGTGCCGTAGCCTACGACGGCGATGCCGCGCTGGGCGGCGCGTTGGCCCATCTGGGCCGCGTGCTCGTCCTCCAGGCAGACCACCAGGTGCCCGGTTGGGGTGATCCGGTCGGCGAAGCTCTCGAAGACCTGGAAGTAGGACTCTGGGGTGCCGAAGAAGTCCAGGTGATCGGGCTCGATATTGGTCACCACCGCCACGTCCGGGCGGTAGCGCAACAGGGAGGCATCCGACTCGTCCGCCTCGGCCACGAAGGCCTTCCCACTGCCGTGGTGGGCGTTGGTGCCGGCCCGGTTGAGCTGGCCGCCGATCGCGAAGGACGGGTCCTCGCAGGCCTGCTGCAGCGCGTTGACCGTCATCGAGGTCGTCGAGGTCTTGCCGTGGGTGCCGGCTAGCAGCACCTGGGTGTAGCCTTCCATCAGCTCTCCTAGCAGGTCGGAGCGGCGGATGACCGGAATGCCGGCCTCCCGCGCGGCGACCAGCTCCGGGTTATCCTGCGGGATCGCGGCAAAAGAGGTGACCACGGCGGTCGGGTTCTCGCCGCTGAGCCGCAGGTTCTCTGCGGCGTGGCCGACCGAGATGTGCGCGCCGAGGGTGCGCAGGACCTCCACGGCGGTGGATTCCTTCTGGTCCGAGCCGGACACGGCGCTGCCGCGGGCCAGGAGGATCCGGGCCAGGCCGGACATGCCGGCGCCGCCGATGCCCACCAGGTGGACCCGGTCGAGGTTGACTGCGTCTGGGGTGGATTCGGGACCCACTAGGATTCCTCCTTGCCTTCTCGGACGGCGGTGGCGATGTGATCGGCTAGGCGCTTGGCCGCGCCGCCGGCCGCGCTGTCGGCAACCGCCGCGCGCATGGACTTAAGGCGCTGCGCATCGCCCAGGATGGCGCGCACCTCGCGGTCGAGGCGGTCGGCGTCCAGCTCAGCGTCAGGGACTTGGACGGCAGCGCCCGCTGCCACGACATCCTTGGAATTGAGAGCCTGTTCGCCGTTGCCGTGCGGCAGCGGCACGTAGATGGCGGGTACACCGGCGGCGGAGACCTCCGCCACGGTCATCGCCCCGGAGCGGCAGACCGCCAGATCCGCCACGGCCAGGGCCGCGGACATGTCATCGATGTATGGCACCGGCACGTAGCCCTCGCTCGACTCAGGCAGCGCGTTCTTCTTGCCGACGGCGTGCAGGACCTGGAACTCCCCGGCCCAGAAGGACTTCGCCTCGGCCACGGCGCGGTTAATGCTGGCCGCGCCCTGGGAGCCGCCGGTGACCAGGATGGTGGGAATACCCTCGCGCAGGCCCCAGAGCTCGCGCCCGCGGGCGGCGGCCTCCGGATCGTTGCCCAGTTCCGGTCGCACCGGAATGCCGACTTGCTCGCCCGGCATGCCCGAATTCGGGTGGGCGTTGAAGCCGATGCCGCCCAGCTTGACGCCCAGCTTATTGGCCAGGCCCGCCAACGCATTGGTCTCCAAAACGTAGAAGGGCAGGTGGCGGCTGGCCGCGGCCAGGTAGGCCGGCGCGGCGACGTAGCCGCCGGTGCCGAAGACGGCGTCAGCGTCCACCTTCTTAAGAACCTTGCGGGCTTCCAACACGGAACGCATCAGGCGGTACGGCAGCTTCAGCAGGTCCAGGCTGAGATTGCGCGGGATCGGGACCGGGGTGATCATCGCCAGGCCCACCCCGCGGGCGGGAATGAGGTCGCTCTCCAGCCCCTTCTGGGTGCCCAGAGCGGTAATACGGGCGCCGTAGTCGCGCTGCAGGACAGCGGCCACAGCCAGGGCCGGCTCAATGTGTCCGGCAGTGCCGCCACCAGCGACG
This sequence comes from Corynebacterium sp. 1103A, assembly GCF_055700955.1. NCBI lineage: Bacteria > Bacillati > Actinomycetota > Actinomycetes > Mycobacteriales > Corynebacteriaceae > Corynebacterium > Corynebacterium sp. 1103A. Next base: position 85,250 of record NZ_JASTTF010000005.1, read on the forward strand.
ACGACGGATAAAGGCTTTGAATTCATGAACTACAGGCTACCAGCGCCGGCGCGGATTCCTGTCCCCGCCGCGCCCGGTGGAATCCTGCCCGCGCGGCGTGGAGCGCACCGGGCGGGTCCGCCCGGTCACCGGGGAGCCGAAACGCTCCTCGCGCTGCTGCTGTCTGCGGGCACTGCCCCGCTTTTGGGGGCTAGCACCCGGGCGCTCGGGGCGGCGGTCCCGAGGCGCGCCCGAACCGTCGGCGCGGCGACGACCGCCCCGCGGGACGGCATCGGCCGGCTCGGGCTCCGCGATGAAGAAGAGCCGGTCGAAGAGCGGACGCCCGTAGTTGCGCATGGCCGAGACCGCCTCCGGCTCGTGCCGGGCCACATTGCACAACAGGCCCATGGAGCCAATGGTGATGATTGCCGCGGTGCCGCCGGCCGAGATCATCGGTAGCTGGATGCCGGTCACCGGCAGCAGGCCGACGACGTAGCCGATGTTGAAGTAGGCCTGGACCACCACGCCGGTGGTCAGGGTCGCCGCCATGAGGGCGTGGAACTGGTTCTGCGCGCGCAAGGCGGTGCGGATGCCAAAGAACCCCAGCAGGGCGAAGAGCACGATGACCAGTGCGCCGCCCCACAGGCCGAGCTCCTCGCCTACCACGGCGAAGATGAAGTCGTTCTTGGCCTCCGGAAGGTAGAACCACTTGGCGCGGGACTGGCCAATGCCCACGCCGGCGACGCCCCCATCGGCTAGCGAGAGGAAGCCTTGGTATGCCTGGAAGCCGGTGCCCTGGGTGTCCTGGATGTTGCCCACCAGCGCGTCAAAGTAGGTGTGGAAACGGTGCGAGCGGAAACCGCCCAAGAAGAAGACGAAGACGACGCCGGCGAAGGCCAGGCCGATAATCGAGGCGACCACTCGCCAGTCCACGCCGGCGAAAAACAGGGTGAAAACGACCACCACGGCGAAGGACATAGCCATGCCCAGGTCGCCCTGGCCGATAATCAGCAGGAACATCGGGGCCGCGATGGCGGAATAGATCATGAACGGATCCAGCAGGTCCTTCGGGCGGTGCTGCTTGTTGGCCAGCGCCGAGGCGCCGAAGAGCCCGATGGCCACGCGCGCCAGCTCCGAGGGCTGCAAGGAGATGGGACCCAAGATGATCCACGACTGGGAGCCGACCTCCGCGCGGCCGGTACCCACCCCCGGGATGAGCACGAGGATAAGCAGCACGATGGAGAGCAACAGGATCCACGGGATGGCCCAGCGCATGGCCCGCGGCGGGATCTTCAGCGCGACCCAGAAGGCCAACAGCCCGACCAGGACCATCGCGGTCTGGCGCAGCGCCTGCCCCCAGACCAGGCCGGATTCCACGAGGGATTCGGCCATGGAGGAAGAAAACACCATCGTCACGCCGATGCCGACGAGCAGGAAGATGATGATCCGCAACATCAGATAGTCCAGCCCCGGCCACTTGTTCATCTGATCGAGGCGGCGCTCGAGGAAATTAGCCGCCCGCTGACCGGGCTTGGCTGACTTCTGCGTTGTGGAGGTCATTGCGCTGGCTTCTCCTCGTGCTCTTCCCCGGCAACCTGGGCGGCGTCGTGGGCGGATTGCTCCGTGAGAGCGCGGGCTGCGGCGGCAAAGAAGTCGCCGCGCTGCGCCATCCCGGTGTACATGTCTAACGATGCCGCAGCCGGGGCCAAAAGTACGGTATCCCCCGCCTCGGCGTGTTGCCAGGCCGCCGCGACCGCGGCATCCATGGCCGCCTGCGGGTCCGGCTCGTCTAAGACGGTGACGGGGACCTGCGGGGCGTGGGCGCTTAGGGCCTGCGCCACCAGCTGCCGGTCCACGCCCAGCACGACGGCGGCCTTGAGGTGGTCGGCGTGGGTGGCGACCAGCTGGCTGACATCTGCCCCCTTGAGCTGCCCGCCGGCCAGCCAGATGACCCGGTCGAGGCCCTCCAGGGCGGCGTCGGCGGCGTGCGGGTTGGTGGCCTTGGAGTTGTCGATGAAGCTGACCCCGCCGTGGCGGTGCACGACCGCGCCGCGGTGGCCGGCGACGTGGTAGGCCGCCAGGCCTGCTTCCACGGCTTCGCGGCTCGCGCCCGCGGCCAGCCCGGCCGCGGCGGCAGCGCAGGCGTCCATGACGCCGGCCAGCCCGGCCGGCTCCACCCCGTCGGCGGAGACTAGGTCTAGATCCTCGCCGTCCAGGCGCGCGATAATTCGCCCGCCCTCCACGCCGACCTGGCCAGCCTGCGGGGTCTGGGAGGTAAAGGAATAGACCTGCGCGGCCAGGTCGCCGGACTGGCGGGCGCGGGCAACTAGCTCCAGCACGTGCGCGTCGTCCGCGCCGGCGATAGCGATGCCGCCGTGCATAACCTTGGCCTTGTCCGCGGCGTAGTTGTCGAAGCTGCCGTGCCAGTCGAGGTGGTCCTCGGCCAGATTGAGCAGCACGCCCACGTCCGGGCGCAGCTGGCTGGCCCAGTGCAGCTGGAAAGACGACAGCTCAGCGACCAGCACGTCGACGCGATCGTTGTCCTGGATGGCGTCGAAGACGGAGACCCCGATGTTGCCCACCGGCACCGCGCGGCGGCCGGTGCGACTAGTGTCTGCCTGCATGATGGCCGCCAGCATGCCGGTGGTGGTGGTCTTTCCGTTGGTGCCGGTGATGACCAGCCACTGGCGCGGCGCGCCGAAGGTGCCGGTCGAGTCCAGGCGGTAGGCCAGCTCGACGTCGCCGATGATCTCGACGCCGGCGTCGCGATAGGCGGTAAGCAGCGGCGAGTCCGGGCGCCACCCCGGGGAGGTCACCACCAGGTCGATCTGGCCGTCGGCGGCAATAGCCATAGCCTCCGCGGTGCTCATCCCGCTCGCCCGCGCGCCGCAGTCGGCCAGGGCCTGCTGCCGCGCCTGCGGGTTGTCGTCGGCGATGGTGACCTCGAGGTTCAGGCGATCCAGCACGCGGGCACAGCCGCGCCCGGAAACGCCCGCGCCCGCTACCAGCACCCGGCGGGCCTGGGCCAGGTCCGCGGGCAGACTACGCGCCGTGTGCAAAGTCATGGTGTTGTCGAAGGCTCCTAACCTTTATCTTCAGTGTCTAGATTCCGATGCCCGCGGCGGTCAGCCAGTCCGCGTAGAACAGGGCCACGCCCAGCATGGCGGCCATGCCGGCCAGCAGCCAGAAGCGGATGACCACGGAGGTCTCCGGCCAGCCGCCGTTTTCGAAGTGGTGATGGATGGGCGCCATGCGGAAAAAGCGCTTGCCGGTGGTCTTGAAGACAGCGACCTGGATGACCACGGAGGCCGCCTCCACCACGAACAGGGAGCCGATGATGATCATCAGCAGCTCGGTGTGGGTGGTCACGGAGATACCCGCGACCAGGCCGCCAAGCGCCAGGGAGCCCGTGTCCCCCATGAAGATCTTGGCCGGGGCGGCGTTCCACCACAGAAAGCCCAGGCAGCCACCCAGCCCGGCCGCGGCCAGGATGGCCAGGTCCAGCGGGTCGCGGACCTCGTAGCAGCCGGCGGCGTGGTCGGCACCGCAGGCGTTGCGGAACTGCCAGAAGGTGATCAGGCTGTAGGCGCCCATCACGAAGGCGGTCGTGCCGGCCGCCAGCCCATCCAGGCCATCGGTGAGGTTGACCGCGTTCGACCAGGCCGCGATAAGGATATACATGAAGACCAAAAAGACGATGGTGCCGATGACGGCGCCGCCGACGGCGATGTCGAAGGTGTCGATCTCGCGGAACATCGACAGCTTGGTCGAAGCCGGAGTCAGCCCGTTGTCGTTCGGGAACTGCAGCGCTAGGAAGCCGAAGGCCAGGGCCAGCGCGAGCTGCCCGATAAGCTTGGCCTTCTTGTTCAGGCCCAGGTTGCGGGCCTTGAACAGTTTGATGAAGTCGTCCGCAAAGCCCAGACCGCCCAGCCCCAGGGTCAAGCCCAGGACCAGGACGCCGGAGACAGTGAACCCGCCCTTGCCGGAGATCAGCCCGTAGAGGCCCGTGGTCAGGTAGGCCACGACGATGCCGGCCAGGATCGCCAGTCCGCCCATGGTCGGGGTCCCGCGCTTGCGCAGGTGCGACTTGGGGCCGTCTTCACGGATCTCCTGCCCCTTGCCGGCGTGGGAGAAATACCGGATCAGCCAGGGGGTGAAGAAAATCGCGACGATAAAGCTAATTACGCCGGAGACAATAATTTGGGTCACTGTGAACGTGGTCCTTCTAATACAACAAAAGCAGTCTGAAGAAAATTCTGCGCGAGCTTATCTTATCGAGGTGGTTCTAGCCCTCGCCCTTTAAGGTTGCGGCTACCCGCCACAGCTGCTGGGCGTTCGATGCCTTGATGAGCACCACGTCTTTAGCCGCGCGCTGCGACCATTGCTCCACCGCGGCGGGCGGGGTCCGCAGGGTTTCCTCGACCAGCTGGGCGGCCTGCGCGTGGTCCGCCCCGACGGTCGTGGTGATCCCGCGGCCGGCGGCCGCGGCGGCCAGCGCCCGGCAGGCCGGGGAATCACCGACGATGATCAGCCGGCCCACGTTGTACTTCGCCAGCTCCGCGCCCAACTGCTGGTGGGCGTTCTCGGCTTCCGCGCCCAGCTCGCCCATCTCGCCCAAGACCGCGATCGCCCGGGCGTCCGGGCGCGCCGCGGTGGTGTACCCCAGCGCCGCGATGGCCGCGCGCATGGAGTCCGGGTTGGCGTTGTAGGAGTCGTTGATGATGGTGACCCCGTCCGGGCGGCTGTAGACGTCCATCCGGTTCGCGGAGGCGTTCCGGTGCCCGCTCAGCGCCGCGGCGACCTTCTCCGCCGGGATCCCCGACTCGATGGCCGAGGCGGCCGCTGCCAGGGCGTTGGAGACCTGATGGACGCCGAAGACCTGCAGTTTGATGCGCTGCGGGGCGGCGTTCGGCGAGTGGAGGGTAAACGCGGCGCGCGCGACATCGTCGAGCTCGACGTCGGTGGCGGTGTAGTCAGCCTCCGGCGCCGGCGGGTTTGCCGCGGAGTAGTAGACGACCTTGGCCTCGGTGCGCTTGGCCATGGCGGCGACGAAGGAGTCGTCGGCGTTGAGCACCGCTACCCCGCCGTCGTTTGCGGCCGGCAGGGCCTCGACGAGTTCACCCTTGGCCTGGGCGATGTTTTCGCGGGAGCCGAACTCGCCCAGGTGGGCAGAGCCCACGTTGAGTACCGCCCCGATGGTCGGGCGGGCGATGTCCGCCAGGTGGCGGATGTGGCCGATTCCGCGCGCCGACATCTCCGCGACCAGGTACTTGGTCTGCCAGTCGCACCGCAGCGCGGTGTAGGGGTGTCCGACCTCGTTGTTGAAGGAGCCGGGCGGGGCGACGGTCTCGCCCGCACAGTGGAAGATCGCCGCCATCAGGTCCTTGGTCGAGGTCTTGCCGGCCGAGCCGGTCACTCCGACGATGGTCAGGTTGCCGTGGTAGGCCAGCCGGCGGGTGACCTCCCGAGCCAGGGCCGAGAGGGCGCGGACGACCGCGGCGGCAGACCCGTCGGCGTCGTGGGCGTAAATATCAGCGTTAGCGCCGTCGCCCTCCACGCGGCCGGTGGGTTCGACGACGATTGCTGGCACGCCTACCGGGCGGGCTGCTAGCACGGCCACCGCACCCTGATTGACCGCCGCGCGGGCGTAGTCGTGCCCATCGACGCGGGCGCCGGGCAGGGCCAAAAACAGCCCGCCCGGGGTGATCTTGCGCGAATCGAATTCGACGAAGCTGGTGACCTGAGCCTGCGGGTCATCGACCTCGTCCAGATAGCCGCCGGTGATCTCGGCTATCTCTTTTAGCGTTAGCTCAATCATGCTTCTTCCTTCCCCGCCGGCGTGGTGCCGGAGGTCTTAGTTTCCAGTGCGCGCTGTACCTCTTCCCGGTCGTCAAAGTGGTGGACCGTGTCCCCCACGATCTGGCCGACTTCGTGGCCTTTGCCTACCACGATAATCGCGTCGCCAGGCTCTGCCCACTGGATGGCCGCGTCGATGGCCGCGGCGCGGGAGGCGTACTCGGCCAGGGTGACCTCGTCGTCGCGCTCGGCGGCGGCCTCCTTCGCACCTGCCAGCACGGCCGCGCGGATGGGAGCCGGGTCTTCGGTGCGGGGGTTGTCGTCGGTGACCGCGACGTAGTCGGCGCGGCTGGCCGCGGCCTGCCCCATCAGCGGGCGCTTGGAAGAATCCCGGTCGCCGCCGGCGCCGATGACAATGCCGATGCGCCCCTCGGGGTGCTCGGAGGTCCGGATCTGCTCGCGCAGCGTGTCCAGGACCGCGGCCACGGCCGCCGGCTTGTGAGCGTAGTCGACCACGGCGACGAAATCCTGCCCGCAGTCCACGCGCTGCATGCGCCCCGGTACCGCGACGCCGGCCACGCCCTTCAGGAAGGCCTCCACGTCCACTCCACCCGCGGCGGCCATCCCGGCTGCCAGGGCGGCGTTGGCCACGTTGAACTTGCCCGGCAGCGGGACCGTGAACTCGTAGTCCTTGCCCTCCAGGCTCAGCACGCCGTGCTGCTCGCCGGTCGGTTCCACCGCGGTGTGGTGGGCGGAAATTACCTTGCCCGCGTTGGTTGTTACGGCCTGCTCGGCGGTGGCGACCTCCGCGGTGGGCGTGCCCGCCGCGCGGGACAGTTCCACCAAGCGCTGGCCCCAGGAATCGTCGACGCAGATGACCGCGGCCGCGGCGGCCTCGGGCCCGGTGAACAGGCGGGCCTTGGTCAGGAAATAGTCTTCCATGGTCGGGTGGAAGTCTAGGTGGTCCTGCGAGAGGTTGGTAAACCCACCCACGGCAAAGCGCGTGCCCTTCACGCGGCCCAGTGCCAAGGCGTGGGAGGAGACCTCCATGACCACGTGGGTGACCCCCTGGTCGCGCATCTGCGCGAAAAGCTCTTGGAGTTTCGGGGCTTCCGGGGTGGTCAGCGACGTGGGCACCGGGGTGCGGTTAATGCGCGTGCCGGTGGTGCCGATAAGGCCTACCTGGTAGCCGGCGGCCAGCAGCCCGGCCTCCAGCAGGTAGCTGGTGGTGGTCTTGCCGGAGGTCCCGGTAACGCCCAGGATGGTCAGGTCCGCGGACGGGTGGTCGTAAATTTCGGCGGAGATATCCCCCAGCACGGCCCGGATGTCCTCGACCACCAGCCGGGGTCGGGTGTCGCCGGCGGCGTCAAGGATTTCCGCGCCGGCGGCATCGGTAAGCACCGCCGCTGCCGGTGTGTCGGCGGCAAAACGCGCGCCGTGGGCGTGAAGACCCGGCAAGGCCGCGAACATCCCGCCCGGGGCGATGGAGCGCGAGTCCAGTCCGATGCTACTAACTTCCGTCTCCGGCGAGCCGCTCAGACTCCCGCCGGCCAGCTGTGCCAGTCGCGCTAGCGTACGTGCCATGGTGATGTTCTCCTATTCCGCCCGCAGTTTAAGGTTCTTGCCCTCGGGAGAGGTGGGTATGTTGTCTCGGTTGAGTAGCCAGCCGGCGATGTCGCTAAAGACCGGCGCCGCGGACTGCCCGCCCGAGCCGTCGTCGTTGACGCCCGACTTCGGCTCGTCCAGCATGATGGCGACCACGAAGCGCGGGTCATCCGCCGGGGCCACGCCCGCGAAGGTGATCCAGTAGGCGGAATTAGAATACGCCCCCGTGTTCGGGTCGACCTTCTGGGCCGTGCCGGTTTTGCCGGACAGCTGGTAGCCGTCGAGGCCGTTGCCCTGCGCCGTGCCGGACTGCACGCCCACCGGGTCTTCCTGGAAGACCGCTCGGAACATGTCCAGGGTGGTCTTCGCCGCGGCCGGGCTGATGACCTGGGTCTTCTCCGGCTCGGAGTGGATGCGGTCCTCGCCGCTTTCGCCCTCGATGTCCTTGATGATGCGCGGAGTGATGCGCTCGCCCTCGTTCGCGATGGTCTGGTAGACACTCGCCATCTGCAGCGTCGTCCAGGACATGCCCTGGCCGATCGGCAGGTTGGCGAAGGTGCCGCCGGACCACTGCTCGAAGGCCGGTACCAGGCCGCCGGACTCGTTCGGCAGCTCGATGCCGCTGGCGTTGCCCAGCCCGAAGGCGTCGAGGTACTTCGAGTAGGTCTTGTCCCCCAGCTTCTCGGCCAGCATGAGCGTGCCGACGTTGGAGGACTTACCGAAGATGCCGGCCGTGGTGTAGGGCTCGACGCCGTGCTGCCAGGCGTCGTTGACCGTCACACCGGCCATGTCGATGGAGCCCGGGACTTGGTGGACTTCCTCCGGGGTCGTCACGCCCTCCTCGATGGCCGCGGCGGCGGTGACGATCTTGGCCACCGAGCCCGGCTCGTAGGGGTGTGAGATCGACGGGTTCTCGAAGCCCTTGCCGGACTTGACCTGCTTTTCGATGTCCTCGTTCGGGTCGACGGTATCCGTATTCGCCATGGCGAGAACCTCGCCGGTAGCTGAGTCCAACACGACGGCCTCGGCGGACTTGGCCTGCGAATTGGCCTTGGCCTTCTCCAGCTTCTGCTGCACGAAGGTCTGCAGGTCCAGGTCCAGCGTCAGGTGGACGTTGGCGCCGTCGACGGCGTTGACCTCGTCGCGCAGGGTGCCCGGGATAGGCTGCCCGTCCGTGGAGACGTCCTCGGTCTTGCGTCCGTCGATGCCCGTCAGCGTCGAGTCGCCGGAGGCCTCCAAGCCGAACTGGCCCTGGCCGTCCATGGAGACCTTGCCAATCACGTTCTCGGCGATGGCACCGTTCGGGTACTGGCGGATGTCCTGGTGGTCGGCGGCCACGCCGTGGTATTCCTCGGCGATTTCTACGGCCACGTCCGGATCCACGTTGCGCACCAGCACCTCGTACTGGGTGTCTGCCTTCAGCTTGTCAAGGATCTCCTTGTCGTCGACGCTGCCGACCTCGGCGCCGGCGTCCTTGATCATCTTCGGGATGCCCTTGGACATCTCCTTCAGGCGGTCATCGACGGCCTCGCCGGCCCTCTTCTTCAGATCGTCGCCGCTCGCGCCCTCGGCGCTAAGTTCGTTGGTGAACTGCTCCTCCAGCTCCTTGCGCAAGCGCGTCGGCGAGACGGTCAGGGAGCGGGCCTGCATGGTATAGGCCAGGCGCTGCCCATCGCTATCGGTGATCTCGCCGCGGCGGGCCGGCTCCACGTAGACGCGGGAGCGCTGCTCAATGGCCTTGGCCGACAGGTCCGGGCCCCAGACCACCTGCACCCAGGCCAGGCGGCCCACCAGCAGCAACATGCCCACCAACAGGAAAGCCATGATGAACCGCAGACGGCGGGACATCATGTGCGAATTCTTGTAGAGCTTCTTGACCTGCGGCTGGGTGCTAGCCGGCCGCGTCTTCTCCGCGGCGGTGCCGTAGCTGTGGCCGCCGGCGCGCGGCTGACGTGCCGATTGCCCCACCCGCGCACCGGTATCGCGATACCGCCGGTGCGGCCGCGATCCCGGATTCCGTGACGTCACGGTGGTAAGTCACCTGCCTTATTCATTTCCTCTGGGACAACCACCCGGCTGCCCAAAGCAACTGCTAATTCCCGGCTCCAGAATACGGGGCACGGACCGGCAGATCCGGTAACTCGTCCGCGCGTGGTGCATTCGATTCCGCGTTCTGGTCACGGTTCTGCTCGCGGCCCTCGCCCGAACGCTCGGACTGCGCCTGCGGCGAACGATGCCCATCCGGCGTAGCATTCAGACTATCGGACATGCCTTCCGTGTCGTCCGGGTTACTGGAGGCGCGACCCGGACGGATTGCCGTGCCGTTGACGTCGATGATGGCTTCCTGCTCGTCCGTCGCCGCGCGCTTCTCCTTTACCTTGCCGTCTTCGCCGACCTCGACGACGCCTGGGTTGGTGGGCACGCCCATGTTCGCGTCCGCGGCGCGGCGGGCCACGTCCGCGGTGGAGCGCACGTTTTCTAGGTCGCGGTTCAGCGTCTCAATCTGGTTGCCCAGCTGCGATTCCTGCGCGGAGAGCTGCTGGATCTTGAAAGTCTGGGAGGTCGACAGACCCGACAGCCACATGGCAAGGAACACGCCGCCGATAAGCAGCACGATGGCCACCGCCGACAGGCGGGCGAACAGCGAGTTCTTCTTGATCGGGGTCAGGCGGCGGCCGCGCTGGGAGACCACCTGCTGGGAGCCCAGCCGCTGGTAGCGCGGGCCGTGCGGGCTGGTCGTGCCGTGCGAGCTGCGCCGCGGGCGCACGTCCCAGCGTTCCGGGGTCCGCGTGCGGGCGGTGCGCTGGGTACTGCGGCGGGCATCCCGCTCGAGCAGCGCGGTGGCCGCGCCGGTGTCTTCTCCGGTCGTGAAATCTCGGCTAGCTCCCATGGAGCGGTGTCCCTTCGTCGAGGATTGGCGGGTGTGGTGTCGAGTGGTCTGGGTCATGGTGTGCCTCCCGGGGAAAGCAGCTGCGGGGTGCCGGATATTCGCTCCAGCGCCCGCACCCGCACCGAGGCGGCACGCGGGTTCTCGGCGATTTCGGTCTCAGAGGACTTCTCCGCCCCGCGGGTTGCCACCTGGTAGTCCGGTTCGGTGCCTGGCAGATCCATTGGCAGCCCCTCCGGGGTCGACGACGTCGATTGCTCCTTGAAGAACTGCTTGACCAGCCGGTCCTCCAGGGACTGGTAGCTCATAAACACCGCGCGGCCGCCGACTCGCAGCGCCGCGGCAATAACCGGCAGGACCTGCTCGATGGCCTCCAGCTCGCGGTTGACCTCCACGCGCAGCGCCTGGAAGGTGCGCTTGGCCGGGTGCCCGCCCGTGCGCCGGGTAGCCGCCGGGATGGTGGCGTACAAAAGCTCCACCAGCCGCGCCGAGTCACGGAAAGGTTCCTTCTCACGCTCGCGCACGACGGCGCTCGCAATCTTGCCGGCGAAACGCTCATCCCCGTAGGTCTTAAGGATGCGCGCCAGGTCGCCGTGATCGTAGGTGTTGAGCACGTCCGCCGCGGTAATCCCCTGGCTGGGGTCCATACGCATGTCCAGCGGGGCGTCCTGGCTGTAGGCGAAGCCGCGCTCGGCCTGGTCCAGCTGCATCGACGACACCCCCAGGTCAAACAACGCGCCCGCGATGCCCCACTCCCGCGCCTTGTCCACAACCGCGTGCGGGGTGGCCGGTCGGGCAATCTCGTCGCCCACCTGGTCGAAGCGCGCCTGCACGCCCACGAAGCGGTCCCCGAACTTCGCCAAGCGCTCGCGGGCCGCCGCCAACGATGCCCCATCGCGGTCTACGCCAATCACCGACACCTCCGGGAAGGTCTCCAGGAAGTATTCCGTGTGTCCGCCCGCGCCAAGCGTTCCATCCACCAAGACGGCGCCACCCAAGGTCTCTGCTTCCGCCTTCGCCACGGCGGGCGCGAGTAGCTCGGCCATACGCTCACGCATCACGGGCACGTGGCCGTGGTTGTTGCGTTCAGCTGAAGCCATGGTGCCCCCTTTCCGTAAACGAAGTAGCTTGAAGTTGGCCGCGGTGGGTTGTCGGGACAAATTAAGTGCGTATAGGGCCCTGCCCGAAATGGATTCTGATGTCGGGGAAGTACACCAGCTACTCCACTTCGGACAGAGTCCGTACACGCACTCTGTTGAGTTGTGAACTGCCTTCTACAGCAGGCCGGACAGGACGTCATCCGCATCCGCCGCCGAGTAGGCGTCTTCAGTTTGCTCTTGGTACTCAGCCCAGGCGGCTGCGTCCCAAATCTCGAGAAAATCCACCGACCCGACAACCACACACTCTTTGGAAAGGTTGGCGTATTCGCGGTGCCCTGCGGACAACGTGATACGGCCATGCCCATCCGGGCGTTGCTCATCGGCGCTCGCTGCCAAGTTACGGATGAACGCGCGGGCGGCGGGGTTCGTCCGGGACACGGCCGCTGCTTTTCGAGCTCGTTCCGCAAACTCCTCGCGCGGGTAAACCGCTAGTGAGTGGTCCTGCCCCTTAGTCACCATCAGTCCGCCAGCTAGTTCATCTCGAAACTTAGCCGGAAGCGTTAGGCGTCCTTTGTCATCAAGCTTCGGAGTGTAGGTTCCGAGAAACATCCCGGCGTCCACCTTCCTTGGCTCGATAACTCCGACTTTTCTCCACGGTCTCAAAGTTCCACTTCTCCACCGCTGCCGCCCACTTTACCCCACTTTCCCCCACTTTCAACACCCACTACGCCCCACCCACCACCCACTCGCGACATACCCGCAGGTCAAAGGTAATAAAAATAGTGGGGAGAAATCCCCAGTCGCGGCCTTTTCGAGACCCCAGACGCCACATAGGCACCCCTTGTACCACAAGGTTCTTTAGCCCCAAAGCGCACATTCCCCTACTACTGTGACCCGCAAGCTGGCCTAATGCCGCACGCGCCGCCCCTCCTGGAGGCCCACTTCCGCGCAGCACTCCCCGTTCTAGGCCCCGCGGGGGCCAGCGTGGGTGAAAGTGGGGAATTGTGTGGAGACCACGCGAAGACACGAAAAAGGCCCCTAGGATCTCTCCCAGGGGCCTTGAAAGCTAGGCCGCTTAACTCGGTGCTCTAGTTGCCCTCGAAGCGGCGACGGAAGTTCTCTTCCAGCTTGTTGCCCATCGAGCTACCGCCAGACCGCGACGCCCCCGCGCCGCCCCGGCCGGAGCCCGACTTCTTCTTGCCCGACTTCGCACCCGTGGCACCACCACCGCGGAGCATCCAAATGCCCGCGCCGAACATGACGAGGAAGCCCAGGATCGACAGGACCACGAACCACAGGCTGTTCTGCGCTAGGGCCACGCCGCCCACCAGCATGACCAGTCCGACAACTACCAGCGCCACGCCGCGCAGGGTCACGGCCCCGCTCGGGGAACCGGCCGAGGCCTGGGCTACAGAGGCACCGAACTTGGGATCCTCAGCCAACAGCTGCTGCTCGAGCTCCCGTAGCGCGCGCTGTTCCTGCTCCGAAAGAGACACTGTACCTCCAATAAACCTAAGGGACCGCTGCCTAAAATACGGCCCTGCACGACGGCCTTTCACTGTGTTCAACGTGAGCGCCAAACTTTTAGTTCCCGCCGTGCTACTTCCTCCCCCATTCTAACGTAGATACAAAGCCCAACTTAAGCCTCGAGCCAACCCCCTAGGGCTAACGACTAGGGCCAACACCTGGGTCTAGCACCTAGGACGAACTCTGAGCGCAAGCCCTAGGCGACAAAACCCCCTAGGCGGCGAAGTCGGATTCCACCGCGGCCGCATGGGTGGCGGCCATGAACCGCGCGGCTAGCCCCATCAGCTCAAAAACGGCATCTTCCTCGATCCCGTCCTCCAGGCCCAGGGAAACGCGCGAGCGCAGCTTCGAATACTGGCCGAATTCCTGCGCCCACTCCTTGTCCCCCGCGCTCACGAGCGCGAGCTGCTCCCAGGCGCTAGAGGGCTTCCGCTTGCGGCGCGCCACCATGGAGACCGCGATGCGCGCCCCCGCGGTGCGCAGCCCCGCCTGGTAGGCGACCTCGAGGGCCTCCTCGAAACGCCCATCCGCCGCATACTCCCGCGCCTGCTCAATCAGCATTCGCGCTTGACGCAGGAAATGCTGCTGCTTCCCCACGCCGCTCGTGCGCGAGGTCCGCGTGGTTGCCTGCCTAGTTGCCGAGATTACGTGTGCCATGTCCGTTCACCTTCCCTCCGAAGCTGCCGCTTGCGGGAGCGCCGTTGTTTTCTTTTGCCGTTTACTCTAGGAACACTTCCGACTCACACCCTCTTAATATAGCTCAGGTGTTCGAAGCCCACAACCCCTCAAGCAGGATTAAAACCTTCTTTTCGAACACGTGGGAGCTAGTTCGAACACCTTCAATTAGGCTAATTGCCCCGCCGCGGGGCCAAACATGTTTCGATTGATTCGTGAACATCTCCATCCGTCGCCTCAGCCCGCAAGAGTTTTCCCTGCTCGCGCCCCAGCTCGTCGAGATCTATATCGAGGCGATGGACTACAACGACTCCATCCGCGTCAGCCGTACCCACGCCTGGCGCCGAGAGATCTCCCACCCGGGCTTTAGCGCAGTGGTCGCCACCACCGACAGTGGCATCGTCGGCCTGGCCTACGGCTTTCTCGGCTCGCCGGATACCTGGTGGGACCGGCAGCTGCGCCGGGGCTTCTACGAAAAGGGCGGCCCTACCGAGCAGCAATGGGCGCTGCTGCGCAGCTATTTCGAGCTAGCCGAGGTGCACGTGTGCCCCGGCATGCAAAACCACGGCATCGGACGCCAGCTGATAACGGAGCTACTCTGGAACGTCCCCGCCGCCTACGTCGCGCTATCAACGCCGGAAGTACCCCAGGAAGGCAATTCCGCGTTCGGCCTTTACCGCTCGCTGGGCTTTCGGGACGCACTGCGCCACCACCGCTACCCCGGCGATTCCCGCCCGTTTGCCCTCTTGTACGCCCCACTGCCGCTGCCGGCGGTTGCGCAACACCGGACCACCGCCCGCGACCGGTAAGATACCTAGGCGTGACCGCAGACAATTTTCCCCAGCTTGAACAGATCCCCGACGCCGCTCGCGCTGCCCTCGCGGAATTCCTAGAGGAGCGACGGCCGGTCGTAGGCTCCATCGGCGCGCCGGTTACCCGCTCCATCGCCTACCTCGAGGACTTCGTTCTCGGCGGCGGCAAGCGCATCCGCCCGCTCTACGCCTGGGCGGGCTTCGTCGGCGCCGGCGGGCTGGACGGCGACGAGGATCCGCAGGCCGTCCTCCGCGCCGCCTCTTCCCTGGAATTCATCCAGGCCTGCGCGCTCATCCACGATGACATCATCGACGCCTCCAGCACCCGCCGCGGCAAGCCGACGGTGCACCGCGCGGTGGCAGGGCGGCATCGTCAAGCGCAGTGGCACGGCGACGCCGACTTCTTCGGCGAGTCCGTCGCCATCCTCGTCGGGGATATGGCCCTAGCCTGGGCCGAGGACATGCTGCAGGATTCCGGCCTCAGCGCCGCTGCCCTGGCCCGCACCCGCGAGCCGTGGCGCGCCATGCGCACTGAGGTCATCGGCGGCCAGCTGCTCGACATCACCCTAGAGGCCACCGGTTCCGAGTCGGTCGAGCTCGCCGGTGCCGTCAACCGCTACAAGACCGCCGCCTACACCATCGAACGCCCCCTCCACCTGGGCGCCGCCATTGCCGGCGCCTCGCCCACGCTTATCGACGCCTTCCGCGGTTACGGCCGCGAGATCGGCGTGGCTTTCCAGCTGCGCGACGATCAGCTAGGCGTTTTCGGCGATCCTTCCGTCACCGGCAAGCCGGCCGGAGACGACCTGCGCGAAGGCAAGCGCACCGTCCTGCTTGCCACCGCCCTGGAGCGCGCCGACCAGGCCGACCCCGCCGCGGCCGCCACGCTGCGCCGCCTAGTCGGCACCACCGACGACCCGGCCGATATCGCCACCATGTCGCAGATCATCCAGGACTCCGGCGCGGTCGAGGCCATCGAGGAGCGCATCGATGCCCTGACCGAATCCGGCCTGGGGCACCTCCACGCCGCTGGTGTGGACGAGAAGGTCTCTGCCGCCCTGCGCGACCTGGCCATCCGCGCGACCTCCCGGCAGAAGTAGCGCCGCGCCATGGCTACGCCCCCACTGACCATCCGCCTCCCGCGCCCGCTAACGCTCGGGCTCGCCGGTACCATCCTGCTGGCTATCGCGTCCTTTTCCGGTGGCGCCACCCGCAACCGCGGCGGCCTGTTGGAGGCGCTCAACCTGAGCTTTTTGGCCTACGGCCACGGCCGCAACCTCGGCATGGCGCTGTTTTGGGTGGGCATCTTCTTCCTGGTCGGCGCCTGGATCCTCCTGGGCAGGGAGACTGTCGCACCCGCCCGCGAAGGAGCGCTGGCTACCGTCCGGCGCACGCTGGCCTGGTGGCTGGCCCCACTCATCGTGGCCGCACCGCTGGCCTCACGCGACGTCTACTCCTACCTCATGCAGGGCGCCATGGTCCGCGACGGCTTCGACCCGTATTCGGAAGGCCCCGTGGTCAATCCCGGTCCCTTCCTGCTGGAGGTCTCCCAGGACTGGCGCAACACCACCACCCCGTACGGCCCGCTGCACCTGTGGATTGGCGACGGCGTGACCTCCCTGGTCGGCGACAACGTCGCCGTGGGGATCTTCGTCTACAAGCTGATTTCCTTGGCCGGCTTCGCCGCGATTGCTTGGTCAGTACCCCAGATCGCCCGGGAGCTCGGCGGCTCGCCCACGATGGCGCTCTGGCTCGGCGTGGCCAACCCCGTCACGCTGCTCCACCTCGTGGCCGGCATGCACAACGAATCCGTCATGGTCGGCCTGGTCTCCGTGGGCCTGCTGCTAGCCCTGCGCCGCAAGTTCTCGTCCGGGGTGGCGCTGATCGCCGCCGCCGTGGCCCTAAAGGCGACCGCCTTCATCGCGATGCCCTTCGTCGTCTGGATCATGGTCCACCACTTCGCCCCGCGTGCGACCTCCAGCGTGGCCAAGCGCTTCGGCGTCTTCGTGGCGGCCGGCACCGTGATGGTTCTCGAGACCGTCGCCGTCGTGGCCGTCATTACCTGGGCGTCCGGGTCCTCCTGGGGCTGGCTGTCGGAGATTACCGGCAACGCCAAGGTCATCAACCCGCTGGCCGGCCCGACGCTGATCACCGACGTGGTCGCGCCGCTGGTCCAGATCTTCAACCCGGAAATTTCCTACAACAGCGTGCTGAACATCATGCGCACGCTGTCGATGCTCCTCATGCTGCTGGGACTAATCCTGGTGTGGTGGATTTCCCACCGCAGCATCCGCGATGCCGTCCTAGGCACCGCCGGCGCCTACCAGGTCGCGTTCATCTTCAACTCCGTGACGCTGCCATGGTACTACGCCTCGGTCATTTCGCTCGTGTGCGTGGCGCGGCCGCCGATGTGGGTCATGAAGCTCGCCACCGGCGCCTCCGTCTTCGTGGCCGTGTCGTTTTCCAGTGACGGCAACCACCAGCTCTACAACTGGTGGTGGGTCATCGGCTCCATCATCGTGTCCTGGTTGGCCGCCGAGTGGGTCTTCCCCGCCCGTCCGCGGCGGGAATTATCCTCAGGATCCCGCGCCGCGGTGTGACTAGCTCAACTCCCGAGGCGCCAAAATCGGGGTTATTCACATTCCCGACGCGTATGGGGACCAGCTTTGCGCCTACTTGGGCACATTGCTCCATTTTTCGGCCTTTGGACAGGTGCGCCACGAAAACGGCCGTATTCGGCCTGTGGATAGTGTGCGCAAGACGGTTATAGCGCCCCGAGTTATCCACAGATCCGTATTTCGGCCCTTGTAGGGGTGGTCAGCCGCTTCTAGCGTGTGAGGCATGACAGCAACGACAGCCTTGGACACTGTGAAAGCAGCGCACGCCATCTTCGCGGACGGGATCCAGTATTTGGACCTGTGCCGCCAGCTCAGCCTGCCCGCTTTGAAGGCGGTCATGTCCGATGTTGCCGCCGCCGCGCACTGTCGTGCCTGCCACACCTTCTTCGGGACGACATCCTTTACGAAAAAACAAGCCGCCGCCCGGAAAGCCGCCGCTTCTCAGGGCCATCACCTGGACACCCTCTTAGTGTTGGACAACGCCTTCCGCCGGGTACGCAACCAGGCCGACGCCTGGGCCATGCTCATCGAGTTGTGCAACACCCCCGGCACCACCACACAACTGCGCAGACTGGCCAACCAAAAAGTACTCCAGCTCAACCGCCCCGCCCCACCCACCGAAGGAATACGAGTTATCCGCCGCAAGGACGGGCCCAGTACTTTCTCCATTACCGGGGACCCGCAGCTGATAGAAAACCTCTGGGCATCAATTAAAACCATCCCCGACGTCGAAGCCCTCTTTAGTGGCGGCCTCGAAAAACAACCCAAGACCACCCACGTGGTCATCTCCCTACCCGACTGGGTGCGCATCCTTACCGGCGACGGCGACGAGATCACCCTGCAGCTCAGCAACGGCACCACCATGACCGGAGCCGACTACATCCGCCAATGCCTACTCGATGCCGGCCTAGCCACCCTGGTGGACCCACGCCGCGGGCCGGTCAACCAATACCGCTACCAACGGCACGCCTCGCCCAAGCAAAAAGACATGGCCAAAGCCGAAACCACCCGGTGCGCCTGGCCGAACTGCCGCAAACCAGCCGACGAGTGCCAAGTCCACCACATCCACCCCTGGGCAGACGGCGGCGAAACCAACCAAGAAAACCTCACCCTCCTGTGCGAGTTCCACAACTCCTGGAACGACGACGACCCGACCTACCCCAGACACGGCAGGATCACCCGAAGACACGGCACAGTCACCTGGGACCCACCCTGGAGCAACAGGCCCTAACGGCCAACGGCTGACACGGCGGTCAGCCGCGAGAACAAGCCCACCGCGAGACCAAGGCTGCGAGGGGACACCACAAGCAACAAGGCCAGCAGAAGCACACGACTGCCTAAACACGCGAAAAGGCGCCACGGAAACCACTCCGTAGCGCCCACTCGGCGCGCCTTAGAAGGCCGAGGCCTGCGCGCGCCGGATTACTTCGCGCGCGAGGTGCCCGTGCAGGCCGTCGATGGGGCGCCCCGGCAGGGACTCGTCCTCGGTGAAGAGGTGGCGAAGGATTTCGTCCTCGCTGTAGCCGCCGTCCGACAGCACGGTGATGGCTCCCGAAACGAATTTGCTGATGGCTTCCTTATCGTTGAAGAAGGCCGCGGGGACCAGCTTCTTGTCGCCGGTGCGCCAGGCAATAATTTTCTTCGCGTTCAACAGGTCGTGCACGCGGGTCACCGCGATGCCGAGCTTGTCGGCGACCTGCGGCAGGGTGAGCATCGGTTCGTCGCGGAGCAGGGTTTCCAGAGATTCATCCATACTAGTCACGGCACTCTACTGTAGCCGGTGTGCACATCCTCCGGGATTTCGGCCATACTGGAATCCATGAGTCGCTTAGAAATTGGTGACGTGCTGGAGAACCGGTACCGGGTGGACCGCCCCATCGCCCGCGGTGGCATGTCCACGGTCTACCGCTGCGTGGACATGCGCCTGGGCCGCGCCGTCGCCGCCAAGGTCATGCACGCGGAATTCGTGGAAGACCCGGTCTTTACCCGCCGCTTCGAGCGCGAAGCCAAGGCGATGGCCCAGCTCGCCCACCCGAACCTAGTCGGCGTGTACGACTTCTCCGCCGACGGCAACCCGATGTTCCTCATCATGGAGCTCATCACCGGCGGCACGCTGCGCGAGCTACTCGCCGAGCGCGGCCCCCTGCCGCCCTACGCGGTCGCCGGCGTCATGCGCGCCGTGCTCGCCGGCCTGAACGCCGTCCATAACAAGGGCCTCATCCACCGCGACATCAAGCCGGACAACGTCCTGATCAACTCGGATCACCGCGTGATGCTCGGCGACTTCGGCTTGGTCCGCTCCACCAGCGCGCAGCAGGCGACCTCCGACAAGATCGTCGGCACGGTTTCCTACCTGGCCCCCGAGCAGGTCGACGGCTCTCCGATTACGCCCGCCACGGACGTCTACTCGGCCGGCATCGTCCTGTTCGAGCTGCTCACCGGCACCGTCCCCTTCCAGGGCGAGACCGCCCTGGCGCATGCCCTGGCCCGCCTTCAGGAGGATGTGGTGGCGCCGAGCGAGCGCATCGCCGGCATTCCGCCGCTTTTCGATGCCCTCGTCGCCTCCGCCACCGCCCGCGATCCGCAGGCCCGCTTCGCCGACGCCGGCGAGTTCCTCGCCGCGCTTGACGATGTCTCCCGCGAGCTCGACCTGCCCACTTACACCGTGCCCGTCCCCCAGGATTCCGCCGCCGCCCGCACCGCGGCGCAGCCCACGGACATGTCCGGCACGGCGTTCTTCGCCGCCACGGGGGTATTGGAGAACTCCGCGCCGTCCGAAGACCCCGGGAATCTGGACGCGGAGGCGGAAACGCGCATCGTTAGCGACCCCGCGACTGAGGCACCGACCAAGCAGTACCGCCGCGAGCCGCTCAGCTTCGAGACCCGCCTGGACCAGCCCCAGGTCGCCCCACAGCCGATGCCCGCACCGCAGCCAGCTCAACCAGCCCCTGTGCCGCACCAGCGCCCCCTGGCCGCCCCGATGGCCCGCACGGCAGAAAAAGAACCCACCGAACGGCTGCTGACCAACCGTTCATGGGTTCCGTTGACGCTCTTTCTCGTCCTAGCTGCTGTGCTCGCCGGCAGCGTCGCGCTGGCGGCCTGGTGGTTCGGGTCCGGCTACTACGCCGGTACCCCGATTTTCTGGCGCACCTACTAGCGATGCCGCCCCTGGTTCCGCAGCATCTCCGCCACCAGGAAGGATAGCTCCAGCGACTGCTGCGTGTTCAGGCGCGGGTCCACGGCGGACTCGTAGCGGCCTGGCAGGTCGACGTCGGTGATGTCCTCGGCGCCGCCCAGACACTCGGTGACGTCCTCGCCGGTGAACTCTAGGTGGATGCCACCCGGGTGGGTGCCCAGCTCGCGGTGCACCTCGAAGAAGCCCTGCACCTCGTCCAGGATCTTGTCGAAGTGGCGGGTCTTGTAGCCGTTGGAGGCGGTGAAGGTGTTGCCGTGCATCGGGTCGGACTGCCAGACGACCTTGTGACCGGACTCCTCGACGGCCTTGATGACCGGCGGCAGCACGTTGCGCACCTTGTCGTGGCCCATGCGGGCGATCATGGTCAGGTGGCCCGGCTCGCGCAGCGGGTCGAGCTTCTCCGCGTATTCCACGGCCTCCTCCGGCGTGATCCCCGGCCCCAGCTTGATGCCGACCGGGTTACCGATTAGCGCCGCGAAGTTGACATGGAAGTCTTCCATCCCACGGGTGCGCTCGCCGACCCACACCTGGTGGGCGGACAGGTCGTAGAGCTTGGTGTGGCCGCGGTCGTCCTGGCCTAGACGCAGCATGCCGCGCTCGTAGTCCTTGAGCAGGGCCTCGTGCGAGCAGTAGATGTCCGCCGAGCGCAGGGTGTCGTCGTTGACACCGCAGGCGCTCATGAAGTTCAGGCCGGCCTCGATCTCGTTGGCCAGGGCCTCGTAGCGGGCGCCGGCGCGGGAGTTGGAGACGAACTCACGGTTCCACTCGTGCAGCGAGTACAGGTCCGCGGTGCCCGACGAGGTCAGCGACCGCACCAGGTTCATCGCCGCCGAGGAGTTGGCGTAGGCACGAACCATGCGGGCTGGGTCGTGGCGGCGGGCTTCCTCGGTCGGCTCCACGCCGTTGACGATGTCGCCGCGGTAGTTCAGCAGCCCGTTACCGTCGCGGTCCGCGGAGCGCGGCTTGGCGTACTGGCCCGCGATACGCGCGAGCTTCACCACCGGCGTCGACGCGCCGTAGGTCAGCACGACGGCCATCTGCAGGAGGGTCTTAATGTTGCCGCGGATGTGCGGCTCGGTGTTGGACTCGAAGGTCTCAGCGCAGTCGCCGCCTTGGAGCAAAAAGGCCTTGCCAGTGGCGACGGCCGCGAGCTTCCGCTTCAGGGATTCAATCTCCGGTGGCACGACGATGGGCGGGACCGACTCCAAGATCTTGCGCACATTGTCCGCCTGGGCTTGGTCCCAGGACGGCTGCTGCTTGGCAGGGCGGTCTACGACGTCCCGAAACTTCTCCTCGATGCCATCCGGCAACGGGGGAAGATCGGGCAGGGCTTCGTTCGGGATATCAATTGTCCAACTCACACCCCGATTTAACCACGTTCATCGGTCGGATGATAGTTACGATTTACTTAGTAATTCGATTACCCTTGGTCAGTGGCAGCGCCTTCTGGCAGATGTTGAACTTGGCCAGGTTGTGGCGCGCGTCCACTAACGCGTCGTGGTTGCCCGCCGGCACGGCCGGCAGCTTCGGGCGGCCGGCAAACTCCCAGTACTGCTTGAGTTCTCGCGTGTACCGCGGCAGCCGTTTGGGCAGCCCCGCCATGTCGCCCCACAGCTGCGCGAGCACCACGTGGTCGTAGGCGCCGACCCACGCCCACAGTTCGGGCGGCGTTTTCGCACTGCATAAAAATCCGTAGACTTCCTCCCGGATGGTGTGGATGGGCTTCCACACGGCATCGTGGGGCGAGGGCAATTTGTCGAGCACGTTCTCGCACACCCAGGCGTTGGCCAGCTGCGGGTCGAACTCCGTCGACACGGCGTAGTACTCGCGCCCGTCTTCCGCGACAATACCGATGGAGACCAGCTCTATTGTCCGGCCGTCCTCGATGAATTCAGTGTCGTAGAAGTATCGCACGAGTATTGATTCTAGTCCTTGGTTAGACAGATCCTCGCGCGGGGTAGACTACGTTGCGTGCTCGCTTCAGTCGTACGGCGCATTCCCGCCTGGATCCCGCTCATCATCTCGTTCGCGCTCAGCATCTTCTGGCTTATCGATACCCCCTTATTCCTCACCGAGGGCATCCTGCGGCCGTACTACCACATCGATCTCGACGTCTACCGCGCCGGCGGCCAGGCCTGGTTGGAGGGCAAACACCTCTACGCGCAGGATTACGAGGTCTCCGGCGGGATGATCCTGCCGTTTACCTACCCGCCGCTGGCGGCGGTGCTCTTTTCGTCCCTCAGCGTGGCGAGCCTGCCGGTGGTCTCGGTGGTATGGACGGTGGCATCGTGGGCCGGGATGTGGGCATGCCTGTGGCTGGTGCTGCGGCCGCTGAAAAAAGACGTGGCGGCGACGTGGGCCGCCTGGTGCATGGTGCCGGCCGTCGTGGCCGAGCCTATCACCGAGTCCTTCAGCTTCGGCCAGGTCAACATCTTGCTCACGCTCATCGTGCTGGTGGACTTTCTGGTCCTGCCCCGCCGCCTGCGCGGCGTGCTGCTCGGCCTGGCCATTAGCATCAAGCTGACCCCCGCGGTCTTCGTGCTGGTGTACTTCGCCCGGCGGGAGTGGCGCGCGCTAGCGACCACCGCGGTGGCGGTTGCCGGCTGGGTCGGCGTGGGCTTTTTAGCGGCGCCGGCCAGTTCGCGGGACTATTGGCTGCAGACGCTGCGGGACTCGGAGCGTATTGGCGGCTTGGCGTATTCGTCGAACCAGTCGCTGCGCGGCTTCCTCGAGCGGATCGGAGCCGGCGACTTCTGGCTTGCCGGCGTGGCGGTCGTCATCGCCGCCTGCGTGGTGGCCGTTTACCGCGTCCGCGCCGGCGGCGTGGTGCCGATAGTCCTTATCGCCGCGCAGCTGTCGCTGCTGGCCTCGCCGGTGTCCTGGTCCCACCACTACGTGTGGCTGGTGCTGCTGGCGGCCTACGTCACCGCGCTTGTCCCCCGCAGCTACTGGCTGCCCGGGCTGCTGTGGCTGGTGCTTTTCGCCCGCGGGCACTGGCTGGTGCCCAACACCCAGAACCAGGAGCTGGAGTGGAGCCTGTGGCAGGCCGTGCCCGGCAACGACTATTTCTGGTTGACCTGGGTGGTCGTGCTGTGCGCGCTGGTGGCCCCGCGGTATATCTGCGGCGGTTTCATCGACCAGCCCAGCACGTGGACCTTGCTCAAGGCCCACAGCGCCAGCGCCCCGACGGCAGAAATGACCAAGCAGTAGAGGATCCAGAACCAGGTGTTCTCCCACGGCCACGCGCCGTCGATCATAACCTCGACCGGGTGGTGGGCGGTCAGCAGCCCGAAGCCCAGGGTCAGCGCGATGGGGTGGCCCAGGTAGACCGGCAACGTGTGCCGGCCGATAAACCGCAGCAGGTGGGATACACCCGGCACGTACGACAGCAACACCGCGCCCGCGATGGCGGCCGGGAACATCAGCAGGTGCTGTCCCAGGCGCACCAGCGACCAGAGCTCCGCGCCGCCGATCGAGTCCGCACCCGGCAAGTACCAGTCCACCACGATGTCCGAGTCCTTGATACCGTTCCACCAGCGCACCAGGCTGTAGCCCGCCACAAAACCGCCGGCGCTGCCAAGCACGGGCGCGATGGCCTTGAGCACCGCGTATATGGGCGGGCGCACGCGGGCGGTGAAGGCGTGGCGCAGGGGGGCTTCGATGAGCTCGGCGAAATCCGTGATCCACTGGCGGCAAAACGCGCCGATGACGAAGATGGGCAGGTACATCAGTGCCTTGCCCACGAAGTAGACCTCCTCGTGCCAGCCCAGAAAGAGCACGGGGGCCAGCGAGCCGAAAACCGCGGCCCAGCGCGGCAGGTGGCGGACCGCCCACAGGTAGAGGTTGAACAACACCAGCGCGTGCAGGAACCAGCCCATGTTGTGGCCCAGCAGCAGGGACACCGCGTAGTCGGTGAAGGTGCGCGGCTCGTCGCCGAAAACGATTGAGTAGTGGACGCTGTTGGTCCACAGCTCGACGGGCACCCAGATGCAGTAGGGCACGATGAAAAACCACAGGCGGCGGCTGAAGAGCTCCCACAGGCTGTAGTGGAAGATCTTTTTCGAAAAGTAGCCGCTGACCAAGAAAAACAACGGCATGCGCAGCGGGTCCAGCCAGGTGTTGGCGGTAAAGAGCCAGGTTAAGTGGGCATCCGGGACGGCGATGGAGATATGCAGCACCACCACCCCGATGATCGAGAGCCCCTTCGCAACATCAGGCCAGGCCAGCCTTTGGGAGGCGGCGGGAGAAGGCAAAACTTCTATGCCACCCCCGACTGCGGCGCAGACGGTTCCGCGCCCTCCGGGTAGCCGTTCCCGGCGGCCAGGGATTCCTTGACTTCGGAGGCGTAGACGTCCACGTAGGGCTGGTCCACCATGTCCGCCAGGCGGTGCATAACGAAGTCGGTGAAGGCGCGCGTGGCCTCATGGGACTCGGGGTCGAGGCCTTCCTCGCGGGCCCAGGCGAGGGGATCGATGGGCTCGCCCACCACCATGCCGACGCGCTTAGGCCGCGGGATCCACGTGCCGATGGGGTTGGCGTCACGGCTGCCGATCATGCCGATGGGGATGACTGGCTCGCCGGTGGCCATGGCCACCCGCGCCATGCCGGTGCGCCCCTTGTAGACGCGGCCGTCCGGGGAGCGCGTGCCCTCCGGATAGATGCCGAACAGGTCGCCGTTGCCCAGGATGCGCTTGGCGGAAATCAGCATGCCCGCGCTGGCGGAGTCGGCGTTGCGCTCGATGGGCACCTGCCCCACCGAGCTGAAGAACCACTTCTGCACGCGGCCGACCAGCCCGGGCGAGGTGAAGTATTCCGCTTTGGCGAGAAAGATAATCTGGCGCGGGCACAGCAGCGGAAAGTAGAACGAATCCATCACGGCCTGGTGCGTGGACGCTAGGATGGCGGGCCCGGTGGCCGGGATGTTGTCCATGCCTCGCGACCAGGGCCGGTTCCATAGGCGCAGCGCCGGGCCAAAGAAAATGTTCTTAAAGGCCCAATACCATTTATTGTGCATCGTCTAACTTTCCTCGTGAACCATGTCCGCCTGGCGCAGTGCCAAATCTGCCACTCCGATCATACCTGCTGCAGATCCCAGGCTGGCGGTAACGACCTCGGCCACGGGGCGGTGCCCCGCGCCGACGATGTCGCGGGCCATGAACTCGCGCGCCGTTTCCAGGTAGAGGTCGGCGTCCTTGCTGACTCCCCCACCCAGCACGATGAGCTCCGGGTCGAGGACGTCCGCCACGATCGAGAGGCCCTGGCCGAGCCAGCTGCCCAGATCCTCCATGACGGCAATGCCTAGCGCGTCGCCCGCGCGGGCGGCGGCGGCGATCTCCTCGCCCGAGGGATCGGCCGGCAAGGTGGTGGCATAGTCCGGGCGCAGCTCGTTGGCGGTGTCGGTCAGCGCGGTGCCCGAGGCGTAGCGCTCCAGGCAGCCGCGCTTGCCGCACGAGCACTGGCGCCCGCCCGGCACGACCACTAGGTGGCCGAACTCCGGGGCGGTGCCAAAGGCGCCGCGGTAGATGGTCTCCTGCGTCATCAACGTCGCGCCGATCCCGGTGCCCACAGAGAAAAAGACCCAGTCGCGGGCGTGCTGCCCGGCCCCGAAGCGCCACTCGCCCCACGCCGCGGAGTTCGCGTCGTGTTCGAGACGCACCGGCAGGCCCAGCCGCTCTTCTACCCGCCGGCGCACCGGCGCGTTGCGCCACGGCAGGTGCGGCGCGAAGCGGACCACCTCGCAGTCCGGGTCCATGAACCCGGCTACGGCTAGGCCCAAGGCTTGGATGCGGTAGGTGTCTTGGAGTCGGCGGACGGCATCGACAAGCACGTCCTCGAGCCCGTCGGCGGTGCTGGGGGTGGGGACGCTAACACTATCGATGAGCTGTCCGGCGGGCGTAATCACGCCGGCGCGCAGGTTGGTGCCGCCAATATCCATGCCGATAGTCAACGGCTGCGAGGACTCCGCCTCTGCAGACGAGGGGGCGGGAAAGGCTTTCGACATGCAGTCTAGGATATACCCCCTTCCCCTTAGCGGTCACATCGAAGCAGCCGGCGCAGACGCGCGCCCATGACCTCCCACGTCCATTCCTGCTGCACGTACGCCCGCCCGGCCTGGCCCATCTCCTGCCGGCGCTGCGGATTCGACAACAAAGTATCTAAGGCATCAGTGAGTTCCTCCACGCTTGTCCCGCGCACGACGATGCCCGTGTCTCGCGTGACCGTCTCCGGCGCGCCGCCGGAATCGCCCGCGATGACGGGCACGCCCGCGGCTTGGGCCTCGAGGTAGACGATGCCCAGCCCCTCCACGTCGAGCCCACCACCTCGGGTGCGCGCCGGCATGGCGAAGATGTCGGCGGCGGCCAAAGCGGCGTTAAGGTCGGCGGTGTCGGCGGCCTCGGCGAAGTGCGTGTCTGGGAAGTACATGCCGGCCAGTGCCTCGAGGCTAGCGCGGTAGCGGCCGCGGCCGACGATGAGCAGCTGAGCGTTAGGGTGCTGGTCTTTGAGCCAGCCGAAGGCGCGGATGAGCTGGTCCTGGCCCTTGCGCGGGACTAGGCGGGAGATGCAGACGACGACGGGGCCGTCCGCGCGCAGGCCGTAGCGGCGGCGGGCGGCGGCGGTCACTGCGGCGTCGACGGGGTGGAAATCGTCCGTGTTGACGGCCGACGGCAGGTGTACCCAGTCCAGCTGGGAGCCAAAGGCCGGGCGCAGGCGGCGCAGGGTGTAGTCGGAGATATAGGTCGCCGCGGTGGCGGAGGCTCCGATGAGGCGGAGGGCCTGGCGGGCGCCGGGGAGCATCGACCAGCCGACTTCGTGCCCGTGGGTGGTCACGATGACGCGGGTGGCGCCGGCGGCGCGGGCGGCCTTGCCGAGCAGCCCCAGCGGGGCGGCGGCGCCGAACCAGACCGTGTCGATGCCCTCGCGGCGGATGATCTCCTGCATGGCGCGGGCCGTCGCCGGCGTGGGCAGCATGACCTGTCGGGGCCAGCGCACCACCTGGTAGGGCAGGTCGCGGTCGTAGGAGGCGGCATCGTCGGCGTTTTGGGTCGAAGCGAAGACCATGACCTGGTCCGGTGGCAGGGTACCGAGGAAATCCCGCAGGTAGGACTGGATCCCGCCGATGATGGGCGGGAAATCGTTGGTAACAAGCAAAACGCGGGCCATAGGCACCAACTGTACCTATAACCCACGCGCGTTTAGTAACGGGAAGCGCCCTGGATGGGCATGGAGTCGACCGGCACGACCTGGACCGGCACGCCGTAGGTCGAGGCATGGACGACCTGGCCGTCGCCGATGTACATGCCGACGTGGGTAACGCCCGGGTAGTAGCCGACGATATCGCCCGGCTGCAGGTCGTTGATGCTCACGCTGGTGCCGCCGGCGATCTGCGCCTGGGAGGTACGCGGGATACTCACACCCTTTTGCTGGTAGGCCCAGAACATCAGGCCGGAGCAGTCGAACTCGCTGGGGCCGGCGGCGCCCCAGCCGTACGGGCTACCGATCTTCGACAGGGCCGCCGCCACGGCGTCCCCGCCCTTGCCGGACAGGCCGGCGATGTCCCCCGGCGACAGGGACAAGCCGCCGAACTGGGCCTCCCAGCGGGCGCGGTCCTCGCCGGACAGGGCGTCGACGCGCTCCTCGATGGAGGTCTTCTGCTTCTCCAGATCCTCCTGCTCGCGCACGAGGCGGTCCTTCTGCTCCTGCAGCTCGCGGGTCTTGCGCTCGGCCTCCTTGACGGCGGCGTCGGCGGCGTCGCGCTTGGACTTGGCGGCGTCCGCGTTGGTGGACATGGTCTCGAGGTCGCGCTGGGCGTCGCGGGAAATCGCGCCCAGGTAGCCGAGGCGCTCCACGGCCGCCTGCGGGTCACCGCTGGCCAAGGTGGCGGTCAGGCGGTCCATGTTCACGCCGCGGTAACGCGACTTGGCAATGCCGTTGACGTTGCCGCGCTGGTGGCTGACGGCGGCATCGGCAGCAGCTGCCTCTTCCTGGGCCCGGTGGGCGTGCTCGGCAGAGCGATTGGTGTCCTTTTCTGCCGCGGCGAGCTTGTCCTCGGCCTCCTTGACCTCTTCGCTCTTCGCGGAGACCTTCTGGGCCACCTCGCCCATCTCGGCGAGCAGGGAGTCAACGTCGTCACCGGCCGGCGCGACGGCGGGCTGATCCGCGCCGTCGGCCTCCTGCGCCACCGCCCCGGGACTCAAGACCGCTGCACCCATCACAACGGCCGTGGTGACAGCCAACCAGCTGCCGGAGATGCGGCGCATGGAACGGGCGCGCCCCGCAGAGTATTCAAGCACGATGACTCTTTCTTCAGTGTCAAAAAGGAGTGAACTAACTTAAAGAACTATAGAGCATCATGTCGGGGTTTACCAGTCAGGTGCAAAATTGTTTTCCCACCTTAAGGCGGGAAAGTGGCAAAGATGCAACGGGTGTGACAAAAGAGAAAAACCCCGACCCGCGCGCGGATCGGGGCCAGCCTAACGAGCGGCTGCGGTAAGTCCTAGAAGCGGAAGGCCGAGTGGATCGGCATGTAGTCCAGCGGACGCTCCTGAACCGGGGTGCCGGAATTCAGGGCGTCGATGATGGTGCCGTTGCCGGTGTAGATACCGACGTGGGAAGCGCCACCGTAGTAGGCAACGATGTCACCCGGCTGCAGCTGGTCCAGGGAGACCGGGGTACCCTGGGCGGCCTGCGCCTGGGAGGTACGCGGGATGGACTTGCCCACCTGGCCGTAGGCCCAGGAGGTCAGGCCGGAGCAATCGAAAGAGCTCGGGCCGGCAGCACCCCAGCCATACGGAGCGCCGATGACGGAGCGAGCCGCGTCGACGACCTTCTGGCCCTCGGACTTAGCCGGCGCCGGAGCGGCCTGTGCGGTGGCGTTGTAGTTGACGTTCTGTGCCTCACCCAGGGACGGGACGTAGGTCTGGATGTTCGGAACCTTCTCAATGTTCGGAACCTGATCCAGGCCCTGGACATTGAAAGAGTAGTTGGTGTTCGGGATAACTACCTCGGTAGCGTTCGCAACGCCCGGGACGGCGACGGTAGCGGATGCTGCCACTACGGCGGTGGTCGCGATACGACGGGTCATAGTTGCGGTCTGACGACGGTGCTTAGCCACGAAAAAACTCCAAATCTTGTTTGGCGCCTACCTTGCCAGGATTCTGTCTACCCCGGTAAGGCTCTGGCCCAGGGGACGGGCCTAACGTTCGTCGGCCGGCTGCAACTTCATTGCCGACCTCCGTTCGGCCACAACCCTCTTCGTGGGAGCGGCCAGATACGGCGCTTTAAAAAATCTTTAGTTCGGGACTGGCTGCTCGGTGAGCAACGCTGTGTCTCGAATAGGTTACGAAACAATCACGAACTCTGTCTAATTGACCGAAGTGTGTCGCGTTGTAACCGTTTCGTTATACTCCGTTTATCGGACTGAGACGCTATCAGATTTTGCGGTCTTGACGCGCCCCCCACGCCACCAATCGACCCGGACGAGGTTACCATGACCTGCGGCAACGGCCAAATCGCGACACCCTGAAAGCTCTTAAGCAAGTTCCACCCCACCCAATGAACGCCATCAAGCCAAACCCCTATTGTTAGCTTCCTCACACCCGCTATTCGAGGCCTAAATTCCGCGGTTTTTAGGTCCCAATGGGGCCAGTTTTGGACCCCGATGGGACTCGAGAAGAGTTCCCCCAGAGCCCTCACGCAGTTCTCTTTAGCCTTATACGCTACCCCATCGTTAACACGCGTACCAGTACATGGAAGCAGATCAAGATGGAACCGTTCCTCTACATACCTATCTATATAGAGGAATAGAATGCAGCCGGCCGCCATAGTTGGTCGCGCCGCAACGATGGGCCGTTCTACGGCCACTGAGCACCCCAAGGCACCTCAAGGAGCCCCTGCCGCCTCCCCTCCCCTGGCGGTGGGGCACGAGCGGGCCCAGGAGGCATCGGCGGGCAGTGGGGAAAACAAAACCCGCCTGACTCCCGGGTGGGAGCGGCGGGCTTTGTGAGCGCTAG
The DNA here is from genome assembly GCF_055700955.1 of Corynebacterium sp. 1103A. Classification (NCBI taxonomy): domain Bacteria; kingdom Bacillati; phylum Actinomycetota; class Actinomycetes; order Mycobacteriales; family Corynebacteriaceae; genus Corynebacterium; species Corynebacterium sp. 1103A. The sequence goes on from NZ_JASTTF010000005.1 coordinate 115,455, forward strand.
TTAAAGGATGGCCGGGGTCTTAGTAGCGGCCGTTTTCCTCGTCTTCGCGACGATTAGCGTCGTTGAGGCGGCGGAACATCTCCGCTTCCTCGGCGGCGTTGTCAGCGTGGTGCTGGTGCACGCTCTTGACCACACCCTCGTCGTCGGAGGAGAAAACACCCTGGGTCTCGGCGTCGGCAAGGCCCAGTTCGTTGAGCTGCTTCGGAACCTTGGCACCGGCGTACTTGAGCGGGACGGCGTGGCCGTGCTCGTCAACTGGGCCCAGCGGCTGGTGCACCTCGATGAAGGCACCGTTCGGCAGCTGCTTGATGACACCGGTCTCAATGCCGTGCTCTAGGACCTCACGGTCGGAGCGCTGCAGGCCCACACAAATCTTGTAGGTGATGATGTAAGCCAGCGGCGGCAGGACCAGCAGGCCAATACGACCCAGCCAGGTCATGGCGTTCAGCGAGATCTGGAAGAAGTTTGCCACGTGGTCGTTACCACCGGACATGGTCACCAGCAGGAAGAAAGTGATGGCCATGGCGCCGATGCCGGAGCGAACCGGAACGTCGCGCGGACGCTGCAACAGGTTGTGGTGGGCGTCGTCGCCGGTCATCTTCTTCTCGATGAACGGGTAAGCGAACAGCAGGACAACCATCAGGCCACAGAGCAGTGCAACCCAGAAGGCGCTCGGGATGGTGTAGCTACCCAGGTAGAGCTCCCAGGCCGGCATAATACGGGCAACACCGTCAGTCCACAGCATGTAGATATCCGGCTGGGAACCAGCGGAGACCTGCGACGGGTTGTACGGCCCCAAGTTCCAGATGGCGTTAATGGTCAACAGACCAGACATCAGAGCCAGGACGCCAGCAACCATCAAGCCCATACCAATGGCCTTGGTGGCGAAGACCGGCATAATTCGGACGCCAACGACGTTGTTCTCGGCGCGGCCCGGCCCCGGGAACTGGGTGTGCTTCTGGTACCAGACCAGGATGAGGTGGGCAGCGATCAGGCCCAAGATGATGCCCGGGATGACCAGCACGTGCAGGATGTAGAAGCGATCCAGCATCAGGTCGGACGGGAAGTCGCCGTCAAAGATTGCCCAGTGCAGCCAGGTACCGATGATCGGCAGGCCCAGAATGATGGCGGACATAATGCGCAGACCAACGCCGGAGAGCAGGTCGTCCGGCAGGGAGTAGCCGAGGAAGCCCTCGACCATACCCAGCAGAATCAGCGCGCAACCGATGATCCAGTTGGCCTCACGCGGCCGCCGGAACGCACCGGTGAAGAAGATGCGCAGCATGTGCGCGACCATGGACATCATGAACATCAGGGCTGCCCAGTGGTGCATCTGGCGGACGAAGAGGCCGCCGCGCACCTCGAAGGACAGGTCCAGGGCGGTCGCGTAAGCACGCGACATCTCCACGCCGTTGAGCGGGGTGTAGGCGCCGTCGTAGATGACCTTGCTGATCGACGGGTCGAAGAACAGCGCCAAGTAGATACCGGTCAGCAGCAGGATGATGAAGCTGTACAGCGCCATCTCGCCCAGCATGAAGGACCAGTGGGTCGGGAAGACCTTGTTGATCTGAGTGCGGATCATGCCGGAGGCAGTGTACCGCGAATCAATGTTGTTACCGATTTCAGCGAGTTTATTGCTCATTATGACTTACGCTCCCAGAATGCCGGGCCGACAGGCTCAATGAAGTTACCCTGCGCGACGAGGTAGCCGTCTTCGTCCACGGTGATGGGCAGCTGCGGCAGAGCACGGGCGGCCGGGCCGAAGACCGGCTTGCCGTACTCCAGAGCGTCGAACTGCGACTGGTGGCACGGGCACAGGATTCGGTTGGTCTGAGCCTCGTACAGCGAGGTCGGGCAACCGATGTGAGTACAAATCTTGGAGAAGGCGTAGTAGTCACCGTGGTGGAAGTCTTCCTGACCCTTGCGCTCGACGGCGCGCTGAGCGTCTGCATGGCGCAGGCGAATCAGCATGACCGCGTTGCGGTTGCCGTGGATCGAGTGCATGTGGTTTTCGTAGACGTCCTTTTCCGGATCGTACAGGTCACCGTCGTTAACGTCGGATTCTGCCAACGGGAACACGGTCTCCATACCGCCGGCAGCCAGGTCCTCCGGGCGGACGCGCACTAGGCGCGCCAGACCCTTCGTGGTGTAGTGATTGCCGGACTCACCTTCGTGCATCTCAGCGATGGTGCTGGTGTCGCGAGCGAGGTAGAGCTTGACGCCCTTCTCGTGCAGAGTCCAGCCGGAGGTCCACAGGGTGCCGTCACCCATGTAGTTCATCTCGTGGCGAACCTTCCACGGGTTCTTGATGGCTCCGCCCAGCGGGGCGATGACCGACAGGCCGAACAGGACGCCGGCGCCGCCGAGCAGACCCATCAGGGTCTTGCGGCGCCCCAAAGTGGAAGTCTTCCACGAGTCGTTCAGCAGGGCGGTCAGGGTGCGGCGGTCTACCTCGTCGGACGGGCCGTCGTGGCGACGCTGGACCGAAATCTCTTCCGGAATGATCTTCTTGACGTACTGAATAATAGCGACGCCCAGACAGATGATTGCCAGACCGGAGAACAGACCCAGCAGCGGGGTGTAGAGCGTGTGCCAAATCAGGCCGTCTTCACCCAGGGTCTTGAACTGCCAAGGCCAGAAGAGGTAGACGCCCAAGAAGGCGATGGCCGAGATGATGGAAATCGTCAGCCAGATACCAATGCCGGTGGCCGCGCGCTTCTCTGCCGGGTCTCCCTCGACCGGGAAGCGCTCCTTACGGAAGGCGACGGTGACGTCGTCCAGCTCAGTACCGAGGGCAGCGAGCTCGTCGTTGCTCATGCCCTTCAGCTGAGTGTCGGTGTAGTTGTGATTTACGTTGCTCATGAGCGCGATCCCATCCACATAGCGGCCGCGCACAGCGCGGTGATGCCGATAATCCACATTGCCAGGCCTTCGGAGACCGGGCCGAGACCGCCCAGGTCCCAGCCTGCCGGAGACGGGGTCTCGTTAGCAGACTTGATGTAGGCGATGATGTCCTTCTTCTCGTCAGCGGTCAGCTGGCGGTCGGAGAACTTCGGCATGTTCTGCGGACCGGTCAACATGGCCTGGTAGATTTCCTGCTCGTTTGCGGGATCCAGGGGCGGTGCGTACTTACCAGAGGACAGTGCGCCGCCCTGGCCGGTGAAGTTGTGGCAGGAAGCGCAGTTCATGCGGAACAGCTCGGACCCCTTGGCGACGTCCTCGGCCTGAATCTGGCCGTTGTAGTTGGCGCCGCGCAGGGACTCCATAGCGATGGTGCCGTCATCGTTGTAGACAATGTCCGGGCCTCCACCGTTGGCTGCGACGTAGGCAGCCAGGGCCAGAGTCTGCTGCTCGGTGTAGCGCGGGGTCTTGCGCTCCGCCTGGGCATCGTTAGACATCATCGGCATACGACCGGAGTGGACCTGGAAGTAGACCGATCCGGCACCGACGCCGATGAGCGACGGGCCGCGCTTGTCGACGCCCTGCAGGTTGGCGCCGTGGCAGGTAATACAAGCGACATCGTAGATGTCCTTGCCTTCCTGGATGAGGGCTTGGTCATCCTTCTGGGCGGTGGCGACTTGAGCATCCGGCGTCAGGGCGGTAGCCAAAACGCCAGCACCCGTCAGACCGACGGTCAGCGCGAAAGCGCCCGCGAGGGTGCGCTTTATCTTGCGCCGGCGGCGGGTCTTTTTCGCCGCAGCTGCCGCGGTGGTCTCACCCACCGGTGAAGCGTTGTTGTTGGGATTGGTATCCATCATTTTCCTTTTGTGTTACTGGTGTCCGGAAATGAATGGCTGTAGACCGAGATGGCTCGGCTATCTACGGCCTACTGGACGAGGTAGATAACGACGAAAACGCCGATCCACACGACGTCCACAAAGTGCCAGTAGTAAGACACGGCCATGGCAGCGGTGGCCTGCGCCGGCGTGAACTTGGACTTGGCAATGCGGAGCAAAATGACCACGAAGCTCAACAGGCCACCGGTCACGTGGGCCGCGTGGAAGCCGGTCAGAATGTAGAAGACCGAACCGAACACGCTCGCCTGGACGGTAACCCCGTGGTGAATCAGCTCGTACCACTCGAAGGCCATAATGCCCAGGAACAAAACGCCCAGGAGGATGGTCACCGAGTACCAGAGCCGAAGCTTGAATACGTCACCCCTTTCTGCGGCGAAGACGCCGAACTGCGAGGTCACGGAGGAAAGCACCAGGACGCCCGTAATAAGGAAGCCCATCGGCACGTTGATTTGAGCGGTATGCTCCGCCCAATCGCCTTCCTGACCGTTAGCTCGGGATGTGAACCACATCGCGAACAGTCCGGCGAAGAACATTAACTCCTGCGACAGGAACACGATGGTGCCCACGCTGACCATATTGGGTCGGTTCAGCGCGGCAACACGTGGTGCTGCCATACCTTGATTAGAAACTGCGCTCGTCACGCCTATTAGTATGGCCGTTTCTCGACCCGAATTCATCTAGTTCCCCCCGCTTTCGCTATTAATTTTTCCGCGCACAGTCAGCAAAAACACAGAAAAGGCCGCATCTTCCGTTGAACAACGTTAATTTCGCCGCCAAACTCTCTCCCCAACCCCGCCATTCGCGCAGGTCAACGCCCCCTAAAGAACTACATACGCCAACACCTCACAACACCGAAATTCCGTGAGAACGAGACCGCGTCGGGTTGCAACCATTTCCGCCGAAAATCGAATGAGAGATAATTCACGTTCCGCGGCCGACAAAACCGCAGGCTTGCAACTTTCGTATTACCCCCAGGCGAAAATCGCTATAACGAGGGGTTTTAGCGCCAACTACCCGGCGGAAGACGTCGCCCGCTCCCCCGGCATCGTCTACAAAACCCAGGCATTTCCCACGCGACCAAAATTTTCTGGAGTTCGCGGGAACTTTCTGGAACTAGATACGACGAAGGCCCCGAGCCTCCCTCTGTGGGAGACCCAGGGCCTTGTCGTCTAAGAAGCTGCGGGGCGCCTACGGCGCGCAGTGTAAAGCTAGTGCTTTTCCTTCGGCAGACCGTACTGCAACGAGAGCTTGGCGGTAGCCCACACCAGCATGATGGCGCCCAAGACAATCATCCAGTAGTACATGAAGATGATGCCCAGACCCAGGACAGCGATGGCCATAGTCATCATGAACGGCCAGATGGATCCCGGGGAGAAGAAGCCCAGGATGCCGGCGGAATCCTCGGTCTCCGCCTCTTCCCAGTCCTCGGGGAGGACGTCAGAACGGGCGTCGGTGAACTGGATGTAGACCGCGAGCATCAGGGCCAGCAGGGCCGCAAGTGCCATGGCGACCATGCCTGCCCACTCGGGGCCGTGGCGGTAGCCGTCGTCCTTAACGAAGTTGACGGCGAAGATGTAGACGATTTCGGAGATCAACAGATATGTGAAGATCCCGTAAAAGACTTTTGCACCTACACGCATGGTTCAATATCTCCTTATGCCTGTGCCTTGTCGTTGGCGTCAACGTAGTTGTCGCCCTCCTGGGTGTCGCGCTGCGAATTGAACGGCTGGGTCGAGGTGGCATACGGAGCCTCACCGATGTGCGCCAGGGCCTCAGAATTCGGAGCGTCCGGGTTGTCGATGCGGTACTGCATGTACTCCTCGAACTTCTCCGGGGAAACGGCACGCAGCTCGAAGTTCATCATCGCGTGGTAGGTACCGCACATCTCAGCACAACGGCCGACGAAGGCGCCTTCCTTGTCGATGCTCTCCACCTGGAATGCGCGCTCCTGCTGGTTGTTCTCCGGGTGCGCGTACACGTCGCGCTTGAACAAGAACTCCGGAATCCAGAAACCGTGCGAGACGTCGCCGGAAGCCAGGCGGAACTCAATCGCGGTGTTGGTCGGCAGGACCAGAACCGGAACCTCTTCGGTGGTACCGACGGTCTCGATGTCGTTGAAGTTCAGGTAGGAGATGTCACCCTTGGACTTGCCGTGAATCGGGTTAGCGTTCTCGGTGCCCTCCGGGTCGATGGTGGATTCTTCCGCCAGACGGTTGCTCTCCTCATCGGTGCCGTCGTAGTCCTGGCCACCAGCCAGCGAACCGTCGACGGCGGCGTAGCCGAACTTCCAGTTCCACTGGTAAGCGGTCACGTCCACGGTCACCTTCGGGTCCTTGTCCAGGGCGGTGACCTTCTGCTGGGTCTGAACCGTGAAGAAGAACAGGGCCGTAATGATGATGATCGGGATAACAGTCAGCACCAGCTCCAGCGGGACGTTGTACTGCAGCTGCTTCGGGAACTCGCCCTTGCCCTGCTTCTTAGCCCGCTTGGCGCTCCACCGGAAGATGGCCACCAGGAACAGGCCCCACATGATGATACCGATAGTCCATGCAGCAACCCAGACCCAGATCCAGAAGTTGTACATCGCTTCCGCCTCCGGGGTAATGCCCCGCGGCCAGCCGAATCCCAGGACCTTGTTTACGGCCTCGGGAGCCTGCACATCACAGGCTGCGAGAGCACTGCCACCAAGTGCCAGTGCCCCCGCTAGACCAGCCTTCCGGGCCAGGTTGCGCTTATTACGCTGTCCCACGTGTGTTCTGCCTTTCTGTCCACACAAACTTCTTAAACGCTCTCAGAGCATTCCTATCTGTTTAGGATAGTGGATCCAGCTCGCATTTCTTAGCCGAATCCCAAGAACAGTCGCGCGCATTCCTTGGCCCGCGACCGTAACGGCCGATTATGTTACATGGTCATCGGCCTCTGCCGTTGATTATGCCCTTTAACTGCGATTTCTCTCCTGTTACCCAATTCACAGACACTTGGGCTGGCTATCATCCGAAAGTTCGCCCCTAAAGGTGGAAGCTACGCCGCTACCTCACCCCGCGGCGACAGCCGGCCGCCGTCCACAGGTCGCCCACAGCCAGTCCACAGCCCCGCCCTCGGAGCGCCAATAGCTATCTGCGCCCCGCGCCCCGTAAAATGCCAAGTTGTTCAGAAACTTTCTTAGCAAGGAGCGAGACCCGTATGTGCGGACTTTTGAGTTTGCTAGCCGCGAATCACAACGCCACGGACTACGTCCAGGCCGTTGAGAACGGACTGCCCTGTATGCGCCACCGTGGTCCGGACGCGGCCGGAACCTGGCACGACGACGACGCCGTCTTTGGCTTTAACCGCCTGTCCATCATCGATCTGGAGCACTCCCACCAGCCGCTGCGCTGGGGCCCGGCCGATGCCCCGGACCGCTACGCCCTGACCTTCAACGGCGAAATCTACAACTACCTGGAGCTACGCGAGGAGCTACAGGCCGCCGGCTACACCTTTAATACGGAAGGCGACGGCGAGCCCATCGCCGTCGGCTACCACCACTGGGGCGCAGACGTAGTCAACCACCTGCGCGGCATGTTCGGCATCGTCATCTGGGACACCCAGACCAAAACGATGTTCGCCGCCCGAGACCAGTTCGGCATCAAGCCGCTCTACTACGCCACCACCTCCGCCGGCACGGTCTTCGCCTCCGAGATGAAGTCCATCCTGGCCATGGCCGAGACCATCGGTCTAGATTTGAGCCTTGACAAGCAGGCCATCGAGCACTACGTGGACCTGCAGTACGTCCCGGAGCCGGAGTCCCTACACGCCAACATCCGCCGCGTCGAATCCGGCTGCACCGTGACCCTGAAGCCCGGCGGCGAGGTCGTCGCCGACCGCTACTTCCGCCCGACCTTCCCGGTCCAGAAGGTCGCTCAGGGCCAGGAGCAGCAGCTCTTCGACCGCATCGCGCGCGCCCTGGAGGACTCCGTCGAGAAGCATATGCGCGCGGACGTGACCGTCGGCTCCTTCCTCTCCGGCGGCATTGACTCCACGGCCATCGCCGCGCTGGCCAAGCGCCACAACGAAAACCTACTTACCTTTACCACCGGTTTTGAACGCGAGGGCTACTCCGAGGTCGACGTCGCCGCGGAATCCGCCGAGGCCATCGGCGTCGAACACATCGTCAAGATCGTCTCCCCAGAGGAGTACGCCGACGCCGTGCCGAAGATCATGTGGTACCTGGACAACCCGGTTGCGGATCCTTCGCTGGTTCCGCTGTACTTCGTGGCCCAGGAGGCCCGCAAGCACGTCAAGGTGGTGCTGTCCGGCGAGGGCGCCGACGAGCTCTTCGGCGGCTACACAATATATAAGGAACCGCTCTCCCTGGCGCCATTTGAGAAGATCCCCTCTCCCCTGCGCCGCGGGCTGGGCCAGCTCTCCCGCGTCCTGCCGGAGGGCATGAAGGGCAAGTCGCTGCTCAACCGCGGCTCGATGACTATGGAGGAGCGCTACTACGGCAACGCGCGTTCCTTCAACTTCGAGCAGCTCCACCGCGTCCTGCCGTGGGCCCGCCGCGAGTGGGACCACCGCGAGGTCACCGCCCCGATCTACGCTCAGTCCCAGGACTTCGATCCAGTCGCCCGCATGCAGCACCTGGACCTGTTTACCTGGATGCGCGGGGACATCCTGGTCAAGGCGGACAAGATGAACATGGCCAACTCCCTGGAGCTGCGCGTGCCCTTCCTGGACAAGGAGGTCTTCAAGGTCGCCGAGACCATCCCACACGACCTGAAGATTTCCCACGGGACCACCAAGTACGCACTCCGCAAGGCCCTGGAGCAGATCGTTCCGCCGCACGTGCTGCACCGCAAGAAGCTGGGCTTCCCGGTGCCCATGCGCCACTGGCTGGCCGGCGACGAGCTCTACGGCTGGGCCCAGGACCAGATCAACGCCTCGCAGACCGAGGACATCTTCAACAAGAAGGCCGTTCTGGAGATGCTCAAGGAGCACCGCGACGGCGTCAGCGACCACTCCCGCCGCCTGTGGACGGTCCTGTCCTTTATGATCTGGCACGGCATCTTCGTCGAAGACCGCATCGATCCGCAGATCGAGCAGCGCGACTACCCGGTCAAGCTCTAACGCCTGCAAGGTTCGCCGCTGAAGATAGCTAAAGCTTTGGGCTCGGCCCCCTGCCGTTGCAGGAGGGCCGAGCCCAAAGCTTTTTCTGCGTTGCGGCGAACTGGTGTGCTCGCCGCCAACGGCTATTTAGTTGAAGGAATCACCGCAGGCGCAGGAACCGCCGGCATTCGGGTTGTCGATGGTGAAACCCTGCTGCTCAATGGTGTCAGCGAAGTCGATCTTGGCGCCGGTCAGGTACGGAACGGACATTTTGTCCACGACGAGGTTCACGCCGCCGACCTGGTCGACCTTGTCGCCGTCCAGGGTGCGGTCATCGAAGTACAGCTGGTAGCGCAGGCCGGCGCAGCCGCCCGGCTGGACAGCAATACGCAGGGACAAATCGTCGCGGCCCTCCTGATCGAGCAGGGCCTTCGCCTTGGCGGCGGCGGCCTCGGTCAGGATGACGCCAGTAGCAGATGCTGGGGCGGTCATAAATACTCCTTGTTCGACTTGATTGTTCGACTGTGCGTCGTATCTTAGTGCTCTCCACCACCCTACTCGCCTCACTACCGTCAAGAAAGGCTGACGTGCCCAGCGGCGGGGTCATGGCTTGTATTCCTGTTCAACCGCGCGGGCGCGGGGCTTATTCCACTTTAGCCAACCAACCTTGTAACCTTGGGTGTTGTGAAACTACCGTGGCAAAAAGACAATCAGGACGCCGCTGCAGCGGACACCGCCGACCAGTCGGCCAGCGCCGGCTCGGCCGCGCATAACGGCAAGGCTGGCGCAGGCGAGGCCGGCCAGAACTACCCGAAAGGCTACACGCCGCCGAAGGGCCGGCCGACCCCGAAGCGCGCGGATCAGGAAATCGCCAAGGGCGTTATCCGCGATCCACACCGCATGTCTACTGCGCAGGCGCACCAGAACCGTAAAGAGCTAAAGAAGTCCATGTCCAAGGAAGAATGGAAGGACTACAAAGCCAAGGAGCGCGAGGAGCAGCGCAAGCGCAACCGCGAGACCCAAGAACGCATGGCCGCCGGCGACGAGCGCTACCTGCCGGCCCGCGACCGCGGCAAGGAGCGGGCTTATGCCCGCGACGTCGTCGACGTCGCGAATAGCCCCCTGCGCTTTACGATGCCCGGTGCACTGGCCTTGCTACTGTTCATGTTCGTCGGAACCTTCGTCCCGAGTATCTCCCCGGCGGTCTCGGCCGTGGGCATGGTCTTTATCCTGCTCTTCGCCGTGCTGGCCATCCTGCACGGCCGCCGCGTCAACAACGCAGTAAGGGTGAAGTTCCCCGGCACCACCGCGACCGGCTTCAGCCTCGGCAGCTACGCGGTAGGGCGGGCCACCCAGCCGCGCAAGTGGCGCGTCCCGCGCCCGCGGTTTAAGCCGGGCGAGGCACTGGCCTAGTCATGATGGAGTTGCAGGCGGATAGCGCGGCCAGCATCGGCGCGGCCGAGCGGCGCGAGCTCGCAGCCAAAGTGACCTTAAACCCGCGGGCCGCCGCCCTAGGGCGGATGTCCCTGCCGGTGGTCTGGCTGGCCGGCTGCCAACAGCGGGTCAGCCCTTCGCCGATATCCCGGCCGCGGGTGGTGGTCTTTGCCGGGGACAACGGCATCGCCCACGCCGACGTGCCGGTGTCACAGTGGCCCGCCAGCTTCACCACGGACTCGGTCCAGCAGCTTTCCGAGCACACCGGACCGATTGAGTTTCTGGCCAACCAGGCTGGGGCGCGCGTGCGCCTTATCCAGACGGGTACCTCCGCCCCGATCGATAGTGCTGACGCCATGGACGCGGAGCTGACCGCCCAAGCCTTCGACATCGGTATCAAGGCCGCCAACGCCAGCGCGGACGAGGGCGACGACGTGGTGATCCCGGCCGATATCGGCGCCGGCAACAGTACCGTGGCCGCGGCCATCGTCGGCCGCGTGACCGGCACCGAGCCGGTGGCCATCGTCCCCCACGGCGCACAAGTCCCGACGGAGCAATGGAAGCAGCAGGTCAGCGTGGTCCGCGACGCGATGTTCCGCAGCCGCGGCCTGGCCGACGAGCCGGCCGAGCTCATCCGTCTGCTGGGCTCGCCGGCGTTTGCCGCCGAGGTCGCCTTCATCGCGCAGTCGGCCGCGCGCCGCACCCCGGTGCTCATCGACGGCTCCTTCGGCGCCGCCGCGGCCATGCTGGCCGAGCGGCTAAGCCCGGGCACCCAGGAATGGGTCTTTGTAGCGACCTCCACCGCCACCCCGGCTTTCGAGCGCGCCGTGGCGGACCTTGGCCACGAGCCCTGGCTGGATCTGGCGGTTACGGCAGGCCAGGGCCTGGGCGCCCTGTCCGCCCTGCCGCTGATGAATTCGGCCGTGGAGCTTATCTCCACGGCCCTGGCGGACTAGCTCCGCAGCAGCCGCCGGGGCTAGGACCGGCCGTCTAGACCAGCGTGTGCAGCCACCCGTGGGGGTCGGGCTGGCTGCCGCGCTGGATGTCGGTGAGCTGCTTGCGCAGCGCCATGGTGACTTCCCCCGGCTCGTTGCCGTTGATGGTGAAGTCCACGTCCTTGCCCAGCACGCGGCCGACCGGGGTGATGACGGCGGCGGTACCGCAGGCGAAGGACTCGGTCATCTCGCCACTGTCGACTGCCGCGTGCCACTCCTCGGCGGAGATGCGGCGCTCCTCCACTTCGTAGCCGGCGTCCTGGGCGACCTGCAGAAGGGAGTCGCGGGTGATGCCGGGCAGCAGGGAGCCCGACAGCGCCGGGGTGACGATCCGGGAGTTGTCGCCGCTGCCGTAGACAAACATCAGGTTCATCCCGCCCATTTCCTCGATGTACTTGCGCTCCAGCGCGTCCAACCAGACGACCTGATCGCAGCCCTTCTCATCGGCCTGGGCCTGGGCCAGCAGGGAGCCCGCGTAGTTGCCGGCGAACTTCGCCGCTCCGGTCCCGCCCGGGGCGGCGCGCACGTAATCGGTAGACAGCCAGACGGAGACCGGCTTAACGCCGCCGGTGAAATAGGCCCCAGCCGGGGAAGCGATGACGATGTAGCGGTAAGACTTGGCCGGGTGGACGCCTAGGGACACCTCCGTGGAGATCATGAACGGGCGCAGGTAGAGCGAGTCTTCCCCGCCGGCGGCCGGGACCCAGTCCTTATCGACGGCGACCAACTGGGCTAGCGAGTTGGTGAATTCCTCGACGGGCAGCGGCGGCATCGCCAAGCGCTCGGCCGAGTGGATCATGCGCGCGGCGTTCTGCTCTGGGCGGAAGGTAGCCACGGTGCCATTCGGCTGGCGGTAGGCCTTGATGCCCTCGAAGATGGCCTGGCCGTAGTGGAAGACGTTGGAGGCCGGCGACATCTCCATGGGGCCGAAGGGGCGCACCTGGGCGTCGTGCCAGCCTTCCTCCTCGTTCCAGTCGATAGTGACCATGTGGTCGGTGAAATAGCGGCCGAAACCCGGGTTGTCGAGGATCTCGGCAATCCTTTCGGGGCTGGTCGGCTGGTCGGTACGGGTTACGGTGTAGTCAAGCAAAGTCATGTCCACACTCTACTCCGCCTTTCGGTCACCCAACCGGTTTTTATTAGCGAAACCCTTTGACCGCTGCCGCCCACCCCGCCCTTCGTCCCACCTGTTGGGAACCGCGGAGCCAAACCTTCCCCAGCCCGGCCCGCTGGCCGCTACAGTGGGGCCATACCCTAAAAATAGCTACACCACCCCGCTGCCGGCGGGGCGGGCAGACTGTAGTGACGGCTTTTAATAGGAGGATGACAACTATGGCTAAGAGGAAATCCCCAATCGAGATCCCGGGCGCCGGCGTGGTTCCCGCGGTTAAGCTCGCAAAGAAGATCCCGGAGAAGGCGCAGGCCTTGGTCATCGGTATCTTCGCCAGTGATGACGGCGTGGAGGTCCCCGCGTCCGCGGCGCTGGACGGCGAGGCCCTGCGCACCGTCCTCGACCAGCTGCTGGCCGTCGGCGCCACGGGCAAGACCGGATCGGTCCACCGCATCCCGGCCCCGCCCGAGGTCGGTACCGACTCCATCGTGGCGGTCGGCCTCGGCGAGGCTGAGCAGCTGGACGACGAGGCCCTGCGCCGGGCCGCCGGCAGCGCCGCCCGGGGCGTCCAAGGCTTGAATAAGGTAGCCACCACCCTGCACGAATTCGGTCTGGCCGCCGCCGTCGAGGGCATCATCCTGGGCGGCTACGTCCACCGGGGCTTGCGTTCCGACAAGCTGCCGGCGGACAAGAAGCCGGCGACTGTCTCCTTCCTCCTGCAGGACAAGAAAGACGCGGCCACCAAGAACGAGTTCAACACGGCCCGCGCCATCGCCCAGGCCACCGTCTTCACCCGCGACCTGGTCAACTGCCCGTCCAACGAGCTCTACCCCTCCGTCTACGCGGACATCCTGTCCTCCCACGCCACCGCCGCGGGCCTGGACGTCGAGGTGCTGGACGACAAGCAGCTGAAAAAGGAAGGCTTCGGCGGCATCCTGTCCGTGGGCCAGGGCTCGGCCCGCCCGCCGCGCCTGCTCCGCCTGACCTGGAACCCGTCCAAGGCGAAGCGCCACGTCGCGCTGGTGGGCAAGGGCATCACCTTCGACACCGGCGGCATCTCGCTGAAGCCGGGTGCCGGCATGTGGGACATGATCATGGACATGGGCGGCTCGGCCGCCGTGGCCGCCGCCACCCTGGCCGCGGCCTACCTTAAGCTGGACGTCGCGGTCACCGCGACCATCCCGCTGGCCGAGAACATGCCGTCTGGTTCCGCCACCCGCCCGGGCGATGTCATCACCCACTACGGCGGCACCACCTCCGAGGTGCTCAACACCGACGCTGAGGGCCGCCTGGTGCTGGCCGACGCCATCGCGCGCGCCAGCGAGGACAAGCCGGACTACCTCATCGACACCGCTACCCTGACCGGCGCCCAGATGGTTGCGCTGGGCAAGCGCACCGCCGGCGTCATGGGTACCGAAGAGTTCCGCGACGAGGTCGCCAACATCGGCCGCCGCGTGGGCGAAAACGCCTGGGCCGTGCCGCTGCTGGAAGAGCACAACGAGTCGCTGAAGTCGGATAACGCCGACATCCGCAACATCAACGCCCAGCGCGAGGGCGGCATGCAGTTCGCCGGCACCTACCTGGAGCACTTCGTCGGCGAGGGCATCAACTGGGCCCACATCGACGTCGCCGGCCCCGCCTGGAACGGCGACGGCGCCCGCGGCTACACCCCCAAGCGCGCCACTGGCGTGCCGACCCGCACCATCATTGCCGTCCTACAGCAGGTCGCCGGGGCGGGCAGCACCGACGCGACCGAGGCCACCACCGACGACGAGGATTAATCGTTCGAGGACTAATCCATTAAGAATCGGGATTTTCGCCGCGCTCAAACCGGGCGCGGCGAATTTTTTGTTCTTCCCGCTTGCGCAGGATCCGGTCGCGCTCCATTTTGCGGCGCATCCGCTCCGGGTAGCCGGTCTCCTCGACGTCGTAGACTGGGCAGTCCAACAGCTTGGCCACGGCGTCGATGCCCTTGGGGCCGCCGATGCGCCGCCGGATGAAGTCGCCGCCCTCATCGACGACGATCACCGACATCTCATTGACGATGGTCTCCGGCTCCACGAAGACCTCGACCCACCCACGGGGGCGCGCCCAGCCCTGCAGATCGCGTGCATCCTGCTCACGGATGGTTTCCCCGGGGGCGCGGGGCGGCTTCAGCGGAGACTTAGAGCGACGTCGGCGGAAAGGGTTGAACACGGCACACTATCCTAGTGATGTAAACAGTTTTCCGGTAACTCACACCTAGTCTTCGGCAGCCTGTGAGGCGGAACACCGCTTTAGGGGTGAGATAATGCGCGACGAATTGACCGAACCGGTAGGCTGTTGACAAAAGGTTTGTTATTTCCAACTTTCGAGGAGTCTTAATTCTCATGGCGCACTCCGTTGAGATGCCCGAACTGGGCGAATCCGTAACTGAAGGCACTATTACTCAGTGGCTCAAGTCTGTGGGCGACACCGTCGAGGTCGACGAGCCGTTGCTCGAGGTCTCCACCGACAAAGTCGATACCGAAATCCCTTCCCCGGTTGCGGGTACCCTCTTGGAGATTAAGGCCGACGAGGACGACACCATCGAAGTCGGCGAGGTCATCGCCACCATCGGCGACGAGGGCGAGTCCACCGACTCCGACTCTGATTCCAAGGCTGAAGCCAAGGAAGAAGAAAAGGCCGAAGAGCCGAAGAAGGAAGAAAAGGCCGAGGAATCCTCCTCCAAGGATTCCGGCGCTTCCGGGGATGCCACCGACGTCGAGATGCCCGAGCTGGGCGAGTCCGTCACCGAGGGCACCATCACCCAGTGGCTGAAGTCCGTCGGCGACACCGTCGAGGTCGACGAGCCGCTGCTCGAGGTCTCCACCGACAAGGTCGACACCGAAATCCCATCCCCGGTCGCCGGCACCCTGCAGGAGATCCTGGCCGACGAGGACGACACCATCGAAGTCGGCGAAGTCATCGCCCGCATCGGCGACGGCTCCGCCCCGGCCAAGTCCGACGACTCCGACTCCGACTCTGATTCCAAGGCTGAAGCCAAGGAAGAAGAAAAGGCCGAAGAGCCAAAGAAGGAAGAAAAGGCCGAGGAGTCCTCCGCCAAGGAAGAAAAGAAGGACGAGGCCCCGAAGAAGGACGAGTCCGCGGCTAAGAACACCTCCGCGAAGGTCAACAACGGCGACAACGTCCCGTACGTGACCCCGCTGGTGCGCAAGCTGGCTGACAAACACGGCGTTGACCTGAACTCCGTGGAAGGCACCGGCGTCGGCGGCCGCATCCGCAAGCAGGACGTGCTGGCTGCTGCCGGCGAGGGCGAGGCCCCGAAGTCCGGCTCCGACAAGGCTGCCTCCGGCAAGTCCGGCGGGCGCGCCAACTGGTCCACCAAGTCCGTGGATCCGGAGAAGCAAGAGCTCATCGGCACCACCCAGAAGGTCAACCGCATCCGCGAAATCACCGCCTCCAAGATGGTCGAGGCCCTGCAAATTTCCGCGCAGCTGACCCACGTGCAGGAAGTCGACGTCACCGCGGTGGCCGACATGCGCAAGAAGAACAAGCAGGCGTTCATCGACAAGTACGGCGCCAACCTGTCCTACCTGCCGTTCATCGTGAAGGCCACCGTCGAGGCGCTGGTCTCCCACCCGAACGTCAACGCCTCCTACAACCCGGAGACCAAGGAGATGACCTACCACGCGGACGTGAACGTGGCCATCGCCGTGGACACCCCGCGCGGCCTGCTCACCCCGGTCATCCACAAGGCGCAGGACAAGACCCTGCCGGAGATCGCCCAGGCTATCGCTGAGCTGGCCGACAAGGCCCGCAACAACAAGCTGAAGCCGAACGATCTGACCGGTGCTACCTTCACCGTGACCAACATCGGCTCCGAGGGCGCCCTACTGGACACCCCGATCCTGGTTCCGCCGCAGGCCGGTATCCTGGGCACCGCGGCCATCACCAAGCGCCCGGTAGTGGTTAATGACGATGGCCAGGACGCCATCGCCATCCGCCAGATGTGCTACCTGCCGTTCACCTATGACCACCAGGTGGTCGACGGTGCTGACGCGGGCCGCTTCATCACCACCATCAAGGACCGCCTGGAGACCGCGGACTTCGAGTCCGATCTGGCTCTCTAAGCCAGCTAAGACGCGGCCTTGAACCGCCGGCCTTGCCGGGCCGGCCGAGCCCCCGTTGCATTTTCCTATGACTTTAGGGAAAGGCAACGGGGGCTTCCTCTTTGGCCAACTACCCCCGCGACCCCCTTGTGGGGCAGATTTGGTCACAGTTTTTTGGTCCAGTTGGAGATGTCACTAACCCCCGCACGCGGGGCCGACGTCCCCGAAGCGTGGCGAGGCGTATTTAACGCGCTGTGGTTGGGGGTGAAAAGGCCCGGGGGTGTGGCGCACAACAATATACTGGTGTTCCGTATGGCCGTTTTGCCTACCCAATCAAGGAGTAACGCTAATGGAATTCATCTCCCGTCACCTCGGGCCAGATGCCACCGAACAATCTAGGATGCTGGAGGCGGTGGGTTATTCCACCGTTGAAGACTTGGTCGACGCCGCTATCCCGGCCAAGATTCGGACCGACCAGCGGCCGGAGCTGCCGGGCCTGTCGGAACCGCTCAGCGAGTACGACGCCCAGGAACGCCTGCGCGAGCTGGCTGGCAAGAACCGCCTGCTGAAGTCCTTCTACGGTCAGGGCTACAGCGACACCATTACCCCGCCGGTCATCCGCCGCGGCCTCCTCGAGGACGCCGGGTGGTACACCGCTTATACCCCGTACCAGCCGGAGATTTCCCAGGGCCGCCTGGAAGCGCTCCTCAACTTCCAGACTATGATCCAGGACCTGACCGGCCTGCCGATCGCGAACGCCTCTCTGCTGGATGAGGCCTCCGCCGTGGCCGAGGCCGTCGGCCTGATGTCCCGCGCGGTCAAGAAGGGCCGCCGCGTGGTCCTGGACGAGCGCCTCCACCCGCAGGTGCTCAACGTCGCCGCCGAACGCGCCCGCGCCATCGAGCTGGAGGTCATCGTCGCGGACCTGACCGACGGCCTGGCCGGCGAGGACATCGTCGGCGTGGTCGCGGCCTACACCGGCACCGAGGGCGATATCTTCGACCCGCGCTCGGTCATCGAGGAGGCCCACTCCCGCGGCGCCCTGGCCGCCGTGGTCGCCGACCCGCTCTCCCTGACGCTGCTGGAAGCCCCCGGCGAGATGGGTGCCGACATCGTCACGGGCAGTTCCCAGCGCTTCGGCGTGCCGCTGTTCTTCGGTGGCCCGCACGCCGCGTTTATCTCCGTCACTGACAAGCTCAAGCGCCAGATCCCGGGCCGCATCGTGGGCGTGTCCAAGGACGCCGAGGGCCGCCCGGCCTACCGCCTGGCCCTGCAGACCCGCGAGCAGCACATCCGCCGCGAGCGCGCCACCTCCAATATCTGCACCGCCCAGGCGCTGCTGGCCAACGTCGCCTCCATGTACGCGGTCTACCACGGCCCGCAGGGACTGAAGGCAATCGGCGAGCGCGTGCACGGCCTGGCCTCTACCTTCGCCGCCGCCGTCAAGGGCGAGGGCCTGGATCTGGCCGCCGAGGACTTCTTCGACACCGTCACCGTCACCGGCGTGGACGCCGCCGCCATCAAGTCCTCCCTGCAGGAGGCCGGCTATCTGGTCCGCGCCATCGGCAGCGACACGGTCTCGGTCTCCTTCGGCGAGTCCGCTACCCATGCCGACGTCGAGGCCCTTGCCAAGGCCTTCGGCGGCGATGTCGCGGACACCGAACCCTTTGCCCTGCCGGAAGCCTTCCAGCGCTCCACCCCGTTCCTGGAGCACGAGATCTTCAACTCCCTGCACTCCGAGACCCAGATGATGCGCTACCTGCGCGAGCTGGCCGACAAGGACCTAGCACTCGACCGCAGCATGATCCCGCTGGGCTCGTGCACCATGAAGCTGAACCCGACCGCGGCGATGGAGCCCATCTCCTGGCCAGAGTTCGCGGGTATCCACCCTTACGCCCCAGAGGAGACTACCGCCGGCTGGCGCGAGCTCATCACCCAGACGGAGGACTGGCTGGCTGCGCTTACCGGTTACGCCAAGGTCTCGATCCAGCCGAACGCGGGCTCCCAGGGCGAGCTCGCCGGCCTGCTGGCCATCCGCCGCTACCACGTGGCCAACGGCGACAATGGCCGCGACGTCGTGCTCATTCCGGCGTCTGCCCACGGCACCAACGCCGCCTCGGCGACCCTTGCCAACCTGCGCGTGAGCGTGGTCAAGACCGCCGACGACGGCTCGATTGACCTGGCGGACCTGGACAAGAAGATCGAACAACACGGCGAGCACATCGCCGGCATCATGATCACCTACCCGTCTACCCACGGCGTCTTTGACCCCGAGGTCCGCGAGGTCTGCGATAAGATCCACGCCGCCGGCGGCCAGGTCTACATCGACGGCGCGAATATGAACGCACTGACCGGCTGGGCCCAGCCGGGCCAGTTCGGCGGCGACGTCAGCCACCTGAACCTGCACAAGACCTTCACCATCCCGCACGGCGGTGGCGGCCCGGGTATCGGCCCGGTGGCCGTAGCCGAGCACCTCATCCCGTTCCTGCCGTCCAACGCCGCCGACCCGGCTCACGATGCCACCGAGGCCACCCCGGTCGGCGAGGGCGTGCCGAACACGGCCAGCCAGTACGGCTCCGCCGGCGTGCTGCCCATTTCCTGGGCCTACCTGGCCATGGCCGGCTTCCAGGGCCTGCAGCAGGCCTCCGCGCACGCCATCCTGGGCGCGAACTACCTGGCCCACGAGCTGCACGATTCCTTCCCGATCCTCTACACCGGCAACGCCGGCCTGGTCGCGCACGAGTGCATCCTGGACCTGCGCGAGCTGACCGACAAGTCCGGCGTGACCGCCGCGGATGTGGCCAAGCGCCTCATCGACTTCGGCTTCCACGCCCCCACCCTGGCCTTCCCGGTCGCCGGCACCCTGATGGTCGAGCCGACCGAGTCCGAGGACAAGGGCGAGCTGGATCGCTTCATCGAAGCCATGCGCACCATCCGCGCCGAAATCCAGGAAATCATCGACGGCAAGGTCGCCTACGAGGATTCCGTCATCGCCCACGCCCCGTTCACGGCGCTGTCCGTGTCCAGCAACGACTGGGCTTACAGCTTTAGCCGCGAGCAGGCCGCCTGGCCGGTGGACACGCTGCGCCGCGGCAAGTACTTCGCCCCGGTCCGCCGCCTAGACGAGGCCTACGGCGACCGCAACCTCGTCTGCTCCTGCCCGCCGCCGGAGGCTTTCGAGATGACCAACGAAAAGGAGAGCTAAATGTCCGAACTACGCAATTCCCCGCTGCATGCTGAGCACGAGAAGCTCGGCGCCACCTTCACCGCCTTCGGACCGTGGAACATGCCGCTGAAGTACGCCAACGAGCTGGACGAGCACCGCGCCGTGCGCGAGGCCGCCGGGCTGTTCGACCTGTCGCACATGGGTGAAATCTGGGTCACCGGCCCGGACGCGGCCAAGTTCCTGTCCTACGCGCTCATCTCCAACCTGGAAACCGTCAAAGTGGGCAAGGCCAAGTACTCCATGGTCGCCGCCGAAGACGGCGGCATCATCGACGACCTCATCTCCTACCGTTTCGAGGAGGAGAAATTCCTGGTGGTGCCGAACGCCGGCAACACCCAGGCCGTCTGGGAGACATTCCAGGAGCGCGCGAAAGACTTCGACGTACAACTCAAAAACGAGTCTCAGGACGTGGCGATGATCGCCGTCCAGGGCCCGAAGGCTGCCGAGATCCTCGTCCCGCTGGTCGAGGACAATAAGCAGGACGCTGTCTATGAGCTCGGCTACTACGCCGCCACCATGGGCAAGGTGGCCCGCAAGTTCGCCATCGTCGCCCGCACCGGCTACACCGGCGAGGACGGCTTCGAGCTCATCGTCTACAACGCGGACGCCCCGGAGCTGTGGAACGAGCTCCTGCGCGCCGGCGAGGAATACGGCATCAAGCCGTGCGGCCTGGCTGCGCGCGACTCCCTGCGCCTGGAGGCCGGCATGCCGCTCTACGGCAACGAGCTGTCCCGGGATATCACCCCGGTCGAGGCTGGCATGTCCCGCGCCTTCGCCAAAAAGGAAGCGGACTTCGTGGGCGCGAAAACCATGCGGGCGCGCGCCGCCGAGGGTCCGCAGCAGGTCATCACCGGCCTGGAGTCTTCCCAGCGCCGCGCGGCCCGCTCCGGCGCCGAGGTCTACGTGGGAGATACCCACGTGGGCACCGTGACCTCTGGGCAGCCCTCGCCGACGCTGGGCCACCCGGTCGCCCTGGCGCTGCTGGATACCTCCGCGGGCCTGGAGCCCGGCGCCGAGGTCGAGGTCGACATCCGCGGCAAGCGCTACCCGTTCAACGTAACGGCCTTGCCGTTTTACAAGCGGGACAAGTAAAACCGTTCTAAGATAAAGCTCGATAACGCCCGATCCTTTCAGAAAGGACTTTTACCCATGGCCAACCTGCCTGATAGCTACTCCTACTCCGAGGACCACGAGTGGCTGGCTACCGCTCCGAACGACGTCGTGGGCAAGACCGTCCGCGTGGGCATCACCTCAGTCGCCACTGAACGCCTGGGCGAGGTCGTCTTCGCCGAACTGCCTGCCGTCGGCGACTCCATCACCGCGGGCGACTCCTGCGGCGAGGTCGAGTCCACCAAGTCCGTCTCCGACCTGTTCGCTCCGGTCACCGGCACCGTGACCGCCGTGAACGAGGGCGTGCACGATGATTACTCCGTCATCAACAACGATCCCTTCGGCGACGGCTGGCTCTTCGAGGTTGAGGTTTCCGAGGCCGGCGAGCTGATGAGCGCCGCCGACTACGCCGCTGCCAACGGCATCTAAGACCCATCTCAGCCGCGCGCTGGCCCCGTACCAGCGCCCCGCGCCCCCGGCAAGACCCGGTAGCCCGCCCTTGGATGTACACGGACGCGCTTCCGCGTGCTGGGGGTGCTTTTGTATACCCAGTTGGGCATCCGCCCGTGGCCTGGCGGCCGAGGCGAATTACAATGGGTATCTATGACTGCACCGCGCGATCCTTTCTTCCCCGCCGACCGCTCCATTCGCGCTGACAACGCGCCCTTGGACATCCGCCACCTGGGCCGGATGGACTACCAGGAAGCCTGGGACCTGCAGGCCGACCTGGCCAAGCAGCGCGCCCGGGGGGATATCGGGGACACGGTGCTGGTGGTCGAACACCCCAGCGTTTACACGGCCGGCAAGCGCACCATGGAATCCGACATGCCGGATAACGGCCAGCCCGTCATCACCGTCGACCGCGGCGGCCGGATTACCTGGCACGGGGAAGGCCAGCTCGTGGTCTACCCCATCATCCGCCTGGCCGAGCCCGTCGACGTGGTCGACTACGTCCGCCGTCTGGAGGAGGCCACCATCCAGACCGTGCGGCAGATGGGGGTCACCACCGCCGGGCGCATCGACGGCCGCTCCGGGGTCTGGGTGCCGTCCACCACGGAGCCGAAGGACCCGCAGGCCCCGCACCGCGACCGCAAGATCGCCGCGCTGGGCATCCGCATTACCCGCAGGGTGACCATGCACGGCCTAGCCCTGAACTGCTGCAACACGCTCGAGTTCTACGAGCACATCGTGGCCTGCGGCATCGACGACGCCGACGTGACCACGTTGTCTCTTGAGCTCGGCCGCCACGTCGGCCTAGAGGAGGCCACCGAGCCGTTGCTGGGTGCGCTTGACGATGCCCTCTCGGGCCGCCTCGTCGTCGCCGACCACACCTTCGGCACTGCGCCGGATCCGACCAAGCTAGCCAACGAGGCCCGCCGGCGCGCCCGCCAGCAGGCCGCCACCCCCGAACGAACGACCCCGGAAGCCAACCAGGAATGATCACACCGCTTTCGTGGTTGTGACTGAGACATCCCCGGGGTGCCGGACGCCCCGAAAACCGGACATTTTCCACTTCGCCAACTCAACAACGTAGGGTAGACAACGTGACTATTAAGCCTGAAGGACGCAAGCTGCTACGCATCGAGAAAAAGAATGCGGAATCTCCGATCGAGCAGAAACCCCGATGGATCCGTAACCAGGTGCGCACCGGCCCTGGCTACGAAGATATGCGCAACCGCGTCGCCGGCGCCTCCCTGCACACGGTCTGCCAGGAGGCCGGCTGCCCTAACATCCACGAATGTTGGGAATCCCGCGAGGCCACCTTCCTCATCGGCGGCGACTCCTGTACTCGCCGCTGCGATTTCTGCGATATCAAGACCGGCAAGCCGGACGCCCTGGACACGGACGAGCCGCGCCGGGTGGCCGAAAACATCCGGGAGATGGACCTGAACTACACGACCATCACCGGCGTGACCCGCGACGACCTGCCGGACGAGGGAGCGTGGCTCTACGCCGAGGTGGTGCGCAAGATCCACGAGCTGAACCCGCACACCGGCGTGGAAAACCTCACCCCGGATTTCTCCGGCAAGCCGGACCTGTTGCAGGAGGTCTTCGAGGCCGAGCCGGAGGTCTTCGCCCACAACCTGGAGACGGTCCCGCGCATCTTCCGCCGCATCCGCCCGGCCTTCCGCTACGAGCGCTCCCTGGACGTTATCCGCCAGGCGCACGACTACGGGCTTATCACCAAGTCCAACCTCATCCTCGGCATGGGCGAGACCGCAGAGGAGATCGAGGAGGCCCTGCGCGACCTGCGCTCGGCCGGATGCGACATCATCACCATTACCCAGTACCTGCGTCCCGGCCCGCGCTTCCACCCCATCGAGCGCTGGGTCCGCCCGGAGGAGTTCGTCTCCCACTCGAAGCTCGCTAAGTCCTTGGGCTTCGGCGGCGTCATGTCCGGACCGCTGGTGCGCTCCTCCTACCGCGCCGGCCGCCTGTATGTTCAGGCCATGGAGGCCCGCGGCCGCGAGCTGCCTGCCCACCTGTCCCACCTGGCCGAGACCTCGAAGGGCGCTACCGCCCAGGAGGCCTCCACGTTGCTGGACAAGTACGGCCCGTCCGAGGAGACCCCGGTGACCGCACGCGTCAAGAGCTAAGCCACTGCCAGGCACTCAACTGCCTGCCTTTTAGCTGACTTCGTACTGTTGCGGGGCCGCGCCACAGCGCGGCCCCCGTTTCCAGTTTGCGGACACAACCCTTTAAAGTAGAGGGCATGGCACAGGGAAATACTAAGGCCGATCTCAAGGCCGCAAAGAAGGCAGAGAAGAAAGCCAAGCGCGAAAAAGGCAAGCAGACACGCCGCCAGATGTGGCAGGCGTTCCAGATGCAGCGCAAGCAGGATAAGGCGCTTATCCCGCTGATGCTGCTGGCCTTCTTGGGGCTGGGCCTGCTCTTCTTCCTCATCGGCATGCTCTTCAACGGGCAGTGGTTCATGCTGCCCATCGGCCTGGCGCTGGGCGCGCTTTTGGCCATGTTCATCTTTACCCGCCGCCTCGAGCGCGACATGTACAAAAAGGTCGAGGACCAGAAGGGCGTGGCCGGATACGCGCTGGAGAACCAGCTGCGCAACACCGTCGGCATCGCCTGGAAGGTCGAGCAGGGCGTCGCGGTCACCCGCCACCAGGACCTGGTCCACCGGGTCATCGGTAACCCGGGCGTCGTGCTGGTCTGCGAGGGCGACAAGAAGCGCCTGTCCGCTACCGTGGGGCAGCTGAAAAAGCGCATCGACAAGCTCGCCGCCGGCGTGCCGGTCTACGAGGTCTACGTCGGTGAAGGCGAGGGCGAGGTGCCGCTGGCCAAGCTGCGCAGCCACATCATGCGCCTGCCGCGTAACTACAACAAGAACGAGGTCTACGCCAACGCCCGCCGCATCGAGGCCATGGATTCCCTGCCGGGCCAGATGCCGGGCGTGCCCAAGGGCCCCATGCCCCAGCAGGCCCGCAACATGTCCGGCATGAACCGCCGCATGCGACGCGCCGCCGGCCGCAAGAAGAAATAAGGTCCCCGCGCCAGATAATAACGGCGCCCGCCTCCTTCCCGAATGATCTCGGGATGGGAGGCGGGCGCCGTTGTTTCTTGACGGGCCGGGCTGCGCCTAGGCCATGATGACCGTGGTGCCAGTGCCACGGTCGTGCATGCCGCGCCCGTCGGCGTCGACCATGGCGGCCGGGAAGAAGACGGCCGTGAGCAGCGTGCGCACGGCCGCGCGCCAGAAACCCACGCGGGTGCCGGGGGCGTCGACGCGGGCCACGCCCATGCCCAGCACCGCCATTCCGGGGGTACGGGCAAAGAGCCAGCCGAAGACGATGCCCAGGATGATCCAGATGCCATACCCCAGGGTGGCGGCCGCGCCGAGGGCGTCGGTGAACTGGGTGATGATGAGGGCCAGGACCATGCTGATACCCCAGTCGATCAGCACCCCGCCGGCGCGGCGCATGACCGAAGCCTGCGCGCCGGAACCGCTTTTCGGCAGGCCAAGCAGCTCCCCGGGCCACCGGGAGACTGCCTCGGCGGAATCATATTCACCAGGGATGCTGGGGCCGTCCAGCCAGGTTTTCTTTTCAGCCATGCCCACTAATTTAGCGGGGTTTTAGGGGAGAAGAAAACCCCGCTGCGAAATCCCAAAACCTATCGGGTAATAGGTGGTTTGTTAAAGTGGTAAGGCAATCCCTCATATGTGTCGAGGCAGCGCGTAAAATCTTTGCCTAAAGCCCATTTTTATCTCAATATTCAGGAGCATGACCATGGCTTTCGAGACCGTTCAGGACATCGTAAAGTTTATTCAGAACGAAGACGTCCGCTTTGTCGATATCCGCTTTACCGATGTCCCGGGCATCGAGC
The DNA here is from genome assembly GCF_055700955.1 of Corynebacterium sp. 1103A. NCBI lineage: Bacteria > Bacillati > Actinomycetota > Actinomycetes > Mycobacteriales > Corynebacteriaceae > Corynebacterium > Corynebacterium sp. 1103A. The sequence goes on from NZ_JASTTF010000005.1 coordinate 140,645, forward strand.
ACCACTTCAGCATCCCCGCCTCCGAGTTCGACGGGGACGCCGCCGCCGAGGGCCTAGCCTTCGACGGCTCTTCCATCCGCGGGTTCACCTCCATCGACGAATCCGACATGACGCTGCTGCCGGATCCGTCCTCTGCCATGATCGACCCGTTCCGCACCGAGAAGACCCTGAACATCAAGTGCTTCGTGCACGACCCGTTCACCCTCGAGCCCTTCTCCCGCGACCCGCGCAACATCGCCCGCAAGGCCGAGGAGTACCTCAACTCCACCGGTATCGCTGACACCTGCTTCTTCGGCGCGGAGGCCGAGTTCTACGTATTCGACTCGGTGCGCTACTCCACCGACGTCCACGAGGGATTCTTCAAGGTCGACTCCGACGAGGGCTGGTGGAACCGCAGCGCCGAGACCAACATCGACGGCACCCCGAACACCGGCTACAAGACCCGCGTGAAGGGAGGGTACTTCCCCACCGCGCCGTACGACAAGACCGGCGAAGTCCGCGACGCCATGGTCCGCAACCTGCAGGACGCCGGCTTCGACGTCGAGCGCTTCCACCACGAGGTCGGCACCGGCGGTCAGAACGAGATAAACTACCGCTTCAACTCCATGCTGCACGCGGCCGACGATGTCCAGTCCTTCAAGTACATCATCAAGAACACCGCCGCGGCCTACGGCAAGACCGCTACCTTCATGCCCAAGCCGCTAGCCGGCGACAACGGCTCCGGCATGCACGCCCACATGTCCCTGTGGAAGGACGGCACCCCGCTCTTCCACGACGAGTCCGGCTACGGCGGCCTGTCTGACACCGCCCGCTACTACATCGGCGGCATCCTGCACCACGCCGGCGCGGTTTTGGCCTTTACCAACCCGACGCTGAACTCCTACCACCGCCTGGTGCCTGGCTTCGAGGCCCCCATCAACCTGGTCTACTCGCAGCGTAACCGCTCTGCGGCCATCCGCATCCCGATTACCGGCTCCAACCCGAAGGCCAAGCGCATCGAGTTCCGCGCCCCGGACCCGTCCGGCAACCCGTACCTGGGCTTTGCCGCCATGATGCTGGCCGGCATCGACGGCGTGAAGAACCGCTTGGAGCCTCACGCCCCGGTCGACAAGGATCTCTACGAGCTCCCGCCGGAGGAGGCCGCCTCCATCCCGCAGGCCCCGACCTCCCTGGAGGCCTCCCTGGAGGCCCTGCGCAACGACATGGACTTCCTGACCGAGGGCGACGTCTTCACCGAGGACCTCATCGAGTCCTACATCAAGCTCAAGGAAGACGAGGAAATCACCCCGGCCCGCCTGCGTCCGACCCCGCTCGAGTACGAAATGTACTTCGACTGCTAGTTCCCTAGGGACTTTTACGGTTCTAACGAGCGGAGATTTGCGAATCTCTATCAAATAGCCCGGCCCCGTGGACTTTCGCAGAAAGAATGTTCACGGGGCCGGACTTTTGTCTATCCACCGCCTATTTTCCGCAGTATTCGCTGCCTGCATGACCCGAACATGACGATCACTCACGGCTGTTAGACCACGGACCCAAGCAGGGTCTCGTGGCCTCCTATGCAGCCTCTTCGGCGGGCGGCGCGTTGCCCCATGCCAGCCCGATGACATGATCATCAACGCGCTTCTTGCGAGGACGCCCTCCCCAAGGAGGCGTCGGGCAAGTTCGGCGTCGCGTCCGCGTTTGAGGTAGCCAATGACTCGAAGCCCGTTCGACGCGGCGACAAGAACGGTGAGAAGCATGGCGAAGCCATCAAAGCCGCGCATGCCACGCTTCGCTCGGTCTCCAAGCCCAAGCGCGACGTCATGCTTGGCACTAGCGTTTCGGGCCTGGATGGCAGCACGGCCGCGCTTGTAGGTGTCATGCCATTCTTGCGTATAGACGGCCGGCCCCTGGTGAAGGTGCTTATTGATGTTGTCCACGCCACCTTTGTCAAGGTAGAGCGGAACGGTGACAGACCTACCAGAACAGGCTTTGCCCCGTTGACGCTCGACGGGAACCTGTTTGATAGACAATGGCAGCGGCGCCCGACCACCAAGCGTTCGTCTTGCCGCCGCCTTCTTTGCCTGTGAGTCATTCTTGCGAGCTGGACAGGACGCCTTGCCCTCTAGTGCCGGACAAGCAAAGCGGATGGAACCATCTTCATTGATTTGCTTCGTCCGCATACGCAGGTCTTCACGCTGGGCAACGAGACGCTCGAATTACTCTACAGTGATGTCGCCCGCGTCCAGCGCTGCACGCGGGTCCAGAAGCTGTGGCATTGCCTTAATTGCCGGACAGTATGCTTGTCCGTCCACAAATACAACGCCCTCATACTCGCCCTGGATATGGAGTGCCTTAGGTTTTTAGGTCCGGGTGACTTGAGTGTTGTCCATTGATGCCCTGCCTGTGGGTGGGGAGAATGGATGAATGGTGAAGAAGTTCAGTAAACACACTCCCGAGCAGATTGTTCGCAAGCTGGATAAGGCTCGAGAACTCAGAGAATCAGGATCGACCACGGCTCAAATCCTCACCGCGCTGGGGATCAGCGAAGCCACGCTGAACAGGTGGCAGGCAACCTATGGGGCGATGGCCAAGAGCGAAGCTAAAGAGCTTTAGCGATTGCGCGAGGAAAACACGCGCCTCAAACGTCTCCTTGGGCAGGCAGAGCTGGAAAAGGCGGCATGGAAAGAATTATCGGAGGCAAACTTCTAAGCCCAGCTCGCCGTCATGATGCCGTCTGGCATCTCGATGGGCTGGGCTACTGCCAAAGGCGTGCCTGCCAGATCGTTGGACTCTCTCGTAGTGCTTATCGGCGCGCTAGGATCCGTCAGGGCAAGCCGGATAAGTACGCGGGCCTAAGGGCGTGGATGCACGAGTTCGCGCGTGATCACCGCCGGTGGGGACACCGGCGCGCCTGGAGGACCGCCCTGACCGAGGGGTATGGGATATGCCGGGAAACCTTCCGGCGGATTTGGCGTGAAGAAGGCCTGCGCGTCCTACCCAGGAAGAAGCGCAAACGCGTCGATGGTCACGGCCAGCGCGATGTTCCTGCCGGCCAGTAACCGAACGACGTGTGGGCGCTGGATTTCCAGTTCGATTCAACATGGCACGGCAAGACGATCACGATCTGCAACATCATCGATGAATACACTCGCGAGCACGTCGCCTTCACGGTCGACAAGAAGATCGACGCGGACTCGGTGATCGAGCTGCTCGACCTCGCTTGTTGTGACCAAGGCGGGCGCCCGCGGGTGATCCGGATGGATAACGACCCCGAGTTCATCGCTCATGCGCTCAAGAAATGGGCTGGGGAGGATGAAACGATTCAGGCGTTTATCCCGCCAGGACAGCCCTGGCATAACGGGTATGTCGAGTCTTTCGACAACCGAATGCGTGACCAACTCTTAGAAGACAACAGCATCGAAAATCTCGAACATGCACGGATGCTCGTGGGACAGTGGTCGCAGCGGTACAATGACTTCCACCCGCATTCCTCGCTGGGCTACCTCAGCCCGCGGAAGTATGCGGAATAATGGAAACATGAAAACGGTCAAGTCCCGTGGAGGGGTGTAGCCGTTTAGCTTTCGGCTCGGTATGAAGTTCAGGGTTGGGTTAGGCGGTTAGCTGGCAGTGGTCATTGTGGTCACCTCCAGGTTGGTCGCGATGACGCATGAGTCGTTTGGTGTGTTCGAGTGCTGATAGTGACATGTAGCGTTTTTGCTGGATCCAATCGTCGTGTTGTTCAGCAAGGACCGCGCCGACAAGCCGGATGATGGATTCGCGGTTCGGGAAGATGCCCACAACATCGGTGCGCCGGCGGATTTCTCGGTTTAACCTCTCTGTGGGGTTGTTTGACCAGATCTTTGACCACACTGGTTTCGGGGCTGCGGTAAACGCCAATACTTCATCGAGTGATTCCTCCAAGTAGGTCGCAACCTGCGGAAACTTCGGCTCTAGTAGGTCGACAACCTCACGGGCTTGGGACCAGGTGGATGCGGCGTCAGGTTACTGGAAGATGGTCTGGAACATCGCAGAGACCATCGGCCACTGGGTCTTGGGGACTTTCTCGTAGAGGTTTTTCGCGAAATGGGTGCGGCACCGCTGCCACGACGGAGCGTGTCAAGTTGTTTGTGTGTGAGGTTAGGTTTATAGGTACTTATCGAAGCGGTCGGGGTAGGCCACGGCCATT